>CANQJQ010000023.1 GCA_947624265.1 Candidatus Gastranaerophilales bacterium
CAATATTCCCTTGGTTATCCCCGTGTAAAATAATTACATAATCAAAATTATTTTTAATTGCATATTCAAAAGCAACTTTATGTGAACCGCCAAGATTATAATTCTGCTCATTCTGCATAACTTTTAAAGGCATGTCGGGATTATTTTTCGCAAAATCTATTGCATTATTTAATGTATTATCCTTACTTATGTTATCTATTACAATGATTTCATTAAAATATGTTTTAAAATCCTTAAGTGAGCTTAAAACTTTTATTATTTCTTTTTCACAATTATAGCAAGGTATAAATAATAATATTTTACTCATAAAAAAATAATATAAAATTATTTAATTTATTGCAAATAATATCTTACTAAAATATATTTAGTTAAATCGTTTTCTTCCGCAAAATAAAGTAATTCATATGAAATTTATATTCTATTTTATTATAAAATCATACAACGTCAAAAACGGATACATCTAAAAATTATTATATAAGATTTGAAATTATCGTGCCGAAATAATCACCTAAGGCATACAGGCTTATTTATTTCGCCCCGGCTCAGTTATAACAAGATAATTCAAATAATCAAACTAAATATTGGTTTATATACCGTTACCGGAAAGTCCATTACCTGAAATGCCGTTGCCACATAGTCCGTTTCCTGATATTCCGTTACCGAAAAAACCGTTACCTGAAAGACCGTTTCCTGAAATTAAATCCGGCTCAAGAAGTTCGGCAAGTGAAAGCAGTTTAATGTCTAAAGTTTCATCATCATAGATACTTTTAATGTTTGTATCAAGACTTAATTCTTTTTCTTTTTTCATATCCATAATTAATCCCTATGCATAGTAATACATAAGATATATCGGATTAATTATTGAATACTTTAGTCTTTTAAAAAAAATATTAAAAAAAATTAAGAATTTATAAATTTAAATCCGTCGGATAAGTTATCTTAACATTATCTTCCGAGCCGATAACAGAAAAAACTTTGGCAAGGTTATATTTAAGTATTAAACTGCAATCATCGGTAGCAGATAAAAAATTATGTTGTTTTGCAAGAAGGTGAGCCTTTTTAATAATATTTACTTTAAATGCTTGCGGAGTTTGGCATCTGCGTAATTTTTTTCTGTCAAAGACGCTGCAAATATAATTGTTATTGTCTACCTCAACAATTGTATCCGTAACTTCTATTACAGTATTAACTGCATTGTGTTTTTTAAGCGAATTTATACAGTCAGATATTATTTTTTGCGAAATGAATGGTCTTGCTGCATCGTGTATAAGTACGTTATCCTCATTGTCATCTATTGCGCAAACACCATTATAAGAGCTTTCTTGTCTTGTTTTTCCGCCTGAAATTATTTTAGATACTTTTGTATAAGTTTTTTTATTAATAATTTTTTCTGTTAAATCTATATATTGAGGGTTAGAGACAATAATAATTTCATCAATATCAATATGTTCTTGGAATGCGGATACAGAGTATTCCAAAACAGTTTTATCTTTTAATTTAAAGAATTGTTTTGGGATATCAAGACCCATTCTTGAGCCTGTACCTGAAGCTAAAATAAGAGCAATGTTTTTCATAATTTTAATGATTTAAGCTGCTGTGAGATTTTGATAAATCTCCAACATTATTTCTGATTATCAATAAATGGAGACGGAGAGATTCTCTTGAATCGTAGGCGAAGAATGAGCCGTACGAGTCAGGATACTCGAAGAGCAGAACTCAGTTATCTGCGACAAAGGAGCAGATAATCAGTTCGAAATCTCTAACCTGATTTCCGATTATTAATAAATGGAGACGGAGAGATTCTCTTGAATCGTAGGCGAAGAATGAGCCGTACGAGTCAGGATACTCGAAGAGCAGAACTCAGTTATCTGCGACAAAGGAGCAGATAATCAGTTCGAAATCTCTAACCTGATTTCCGATTATCAATAAATGGAGACGGAGAGATTCGAACTCTCGTCCGGAATGGGATATAAACCTGCATCTACGAGTGTAGGTCTGTTAATTTAGGTAAAATTACGGCGCGAACCATTCCTATAAAATTACCATAGCAGTTTTAACTGATACGCAGTTTGGAAGTAATACTTAGTTTCGCTACTTCCGTTACGAAATTGCAGCTTGCATGTTGGCGTTATAATGAACGGCAAGCTGGCCCATTATAACGGCTGAACTGCGCTTACGCAGCAAGAGCAGCAGCTCTTGAAAAATCAGCTTTTACTACGTTATTTGTAGCGTTTATTTTAGTTTGCCCGTTGATAACCGAGCACAGCTCTCGGACCCGCAGCTTGAATACACCAATCCACCCGTCAAATCCAAAACGTCCCCATATTTAGTTTTCAATGTTCATAATAAATATTATACATCAATTTTTATTTTAATAAACTATTTAACAGCATTTCGTATCCTGCAGTTTTTTGGAAGTCTGCGCCGCAGGCTCTAACTGCGGTTTCAAATTTACAAATTATTTCATAAGAGTATTTTCTTGCCTCATTTTTTTTGGTATTTGAGTTGCAATATTTATTGAAGTTCTTTGCAAATTCACCATCAAGTAATGAAAATAATATATCAGCCAGTTGGTTCTTTAGTGGATGAATGCTGCCTTTATCAACATCAACAAAGTTAATTTTTTTATTTTCTTCATCAATCATTATATTGTTTGGGTTATAAAAATCAAATTTAAGACCTGCTTTATTTGCTTGAACTACCTCCTCTACAACTTCTTTAAAACTATCAATTGGGAAGGATGATAATAATTTAAGTGATTTAAGATGAGTATTTATATTAGATTCTGATACTTGGTTTCTTTTATCATAAGAAACACCGTATGTCTCGCCTTTTTGTTTTTTTAATATAAAAAATCTTCTTGAAGAATATGGTGTGCTTGGGACAATAACATGTGCTATCATTTGTCCCAGATTAAGATTTGGAGTCAAATCAGGAATTTCAGTTATTTGAGGACTATCTGTTTTTACAGGTATAGAGGCGGATCTTTTTTCCTCTTTAATAACCCAATTATCGTTATCAGGGATTTCATAAGTTGTGCCTTCAAATCCGGAACCTAATATTTCACCTGTAAAATCTATTATATTTAATGCTTTAGAATAAAAATCAGTTTCTTCCGCCCAAGTTTTGAATGCTTTAAATGAGTTATCATTGTTTGATTTTCCAAAGCTTTTTATTTTTTTATAAGAATTACCGTAAATATTATTGTTTGTGTATTTACCGTACAAATTGTGTGAATATAAGGATATATTGTTAATTTTCATACAGATACAAAACTTATAAATATTAAATATTGCCTTTTCTATAACTTTTGTAAACAATACTATAGAATTAATACTATAGGGTTATATTTTTTTCAAATTTGTGCTATAAATAACTTGTATTTACATAATTAAAGTCGGAGGACATTATGTCATTAGGATCATTTGTTTTTATGTTACATTCACATCTTCCATATTACAGGATGGCAGGTATGTGGCCGTTTGGAGAAGAAAATCTCTATGAATGTATGTCGGAAACATACGTTCCTTTATTAAATGCAATTTCGGAACTCTATGAAGAAGAAGGTATTAAAGCAAAATTAACTGTTGGTATAACTCCGATACTTGCGGAACAGTTAAATGATGAACATTTACAAAACGGATTTGTAGAATATTTGGATTCAAGGATTAAGTCTGTATCTGAAGATTTGGATAGATATCCTGATCCGAATGTTCCTCATTCACAGCACTTAAAATATTTAGCAAAATACTATTTTGATTGGTTTAACCACATAAAAGACAGTTTTGTAAATAAATACAATAAAGACTTAATAAGTGCTTTTAAGAAATATCAAGATTTAGGCTGTATTGAAATAACAACCTCCGGTGCTACACACGGATTTTCTCCGCTTTTAGCAACAGATTCAAACTTAAATGCACAGTTTAAGGTAGGTCAGGATACAACAAAACGTTTATTCGGTAAAAAAGCAAAAGGCTGTTGGCTTCCTGAGTGTGCATACAGACAAGGTTATGAATTTATCGGTAAAGACGGACAAAAGAAATGGCGTCCTGCTATAGAAGTTACACTTCAGAATAATGATATTGAATACTTCTTTACTGAATCACATGTAATAGAAGGCGGTAACTCGGTCGGAGAAAGAAGAGTTGTCGGTATATACGGAAATATTGAATATATTCCGCTCCCTAAACGTGAAGCTACGGGTTATGATACATACTCCGCATATTGGCTTCCTGATGCACAAGTTGCAGTAATGGGAAGAAATGACAGAGCAGGTTTTCAAGTATGGTCTGCAGCTGACGGTTACCCGGGTGACGGAGTTTATCGAGAATTCCATAAAAAAGATGATAAGTCAGGTATGAATTATTGGAGAATTACTTCTCCTAAGACTGATTTGGGCGATAAAATGTTATATGACCCTGTTTTAGCTATGAATCAGGTTAATTCCAATTCTGACCACTATACAACACTAATTTATCATTTATTAAATGATTATAAAAAAGCTAAAAATAAAGAAGGTTTGTTAATGGTATCATTTGATACGGAATTATACGGACATTGGTGGTTTGAAGGTATTGAGTTTATAAAACAGGTTGTAAGAAAATTAAATAATTTCTTACCTGAAATAGAAAGATGTACTGCAGGTGAATATTTGGAAAAACATCCGCCGGTCGATACTATTCAGATACCGGAAAGTTCTTGGGGTCAAGGCGGGCATTTCTATGTATGGATGAATCATCTGACGGAATGGATGTGGCCTATTATTCACGGATGTGAAAATCGTATAATTGATATAGTTAAAAACTATGAAAAAATCCCTGAGGATAAACTTCTCCATAGAGCTTTAAATCAATTGGCAAGAGAAAATTTATTGCTTCAAAGTTCTGATTGGCCGTTTTTAATTACCACCTGGCAGGCGAAGGATTATGCTACAGAAAGATTTATGGAGCATGTTCACAGATTTGAACAAATTGCGGAAATGATTGAGAATAACAATATTAATGATAATGAACTTAAGAAAATTGAATCTGTAGATAATTGTTTCTCTGTTATAGATTATAGGGTTTATCTACCGATAGAAGAAGGAGTCATCCCTCAACAGGAAGCAAAATTAGCACCTTTATATCAATAAAAAAGCGGTAAATACCGCTTTTTTATTTGCTGATAATTTTCCCCTGCACTTCTTTTTGAAGGTTTAGAGTATCTTCCAAACTGTTTTTAAGCTCAGAGGCTGTATTTGCATTATAAAATTTTCCTGAGGTAACAAGAGCTACACATTTAAGCTGATTATTTGCACTTTGGTCGCCGACAGCAAGGGCTATAACATCAATTCTAATGTCGTCTCTATATTTCATTAATTCAATAACAAAATCACAAGGACTTTCATCACAATTTTCTCCACCGTCAGATAGTAGAATTATACGTTTTCTTGAACTTGTATCGCCAAAATCAAAGAACGCTGCTTGTTTGAGTGAGTATGTAATAGGTGTCCAACCAACGGCATTAATAGAGTTGAGTCTTGAATAAATATTAACCGCATTATTGGGTTGAATTGGCGCAACAAGCTGAGATGCGCTGCAGCTTTGCTTTGGGGTAAAGCCTGTCTTATGTCCGTATACTCTTAATCCTACAGGGGTTCCCGAAGGAATCATAGGCAGAGTTTCTCTCAACGTTGATAAAGCAACATCAAGCTTTGTTCTATATCCTAAACGTTCATTCATACTGTTTGAAAAATCAACAATAAAAAGGATTTTTTCTTTACCGTCATCATTACTTTCAGGAGTATATTTGTATGCATCAGGGGTTGAATATGTAAAGTTTGAACCTGCATAAACAGATGCTGACGTAATTAATGTTGTTATAGCAATTAATATAAAAAATTTCTTCATAGTTCACTCGTAATTATAAGATAATACTAACAAAAACTTTGCATATTGTCATTATCCAAAAGATGATTAATTATAAAATTCAAATGAAAAATTTTTGTATAATGTTCTGTCGATTATTTCTTTTGGTTTTTGATGTATCGTTACAGGATTATCCTTGGGAGCATAACTATTTGTGGAATTAACTGCTTGAGTAAATTTTATTTTAAAATCCGTAGGAGTTTCTACGGAGTAGTAATCACCTTTTCCTGCATTAGAAATACATTTAAGTTGAGAATATGCATTTTCATCAACGGTAATCCCAATTACGTCGATTTTATAATCATTTCTATACTGCATAAGGTTTTTTATAAACATGCAAGGGTTATCACCGCAATTTTCATTGCCATCCGTGATAAGTATAATGTGTTTAATTTCGGAAGCAGGATCAAAATCATTTTGGATTGCTTGTCTTAGAGAATATCCAATCGGAGTTGCACCACGAGGGACATATTTTGACAGTTTATCTGAAATATTATTTGAATTATATCTTGCTATCGGCAATACAAGCGATGAAGCTGTACATAAATTTTCTTTATTAATATATACTTTGTTGCCATACCTTTCAACCGTAGGTTTATCTGTTACTCCAAAAATTCTAAGTCCGATTTTTGTTTCAGCTCCGATTTCATCTAAAATTTCTCTAATTGCATCAATAGCCAAAAAACTCTTTGGAGTATACCCCATTTTTTTATTCATACTTCCGGAAAAATCCATTATGAAAAGTATTTCCTCATCCTTTGATATTTTAATATTATGTTTATTTTCGCCTATATCTCCGTAGCCGTATTTTCCGTTAAACTCTTCGTATGAAAGTGTTTTAGGCTGATATAAAACTAATAAACTAATTATAAATATTAAAGTTATTATATTTTTCATATATATAAATTTACCATACTAATATTCAAACTGAAATGTGTAATTCTTATATTTTGTATTCTGAGGCTGAAATACAGCTTTTGAGGATATATCAGGATTCAAGAAATTTTTTAAAGCTAAATTAAGTTCTTTTGTGTCTTGTACGTTAGATATAGATCCCGATGTGGATTTTGAAAGACAATTCAGTTGTTCAAAGTCTTCTGCATTAACCCCGATAGCAATAATATCAATTTTAATATCTTTTCTGGTATTCATAATTTGCCTTATAAATCTGCAGGGATCACCATTACAACTGTCCGCTCCGTCAGTAATTAAGATTATATGTTTTTTTATGTAATAGTTATTTGTAAAATCATGATTAACAGCCATTGATAGAGAATATTCCAGCGGGGTAGTCCCAAGGGGAAAAATTGAATCCAGACTTGAATTTATTGAATTAATTGTATCTGTTTTAATCGGAACTACTAAGCTTGTTGCTTTACATAGGTCATTGGGATTTTGTAACAAAGCTAAAAGTGCCGAATCAACAGATATACCTATTGTCCTTAATCCGATTTTTTTTGATTCGGGGAAATTCTTTAAAACCTCTTTTGCTTGTTTAATTGCTGATATATATTTAGGAGTTCCGTCAAAAGGTTCAAGCATACTGACGGAAGCATCAAAGATTATTAATGTTTCATCCTCCGCAGTAGCGGGTAATATTTGAAATATAAATAAAATAAAAAATAGTATTAATATATACTTTTTCATATAAACATTTTATCAAAAATTACGTATCTAAGCAAAAAAGAACCCCCTTATAACGGGGGTTCTTTTAAATTATATATATCTAACAACCTATGCCTAACATTTTTTTATACCAACTGAATGTTTCTATATCACAACCGTTAAACGTTGCTTTTAATGATTGCTTTTTTAAATATTTTTCGAATTCTTCAGTAAATTTTGATGTTAATAAATTATTTGCTTGTACACTTTGTGTTGCAGAATTTGACATAGGAGCCTCCTTAATTAACTAGTAACTTTATGATATGTCTGACGACGAATTATATTATTATTTTATCATTTTTTTTAGTATATTTCATTGCCGTAATTATTTCCGTTTTTTATAATTCAATTAATATGATAATTTGAGTTATGTAAATAATATTTAAACTAATTGTTTTTATAATTTTAGCACATATTATATGTACTCCGGATTAATAGATAACCATTGGTATTGTTGTTTCTCTGCCGATTCAGGCTTTTCTATAATAAAAGTGCCTCCAAAACGACCTCTTGAAAAAGTAACTATCCCGTCTTGTTCAAGCGATATTAAAGCCTTCCTGACCGTATTTGTACTTACATCAAATTTTTTTGATAAATCTGTCATTGAAGGCAGTTTATCACCTGCGCTGAAGTTATTGTTAATATAGTTAATCAAATTGACTTTAGTTTTTTGATAACTGTAAAAAACAGCATCTTCAGCCTTTGCAAAAATCGAATTTTCTTTTAATGTGTCGTATACCGGATTTAATGGATCTTGAGCCAAAATACTTCCGTATCTGCCACGTCTTGAGATAATTATTCTTTCTTTAATCAATTGAGAAATTGAGTCATGAACTGTTTTTACGCTTACATTAAATTGTTTCGCAAGCTCTTCATGAGAAGGAATTTTATCTCCGATTTTATAATTATCGGCAAGATAAGATTTAATGCCTGTTGTTAATTTTAATACTATTGTTTGTGCTGATAAATTTTCAAGATGTTTAAGTTCATTATTAGATATGGTGGGAATATTTTTAAGATACCAATTAGAATCATTACCTTTCATTTGCAGAGATTCAAGTATATCTGCTGAGCATAAATATTCGTATGCAAGGCGTATTGTATTTTGTGAAATTCCCAGATATTCAGACATTTTTCTTGTAGAAGGAATTGGTTTTCCTACTTTAAATTCTTTTTGCAATATAACTTTTTTTATTGCAATTACAGCCTTATCACGTTTTGAAGTTGATTTTACATATGAGTTTATAGGATTGGTAAAATTAGATATCATTGTGCCAAGTTTTTGTTTTGATTTGAGAAAACCCTCATCTTCAACGTATCTTATTGCATTTTGAACAGTTCCTATACTTACACCGAGATATTCGGAAATTTCTGATTTTTTAGGCAGAATATCATTTTCTTTAATTGATTTGTTTGAAAGAGAAGATAATATCCAATTTATAATCCAGCGTTTTATAAGAGAATCTTTTGGTTCAAACGAAGAAGAAAAATCAGGAAGTTCTTTAGGCAGTTCATTAATATCAATTTTTCTCTGCTTATTTATAAGATTTTTCATTTTACCTCCGAATTTTTTATTTATTATAAGTCAGATTAAGATATTTTTTGTTAGTTTAAATAAAATATTTAATATTTTTTAACTTTAAATAAAAAATCAATTAAACAAGACCTTCTTTTAAAGCTTTGACGGCTGCTTGAGTTCTGTCATCAACGACAAGTTTTTGAATTATATTACATACGTGTGCTTTTGCCGTATGTTCGCTAATACACAATTCATTTGCTATTTGACTATTGGACATACCTTCAACAACAAGTTTTAATACTTCATATTCTCTTTCTGTTAAATTAGCATGTGTATTTTTAAAATTAATTCTTGATGTCTTTTTTTGTAATGCCTGTGTATCTGTTTTATTCCTTAAAAAAGGTACAATCTTCGGGTCAAACCACATCGCACCTTCATTAACGCTTTTAACTATATTTAACAGAATTTCTGTATTAATATCTTTTATAATATAAGCATATACCCCTTCTTGTATACACTTATATACCTCGCTATCTTGGTTATGAGATGATAATATTATTATTTTTGCTTTTTGATTTATTTCTTGTAATTTTGCTATAATTTTTGTACCGTCTGTGTCGGGCAGTCCCAAATCCAGTAAAATAATATCAATATTAGCATTTTCAGCCATTTTTATTGCTTCTTTTGCACTGTCCGCTTCGCATACAACGTTATAACCGTCTGCCTCATCAAACAGTGTCCTTATGCCAACCCTTATTAACTTATGGTCTTCTACAAGCATAATATTTATGTCTTTATTGTTCATTGCTGCCTCCAATCATATATTATTTAATTAGCAAATTATGTTAATCCCTCTATATAAAGATTTTTTGTTTATTTGCATTTTTTTAAAAAAAATTATTAAAATAAAAAAAATATTAAAAAATTGTTTTACTAAATTTAATATCTTATAGATATATAATGATAATATTTTATAGAAAATATCTAAGAGAAATATAACGATAATATGTGTTGTTTAAAAAATATAAAATTCATAATAACAGATGATAAATCCGTAGGAATGTATGATGAAAATATAAAAGATATTTTGCATTCAAAAACAGGAGCGCTAAGAGAGGCAGCGGATAAATTTGTTATACCTGCTAATATTTTAAATAAAAAAAATATAAAAGTTTTAGACATATGTTACGGTGCAGGATACAATTCAAAATTATTGCTGAATTTAGCAAAAGAAAATAATATATTCATTGATGCAATTGAAATTAATAATGAATTTATATATTTATCCCCTTTTATTAATGATGGAATAGAGAACATTGAGTTAAAATTATTTTTAATTAAGAGCATCTTAAATAATTCTACTCTATCTGCTGATTTTATTAAATTTGTCAAAGTACTAAATAAATTTGAAAATTCAATTTATTTTAACACACGTCTGGTAGCCTTTGTATTGAATTTTTTTGATTATGTACGTATAAATAGTTCTCTTAATGATAAAAGTTTGTTTTTACATAATATATATTGTCAATATATTAAATGAATTATTTACAATCTTGACAAAAAATTCCTTGAGGATATTTTGTACTCTCAGATATATCACCAGTAGCATCTAAGCTATATAATTGTAAAACAAAAAATAATAAAACAACTAAAATTATTACAATTATAAATTTTAAAAAACTACGTAAAAAAGGACATAAACATAAAAGTATACAAAAAAGTAGAAATACAGTCATAAATACTCCTAATAACTATGAAATAAATTATACATACTAATATAACGATTTTCAATAACAACGCGCCTACGCATCTCAATAAAGTTAAGTTCAAAGCCATACATTAATTCCCTTATAGATTGTTTATATTTTTCATAAATTTTAGGATATAATTCTTTACATTTATTAATAAAGTATTTGGGAATAGGAAAACTTTTACCACCAAAAATACATTTCATACCACTAAAGATAGTTTCAACATTACGCTTAAAATAATCTAGTCCTATAGCTTGGCTACATATCATACGCTCACGTGAAGCTTCATTTTTAGCTTGCCAAATATTATTATTCTTATTAATAACTTTTTTCATACAATATTGTGCGACATATCTGGACGTATGGTAATCACAAAGACCAACATCAACAAAACCGTTACTCCACAAATCATCACACTCTTTACTTTTATAAAGTTTTGAACCTTTTCTAGTTATCTTATAAGGTTTACACAAATCAACATCAGGAGGAAAATAATTCATCAAAATAATATGATAATGAGGGCGGTAAGTTTGTTTTCCATACTCACAACTACAAACGAATTTAATCTTAGTATCTTTATATTTTTTTCTAAGACGCTTTAAAAACAACTGAATATCTTTATAATTTAAAAGTCCTTCTTCAGGAAGATTATCATCATTATAAGTAAGAGTCAAAACACAATTCTTATTATATTTCAAATACTCACTTCCTATACGTAAAGACCATTGTCTACTACGCTTTTGTAAACAAGTCATACACTTTCCACACGGAACATATATTAATTGAACATTTCTAAATCTTTTATAATACTGGTTTTTATTACCAAAAAATACATACTCTTTATCAAGTCTAACGGTTTCATGATACTGTCTAGTATTTACAAAAAAATTACCAAAAACTCTTAAAGGTTCACTACATAACCACATAGATATAGGATTAACGCACATAATTTACTCCTTATTTTAAAAAAAAGGCGGACTTAAGAAGGTAAATCCGCCCATGGAATGGATACTAAAGCCTAATGCCTCCACGAAGTGGAATGTTCATAAGATTTCTCTTATTAATATTCCAAGCGAAGTAATTAAACTTTGACTGTGCGTTACTAGGATTGTTAAAAAATCTTTTCATAAATTATCTCCTTATCTGTCCATTTCTAACATCATATTTTCTACGTATATAATCATCAATATCGGTAAACATATCATTTGAATTTTTAGAAGCGTAGCCATAAAGTTTATAACCACTTTTAGAAGAAGTAGAATGAAAACCTAAAGCACGTCCCAATTTCTTAATAAACTCATCAGAAAGACGATTACCTAATAAAGTTGACTGTTTAGCAGTACCTTTATTGCCAAGAACATCACTAGCACTCAAATTAAGTAAACTACCTGCCATTTTTTCAGCAGTTTTTCCAACTTTTGTGCCTTTAAAATTATTAAAAATACTACCTAAAAATGTTAAAGGACTTTTATAACGTTCTAATGGTATTTGAGTTAAAGTTTTCATTACATCAGCAACACTACTTGCAGTACTTGCCAAATCTGTACCAGTCAAACCAAAAGTCTGAGGCATACCAACAGAACCAGCACCAACAGAACCAGTAGAAGCACCGTTACCACCTGTAGCAGAAAGAATAGGATTTAATCCTGCAGCTTCTAAATCTTGTACCTCACGTTGATGTGCAGTATTACTCATATGTTCTTGCCAAGCTTGTGCTTGCTGTTGCAAAGCTAAATTATACTGATACTGTTGTTTTGCTGCAGCCATAGAAGCTTTATTACTAGAATGACGACCAAAAAGACCACCAATAAGAGAAGTACCTCCAATAATTCCAGCACCTAAAAGAGCGCTTGCACTAAAGGGTTCAGCCATAATCTAACTCCTTTCTATATATGACTACCTAAGAACGAAGGTACACTGTACAACGGCAACGGTCTTGTAGCTTTTATATCAAAAGACTCATTACTTAAAAACATAGGTTGATTTTGAACGGCAACTAATCTCTTAATATCAGGATTTTCTTGAAGCCAAGCATCATTTAATAAAGGCAATTGTTCATATTTATCTGTTAAATTCCAATTTGCTAAACTTAAAGGAACATTCGGGCGCATTAAACCAGCAACTCTATTTTGCATATAACGATATTCTGCCCAAGCTTCTTGATATCCGAAAGTACCATCATCAACTTTAGTACCATCATCGTTAGTTACATCACTACCCTGTGCATATATCTCTTTATTTTTAATTGACTGTTCAGAAATATGTGCAAGTAATGGTTCATAAAAATCAAATCTTGATTTTCTAGAAAACATTCTAGGTAAACCCTGAGCATAAGAAGTTTCATGAGTAACAGATTTTAAGACGATTAACCAACCATGTTCATCAAATCCCTTAGTAAATAAATGACCTGAAGAACTATTACTTGATACAGCCGATAAATTAGCAAGAGGCGTTTGGTCAGAAGAACCAGCAGAAGTCTGAGCCAAAGGCTGAGTATAAAACGCAGTTGAAAAACCTCCTAAATATTCAGGTCTATCAAGTGTAGCATCTGCAATAGTTACTCCAAAACGACCTTTAACAAGTTCTTTATATCTTGTACCAGTTCTTGCATCAAGTTCATAAATAGCTTGTATCTGCATTGCTTGACGAAAATCTGATATATATATAGGTGATGCACCACTAAGTTCAGCAACTAAACCAGATTTAGCTGGGTCAGAAACAACACCTATAGCTTGACGAACCCAATTAGGACCAACCTGATCAATAATTGTACCATTAGTTTTTCCATAAGCATTATATAACGGTTCGGATTTTCCTGAATTACCAGTTAAACCATAAATCATACCAGCATTTTCAGAACCATTTGTCACTCCAAGCGCAATACCATTACCAACAACGGGGATAGTACCACTAAATGGCAAAGAAACAGCAGGTCCTTTTTGCTGGAAAGGTAAAGACGAAGTAAAATAATCATGCTTTTTAGCTCTACGCATAAGTTTATAATTTTTTATATCATCAGTTTGACCGAACTCATCATCATATTTAAGATTTTTTTCATCAAAAGAACCTGTAACAGTACCACCAATAGGTAACCACGGTTGAAGATTTTCATCTCGATACCATTGATTATAAATTAAATTGTAAGCTCGAAAAGGTAAACAACTAAACTCTAAATTTTTAACTAAAGGCGGAACACCCATATAATCAAAAATTGAACCAACTTCACAACCTGATGTACCTGAATTTAACATAGGAACTTCAAAATCAACAGAGTCATAAGGATTTTTTTGTTCACCTTCTAAATTTACAAACTTATCCATAATAAGTCTATTCCTTACATAAAAAGCCTCATAATTTGCATAAAGATTTTCCATAAAAGGAACAACAGGAGTATTTAAACGACATAAACTTTGTACATTAACATCAAAAACATCACCGGGCAGAACTTCGGTTACTAAAACAGGATATAAATAACCTGCATCGTGCGTAAAAGTAAAATTATGATCCATAGTATATGTACTATAATCAATAGCATTACTACGTGGACTACGGGAAAATACAGTTTCCTGAGTTAAATTTACTGTATTACCTGATAAACTAGATACCATATTAACATCAAATCCTTTCATATTAAGTATTAACAAATTTTAAATAATCTAAACACCAAGCAAAATAACTTGGTGTCAGTCGGCTATAATGTAACAAGGAGGTATAACGCCGACTGACCTTTTGTTATCCCTGCAAAAGGTTTTTAGACTTAAGATACTCATCAAACTCTTTGTATCTTTGAGCCTTAGCTTGTGCTTCCTGTTCAGCTTGCCAGTTTGGATGTGATAAAAGCCAATCTTCTTGCTCTTTTTTCTGTTTAGCATAAGCCTCATCGAGTTTTTTCTGTCTATAAACAGTATTCTTAAACTCATCAGTCATAAGCATTTCAGGATTAAAGTCAGAAGAATTAATATATTGACCAAACTTTTTAAAGTCATTATTAAATCTTGCTCTTACACTTGCATCTAAACCATTAAACATCTCACGTGCTTTATCAATAACCAAACTAGCTTCAGCAACATTGGGTAAATTTGTAAAATCACCATAAACGGGTAAACTTGGATTATTAGGAAACATACTGCTATCTACACCATTATAACGCTTTAAAGCCATAGCAGGGGAGTCATCATAAATAGGGGACTCAATAACTTGCTTAGTACCTTCTGTAATCAAGCCTTTAATAGGGGGCATATTCGCTCTATTATAAAACTTAATCGACGGCGCAAGTTCCACTTTTTCAGCAGTTACTTTATCAGTAACGGCTTCAATAACGGTTTCTTTATTCGGCATCTTTTACCTCACTTTCATTTTTAACTATTAATTCATCTTTAGTACGGCAAATAGTAGCATTTACATTTGATAAATAACCATACAAATAATTTAAATGAGAAACAACTTCCTCAGTAAAATCAGAAGAAGTAACCAAACGACCCTTAACGGCATCAATCTCATCTGAAATTCTATCAGCAACTAACATAGCAAGTTCCAATTCAAATTTTAAATTTAATACATTTTTTTTAGGTATCATAAAAATCCTCCTTTAATACACTATTAACTAAATGCCTAATATCCGTATAACTGAAATTACGAGATTTTAGGTAAACAACGAACCAAAAAAATGGTCTAAATTCTTCCTAACTTGACTTGCCAGCTTTTCAAATGACAACTTTACAGTTACAAGCATATTATTCTCATCAAACTCGATGCGATATACATAAAAATTAGGTTGCAAACCAAGAATAGAACCATTCTTGTCAAACTGAACCGAGCCAATAAGGTGTAATTCGTAATTGCTTGGATTATCAGTAGAATCACGAAAACCCAAAAAATTGCAGTATGCTGAAATATTAGAATTAAACATCTGAGGGTAATAGGGATATGAGTTAGTAGTTTTATCATAAACACTATACACCTTCAACAATCTTTTTTTGCTCATAGTAATAACACCTCTTTTCTTCTAACATATAAAACCTCATTTCTTTATTTCTTTACAACTGTACAAACTTCTTTAATCAAAGCAAGAAGATGTTTACATACAACTGTCAAAATTAAAAAAACATCATCCAATTTGCTTAAATCAATCATTTTTACACTCCTTCCTAAAATTACAACGCGTAGAAGACGATTTAAGGCGGGTTAAAATTTTTTAGGTAATTTTATACCTGCCAACAAGAAGAATTATAATTTACATAATATATATTATAATTATATATCGTATAAAAATAAATATGACTTCAATCCCGCAAAATATACTAATTCTAATATCAACTTTCACGTTGACGATGCAAGAAAAATTATTATGTCTATGGATAATGTATATGATGTTGTATTTTTAGATGCATATTCACCTCAAAAAGACCCGACTCTTTGGACAATAGATTTTTTATCATTGATTAAATCAAAAATGAATATAAATTCTGTATTAACTTCTTATTCAAAATCTTCTCCGTTTAGGAGTGCACTTTTAAAACTTGGTTTTCATGTTGGAAAAACTTATATTGATAATATTGATATGGGTACTGTTGCATCATTGTCTCCGGAAAAAATTAATTATCCTTTAAATGATTTCGATATTGAATTGCTTTCCACTAGAGCAGGTATTACTTATAAAGACCCAAATTTAAATCTTACTCCAGAGATTATTATAAAAAACAGAACAAATGAACTTAATGTTTCAAATTTAATGTCTCATAGTGAATTTCTTAAAAAATATACCAGATAATATTATAGTTATATAACTTATCGATATATAATTATGAAGTTAAATAAAAAAATTTCTTATTTTAAAAAATTATATTAATATTTTTATAAAGGAATTACCATGAAATATGATTTAATTGTTTTCGGCGGAGGGACAGCAGGTATTTCTGCCGCATATATTGCATCAAAACTCGGAGTTAAAACTCTGCTGGTTGAAAAAAGCGATGTCTTAGGCGGCTCTATTACACAAGGGCTTGTTATTCCTGTTATGAAAGTTGCATCGAATAATATTAATACAGAGTTTTATACTGATTTATTGAACTTTACCGAATGCTACTCTGCTAATCACACATATATTGACGGAAATACCGGATGGTTTAACCATGAAATATTGAAAATAGTATTTGACAAGATGCTTAAATCTGTTAACTGTGATATTCTCTTTTCTTCGCAGGCATCTGATATTACTTTATCATTTGATAATGCCATTTTTAATGTTGTTTTAATTCATAAATTATTATCGTTATATATTGAAACGAAATATATTGTCGACGCAACATCAAATGGTGAAATTTTTAAAATTTTAAATTGTGATTTTCAAAATATTGATGAAAGAAATCAATCACCTTCACTTAGATTTACAATTGGCGGTATAAATACACAAGAATTTGCATCCTGGCTTTTAACCCAAGACTTGGACAGAAATGTTACATCAGTCGAGTTTACTGATAATCAGATTTATTTATCTACTGCATGTACTTGGGATGATAGTAAAAATTGGGCTTTAACCCCTATATTTAAAGATGCTGTCGAAAACGGGGTGCTTGAATATGAAGATACGGCTTATTTTCAGGTGTTTTCAATACCTTCGATGCCCGACTGTCTTGCGGTTAATGCCCCAAGAATAATTTTGGACGATGATGTTGATATTCGTGATCCTTTCGTGTATTCAAGGGCTTTAATGCAAGGCAGAGAAAGAATTTACAGACTTGCTCAATTCTGTAAGAAATATTTTCCCGGGTTTAAAAATTCATATATATCTCATATTTCTGATATGCTGGGGGTTAGAGAGTCATATAGAGTTAAATGTCTTTATACTTATACCAAAGAAGATATTCTTAATCATAAAATGTTTGAAAATGTTGCTTTTGCCAGCGATTATCCTATTGATTTACATACAAATAAATCCGGTGATGATAAACTTGAATTTTCTAAAAATACTTACTATGTACCGATTGAATGTTTAATTTCTGAAGAGTATAAAAATTTATACTGTGCAGGTAGAATTATTAGTGCCGATTTTGAAGCACAAGCCGCACTTCGTACTCAAATGAGTTGTTTCTCTATGGGTGAAGCCGTAGCAAAGGATATTTACAAAAAATTATTTCCCGTATAAAACGTAATTTTTATTCAATAATTTTTGAAAGTCGGCTTTATTTAGTTCGGTTTCAGATATTTCATGTCCGCCTTCTCTTAAATATTTGTTATATGCTTCATTAATTGTCTCTGTGAATTTTATTTCATTCATATTTTTATCGTAGTTCTTATTATATATGGATTTTATATAAATACTTTCATTTATTGTAAAACTTTTTGCAGACTCGCTTAGTACAGGTATTTCATTTTTATAACCGTAATAAGCCAAAATTCTTTCATTTAAATACCTTTCAGTATAATGGGGGGGGGGTAATATCATTTCTATTAATAAAGTATTGTGTAAAGTAGTGATATCCATCTAAATGATTAAGATAATATACAATTAAAAAGGGAAATATAAGCAATGTATAAAATATATAATTATTTTTGAAATTTGAAATAAGTAGGTAAAAAACAAATAAAAAAGCTATATTCATTTGTAATATAATGTCAAAATGTACAACATATAAGTATCCGTCTATATGCCTGCCTGCAAATAATAAACATAAATAAAATATACATTGACCTATAAGAAGACAAATTGAAGTTTTTATAATAACAGACTTATGTTCAATTCTTTTTGAAAATATAATTACTAAAATTATTACTAAAATTGGAATAATAAAATATATATAATCAGAAATAAATACTTGTTTTAATCCGATTATAAATTCATTATATACTTTTATTCCATTTAAAAATGTGGATTTAAAATCAAATAGAGTACCTTTCATATGGGCTATTCCAATAAATCCATTATTTGTAAAATATAAAATATTACCTAAAATCATTAGTGCAATTGTTTTAATATTCGGAATACTTATCTTTTTGTATTGAATATAATCAATAATAATGTATAAAAACATTGATATTGTTGAGATTATTGCAGTACATTCAGTTGAAATTCCCAGCAAGAATGCTAATATATATAAGATATAATCCGCTCGCTGATTATTTTTATTAATTATTATAAATTTTTTCCAAAAAGCAAAAAATATAATAAAAGGAAAAGTAAATCCGTAAAAAGAGGTATATAAAACATCTTGATATTTATCTAACATAATTAATTGAATAAAAATATATAATAAAGTTGCAATCAGAACATATATAAACCCTTTTTTTCTGTTTAAAAATGCAATACCCGCAAGCAGATAGACAAACAAAAAATAAAAAATTCCTTTGATTAATGCGCCACCTGTTTCAATCCAAACATTGGGATGAATATTAAATATACTTGGAATAATGTACCCTATAAGCTTTGTAAGGAAATTACTTATGTAGCGCCCATGATATACATCAAAAAAAAAGTTACCAAAAAAACTCACTTCATTATCGTAAAATATATGACACGAGTCATCATAATTAATAACAAAATATTTTGATACAGTGAAACAACTAAAAAGTATAATACAAAAAGAAATAACTTTAAATAAATATAATATTACATTTTTTATATTATAACGGGTAAACATACTAATCCAGGTAAAAAGCGGTAACAACCTTATGTGAATCTTCGGCATGTTGTATTGCTTTATGCAAGGTATTAGATGTATGAGATAAGAAGCAGATTAACTGCTGGCACTCATCAATAATTTCTCTGTTGCATATTCTGCTGGCATCAGCTAAAGTCATCATTGATCTATCCGGATGCTCAATAATATTCGGAACACCAATTAATTGATCTTGAACGTCAGAAGGCTGTTGGCCGATAGTTTGTGGAAGTATAACTCTTAATTTATCAGGGTTTGCTTTCATAGCGCCTCTTATTGTTGCAGCATTAGTACCTGATGAACCTCCGCTGGTTATGACCGTATTACCTTGGATAACAAGTGCATAAGATAAAATTTCTATAATTTGCTGATGAGTTATAGGCAGATTTCTGCTTCCTATAATTGCAACTTTTTTTGCAGACTGTTGTATTGTAGCAAGCTCCATTGCTAAAGCATCCAATGTATTTGAATCAGCAGCTTCCACCTTGTCTAAATCATCCAAAGGCACCATTATCTGTTGTTCATTTTTATTATCTTCTGACATATATTTTCCTATTTGTCTTAATAAAATTTATATTTATAATATAATAATAATAGCATTAATTTTAAAAAAATAAAAGATATATGTCAAATATTTTAGAGGGATTAAACAGGGAACAGAAAGAAGCAGTACTGCAAGAAAGAGGTACTATACTTGTACTTGCGGGTGC
>CANQJQ010000024.1 GCA_947624265.1 Candidatus Gastranaerophilales bacterium
ATATGTAGAAGTTAAAGCACCTGCTGCAAGTGAACCATGAACAGCACCTGCTGCACCTGCTTCTGATTGCATTTCAGCAACTCTTACTTCTTTTCCCCATATATTTTGTTTGTGTTGTGATGCCCATTCATCAATCCATTCGCCCATTGTTGATGAAGGGGTAATCGGGTAGATTGCCGAGACTTCGCTTAATGCATACGCAATATGCGCTGCAGCGTAGTTACCGTCAACCGTAATTGTCTTTTTGGACATTTTATACTACCTCCATTCTCATATCTCTTTGAATAATCTAGTTAATAAAAATGTACCCCAAAGACAGTTTAATTACAAATTTTTTTTTAAAAAAATTATAATTTTATTTTATAATACAACTAGTTAATTTTATAAAAGGAATTAAATTATGAAAAAGTATTATAAATGTAAAAAACTTGAGACGACTCTGCATTTTTTGCCTAAGGAAGTTAAATTTTGCTGCAGTAATACAAAAGGTTTGGGCTTTGACATAAAAGATACTGATTTTAGTAATTTAAAATCAAGAATAATTAAAGCTAAAAATACATATATCAATCAATTAGAAAAAGGAATACTGCCTCAAGAATGTGTAGGCTGTGCTGATTATATTGAATTAAGTGGAAATAAAAAAGGATTTTTCAATTTAAAATCTTTATTTGAAAAAAAGATTTTTAAAATTTCTTATATTATAGTAAGTCATTTTAAAGAATGTGATTGCAGCTGTATTTATTGTTCTCAAAAATATTTACAAGATTCTAATTACAAAAAATATGAAATTTTGCCTGTTATTAAAAAGCTATATAAAGAAGGATTAATTGATGAAGAAAATTTGAAGGTGGAATTTCAAGGCGGAAATGTTACTATGTTGAAAGAATTTGATGCTATTATCGATGAATTAACTCAACATAATTGTAATAAAATTGTAATTAATATGAATGGTATCAACTACCTTGAAAAATTAGAAACAATAAATTTTGATCCTTCAAGTCTTGTAAATATATCGCTAGATGCAGGAACAAGGGAAACATTTAAAAAAATAAAAAATGTTGATGCTTTTGAACAAACCGTTAATAATATCAGAAGATTGAAGAATAACACAAATATATATATTGTTTTAAAATATGTAATTATTCATGGTGTAAACGACAATATAGAGGAATTAAATAAATTTCTGGATATTGCAAAAGACCTAAAAGTAAACGATATAATTATAGATATAGATTTTCGTGATACTATGATGAACCATGAAACTGAATTTATAGTTCCTCAGCACTATTATGATATGTTTAAAACAGCTAATGAATATTGCCAAAAAAACAATATGATATACCGAGTGCTTAACTACACCCAAAACATATTGGATAAAGGAAGAAATTAACTATTTATCAATATGCAGAAATACATATTCTTTATTTTGACAAGGAAGAATATCTGATAAAAGGCTGCAAATAAAATCCATAAATAATTTAAACTGCATTAACTTACCCCTTTTGTCTATAAAACACTTTTTGTTATTTTAACTCTGTTTTTATGATTTGACTAGTGTTGGATATACAATTGTAAAGATATGTTGATAAAAAAATATGTTTTGACTAATATCTACATGTTAATTACGAAAAGAAAGAAGGTAGAATTATGTCAAGAAGACCCGTTATTGCAGGGAATTGGAAAATGCATAACCTGCAGCAGGATGCAATTGATTTAACAAACGGAGTTATGCAGGCATTAAGAGAAATTGATAAAGCTGCATTACCTGAAGTTATTATTGCTCCTACATTCACATCTTTATATGCCGCAAATAAAGCTTTAAAAGATTGCGGATGCGGAAAAGTAAGGTTAGCAGCTCAAAACTGCTACTATGAAGAAAAAGGTGCATTTACAGGTGAATGCTCCGTTCAAATGCTTAAAGATACAGGATGCGAGTATATAATAATAGGACACTCTGAAAGACGTCAATACTTTGGCGAAACAGACGAAATGGTTAATAAAAAAGCTAAAGCTATCTTAGCTAACGGCTTAGTTCCTATTATTTGCTGCGGTGAATCATTAGAACAAAGAGAAGCAGGCGTAACCGATTATCATATTGCTTCACAAATTACAAAAGCTTTAAGAGATTTAACAGCGCAAGAAGTTGCAAAATCAATAATTGCTTATGAACCTATTTGGGCTATCGGAACAGGCAAAACCTGCGACAGCACGGAAGCAAACAGAGTAATTGCAATGATTAGAAATGTAGTAAAAGGTTTATATGATGCAAATACTGCCGATTCAATAAGAATATTATACGGCGGAAGCGTTAAACCCGAAACAATTAAAGAACAAATGGCTCAATCTGATATAGACGGCGCTTTAGTTGGCGGTGCAAGCTTAAAAGTTGACAGCTTCAGCCAAATTGTTAAAGGTGCTATGTAATTTAATATTTTATAAAAAAGACGCCCTGTTATAGGGCGTCTTTTCTGTAGCCTTTTGTTGTTGATATTTTTCTTCCGATACTTTCTATTTTTGATTTTATACAATTTATGCATTTTTCGGGTGAGTCATTTATACAGATTTTATTCGGATAAATTTCATATTTTTTTCTGTATTCACCTTTAGTTATATTGGGCATAACTACATTTGCGCCCGAGTTTAAGGCAATAATTCTGCCGTTTTCTCTGATACTTTCCATTGCCGTAGTTGCAGGGATGTTAATATCGGGCATTAAAAGTCTGACTATTGCCATAACTTTTAAAGCCATATCAAGGTTATCTTTATTTGCATTAGCTAAAGGTGTTTCAGGATGAGGGATTAAAGGACCAATACCGACCATATCTGCATCAAGTTCTTTAAAAAATAAAATATCATCGGCTAAAGACTTGATTGTTTGGTTAGGCAATCCGACCAAACATCCTGTTCCCGTTTCATAACCGAGCTTTTTAAGGTTTTTAAGACATTGCACCCTGTTCTCAAAACTCATATTCGGATGAAGCTGTTTATAAAGATTTTTGTCCGTAGTTTCTATCCTTAAAAGAAATCTGTCGGAGCCTGCCTCTTTGAGCTTTTTATACTCATCGAAACTTCTTTCACCTATACTTAAAGTTATAGCAATATCATGCTCTTTTATTTTTTTTATCAGACTGCATAATCTTTCGCAAGTCCAATACATATCTTCTCCGCTTTGAAGCACAACTGTTTTATAACCTGAATTAACGGCAAAATTTACACATTCAAGTATCTCATTTTCTGTTAGCCTGTATCTATCAAGTTTTTGATTTTCACTTCTAAGCCCGCAGTAATAACAATTGCATCTGCAAATATTTGAAAATTCAATTAAACCTCTTAGATGTACAAAATCGCCTTTATACTTTTTTCTTACTTTATCGGCACTTTTGTATAATAGATTGCCGTCAGAATTCAATAATTCAACAATTTCATTTTTATTTAGATTATGAGTGTTTTCTGCTTTATCTAAAATATTACAAAGCAAATTTTGCTTGTTGTTGTAAAATTTGTTCATTCTTTCTTAAATGTTCAAAAACTTTAGCGGGTTTTCCGTCAAACTGTCCGTTTAACAGTTTGTTGTGCATAGAGGTTAATTTTCCTTGAGCTCTATATCCTTTATATATTTTTACGGCTTGAGCATCTCTTTTTCCGTTAAGTTTTTTTGTTATGGCATCAGTTGCAGGTTTGTTTTTAATAAGGTTTTTGAAATCTGCAAAAGAATTTTTAATACGTTTTATTGCATTTGGATTATGTTTTTTTACGACACTGTATCCGATGGAAGCAGAACCGATGACTGCAAGTAAAGCTAAACCAAGTTTTAATTTTGCGCTATCTTCATTATACATTGGATTAACAACGGTATTAACTTTGTTGTCTGCACGAAAATTAGGATTTTTAATATTTAGTTTAACTGCATCAATTCTCATCTTAACCTTCCTTCCCATGTGCGGGTGTTTTATTATAACATACATTTAATTTTTTGCAAATAATTAATGTTTTATCTAATCGGGTAATAAAAATAATTCTCTTTTTTAGGGTAATGTGATAACATAAAATTATACTCAAAGGAAAAAAGTAAATGGGAGAACATTGGACAGGATATATTGGCAGTATGCATGTGCATTGGGACACTTTGATAACAATGTGGTGTGCAATGGCATTTGTTCTCATACTTGCCTTAATTCTTACCCGCAAGCTTGATATAATACCATCTAAAATGCAAGCTTTGGCAGAAAGTATTATTAAATTTTTTATGAGTAATTTAGCAGAAATAAAGAACGGCGAAAAACATATCCCTATTGTTGCTTCGTTATTTCTGTTTATATTAGTTGCAAATTTGATGGGGCAATTACCCTTAAGACTAATACAATTAAAACAAGGAGAGATTGCTTCACCTACAAATGATATAAATATGACTGCCGCTATGGCTGTTATTGTATTAATATACTACTTATATCAAGGTTTTAAGGCAAAAGGTATAAGGTATATTTATCACGGATTAAGTATAACGGGAATAATAACAACCCTCGTCGACTTATTGGAAATGGTAACAAGACCTTTAAGCTTGGCAGTCCGTCTTTTCGCAAATATTTTAGCGGGTGAAATATTGGTATCTGTAATGCTGGGGATTTCGGCAATTGCAGCGCCCATACCCGTTATGTTTTTTGAAATATTTGTTGCCTTTTTACAGGCATTTGTATTTATGATGCTTACAATAGCATATATTTTAACCTCGGTATCGGAAGAACATTAATTGAAAGGAGAATAAAATGGAAAGTAATTTAGCAACTTTAGGAGCTGGCTTAGCAATAGGATTAGCCGGTCTTGGAGCAGGGCTTGGGCTTGGTATTGCTACAAAAGGTCTGATGGAAGGTATTGCAAGACAGCCTGAAGCTTCGGGTAAACTAGTAGGCTTCTTTATTATCGGTGCGGCTCTTGCGGAAGCCTGCGGTATTTACGGTTTGCTTATTGCGTTTATGTTATTAAAATAAGGTTTTAATATGGAATTTGATGCAACATTTTTATTCGCAGCAATAAGTTTTCTTGTATTCGTCTTTTTGATGAATAAAATCTTTTATGCTCCTATCCTTAAAATAATGAAGGACAGGCAGGATTTTGTTGCACAAAACTTTAATGAGGCTAAAAATGTTAAGTTAAAAACTCAGGAAAATATAGAATACAGAGAAAGTGAACTTCAAAAATCACGCAGTGAAGCTCAGGAAATTATTGCATCAAAGTCTCAAAACCTAAAGAAAGAAAAAATGCTCAAAATCGCGGAATATAAAGAAGAACTTTTTGGCAATATTAAAACTCAAAAAGAAGAACTAAGGAGTTCCGCGCTTGATGCCAAAGAAGTTTTAAAGGATAAGGTGGTTGATTTGGCAAAAGGTATTTCGGATAAATTGTTAGGGAATAATGTCAATTCCGATTATATTGATAAATCCGATATTAAGGAGGAAAATAATGGCTGAATTTATTGATATTATCCTCAAATCAAATACTTTAAACTTTTTGATAGTAGTTCTTGTTCTTTCTTTTATATTTTATAAACTTAATTTAAAGCAGAAGTTAGAAAACCTTCAAAAAGATATAAAAGAATATGTTGATAATTCTACCGACGAAAAAGAACTTGCACAAAAAGAATTACTAAAATCTCAAGCAGACATAGAAAAACTTCCTGCCGATATTAATAAAATCAAAAAAGATACCGATAACAGCCTGAAAAATTTAGAAAATAAAGTTTATAATGAAACGGAAGAGCAAAAACAAGATATTGCAAATAACGCGCAAAGGCTTTTAAATTTAGAAACAAAGAAATTCTATTCTAAATTAATAAACATCTTAAGCGAAAAATCGGTAGACTTGGCTAAAGAAAATGCTATTGAACAATTAAATCAAAATAAAGACTTGCACAAAATATATATTGATGAAGCGATAAATGAATTGGATAAAATTAATTTATGATTACAGGTGATATAAAAAACAAAAAAATAGCAAGAACATATTCAAATGCACTTATACAAACGGCGCAAGATAATTCTTTAACTGAAAAAGTACTTGAGGATTTAACTTTTATTAATGAACTTTTAAATTCCAATAACGAACTATACGGTTTATTAAAAAGTCCTGTTATAACTTTGGATGATAAAAAAGATATTATATCAAAGTTATTAACTTCACGCGTTGATAAAATTACGCTTGATTTTATCCTGCTTTTACTTGATAATAACAGGCTTGGAGCACTTCAAGAGACTTTAAGCCAATATATAAAAACATACAATAATATAAATAATATAATAACTCCCGTAATAATCTCCGCAATTGAACTTGATGAAGAGAGAAGAAGCAGAGTTAAAGATAAATTAAAAGAAAAATTTTCAAAAACAATCCGACCTCAATATCAGGTTAATCCTGAGATAATTGGCGGGTTAGTTATAGAGATAGAAGATAAAAAACTGGATTTCAGTTTAAAATCAAAATTTGATGATATGAAAAAAGAATTAACAAAGGGAAACAGATATGGCAACAATTAATCCTGATGAAATTACATCCGTAATAAGAGAAAAACTTCAAAATTACGAGTCAAAATTAGAAGTAAAAAATGTAGGAACGGTGCTTGAAGTAGCGGACGGTATTTCAAGAATATACGGTTTAAGTGATGCAATGTCATCAGAGCTGGTTGAGTTTGATGACGGCAAAGGCACTTTGGGTATTGTTTTAAACTTGGAAGAGGACAATGTCGGAGTTGTAATTTTAGGAGAATATACACATATCAAAGAAGGTATGACTGTTAGAACGACGGGAAGAATAGCTTCTGTTCCGGTTGGAGAAGGCTTATTGGGTAGAATTATTGACCCGACGGGTGTTCCTGTTGACGGTAACGGAGATATTCATTATGAAAAAACAAGAGCGATAGAGCGTGTCGCCCCCGGTATCATTACGAGAAAATCGGTATTCCAACCGCTCCAAACGGGGCTGACGGCAATTGATGCTTTAACTCCGATAGGCAGGGGACAAAGAGAACTTATAATCGGCGATCGCCAGACGGGTAAAACAGCTATTGCTATTGATACTATCATAAACCAAAAAGGGAAAGACGTTATTTGTATATATGTAGCTATCGGTCAAAAAACTTCAACCGTTGCACAATTGGCAAAGACACTTGAAAATTTCGGAGCTATGGAATATTCAATTATAGTATCGGCTCCCGCAAATGAATCTGCTCCGATGCAGTATATTGCACCATTTGCAGGATGTGCAATAGCCGAAGAATTTATGGAACAAGGTAAGCATTGTTTAATAATTTATGATGACTTATCAAAGCACGCTCAAGCATATAGAGCCATGAGTTTGCTTTTAAAACGTCCTTCGGGTCGTGAAGCGTACCCCGGTGATGTATTTTACTTGCATTCAAGATTACTTGAAAGAGCCTGCAAATTAAATGATGAATTGGGAGGAGGCAGTATAACAGCACTACCTATTATTGAAACTCAAGCAGGCGATGTTTCTGCATATATTCCTACTAACGTAATTTCTATTACGGACGGTCAAATATTCTTAGAGTCTAACTTGTTTAACTCCGGTGTAAGACCTGCAATAAATGCGGGGATTTCCGTTTCTCGTGTCGGAGGTAATGCTCAAACAAAAGGTATTAAACAAGTTGCGGGTAAATTAAGATTGGATTTGGCTCAATTTAGAGAATTGGAAGCTTTTGCTCAGTTCGCAAGCGACCTTGATAAAGCTACAAAAGACCAATTAACCAGAGGGCAAAAGCTGACAGAAGTTTTAAAACAACCACAATATGCACCTTTAAGCGTTGCAGAGCAAATAAGTATTCTATTTGCGGCAAATGAAGGTGTTTTAGATGATATTGATAATGTTAAAATCAGAGATTTTAAAGCAGGGTGGTTTGAATTCTTTGATGCTAATATGAAAGAGCTGTCTCAAAAACTTAATGACGGTGATAAACTCTCCGATGAAGATATGAAAGACTTAAAAGATAAACTTAATAATTTTAAAACTAATTTCTTTAAACAGTAATCAGGATAAAAATGGCTAATCTGAAAAAAATAAGAACAAGAATAAATTCAATAAAAAGTACGCAAAAGATAACACGTGCCATGAAAATGGTGGCGTCTGCAAAGGTTAAAAAGTTTGAAAACAGAGTTAAAGCTTCAAGACCGTTTACTTTTGAACTGGAAAAAATGTTTTACAGGCTGTTAAAATCCGTTTCTGATATTGAGTCTAAACAGGTTGAATTTAAAGAACCTTTAAATAATTATCCGATATTGCTTCAACAGCGTCAAATTAATACCGTCGGAATAATTGTAATGACTTCTAATAAAGGATTATCAGGTGCTTTTAATGCTAATGTTATAAGGTACACAATTAAAACTATAGAAGAATATAAAGCTAAAGGTATAAAATGCGAGCTGTTTATAATTGGGCAAAAAGGCTATAATGCTTTAAAAAGAGTGGTTGATGATTATGATTTTAAAATTACACAAACTTATTTAACCTTTAGTGAAACCCCAAATTCTTCTCAAGCAAGACTTGTAGCTTCTGATATGGCAAAAGCCTTTGTAAACGGTGATATAGACTCTATGGAAATTATAACAACGCGTTTTAGAAATATGATGTCGTATTCCGTAGAAAAATGGGATATTTTGCCTTTAGATGAAATAGATTTTGATTATACAAAAGAGGAAATTACCGATTTTGAAATTGAACCGAGCCAATCGGGAATTTTATCGGAATTAGTTCCTCTATTTATATCAAGTATAATTTTCCAAGCCATGCTAGAATCTATAGCAAGTGAGCTGGCATCAAGGATGACGGCGATGAGCGCAGCATGCAACAATGCTGAAGAAATGATTCAAAAATTAACAATTGATTATAATAAAGCACGTCAAGCGATGATAACTCAAGAGTTAACGGAAATAGTAGGCGGAACTATCGCTTTAAATAAATAGCTTATGTCAATAATAAAAAAAACAATTACAGGATGTATAATCGGCACGGCAGTTTGTACTGTTTTATATTACGGTGCTCTTTTTTCTTTGCCCAAACTTATTAATTTGAATGATTATAAAGATAACTTCGCGCAGCAGCTGGAAAATCAAACAGGTTTCAAATTATCTTGTGAAAACATTCAATTTAAGCGTTCTTTATCTCCGTATTTAAAGATTTATATGTATCATACTCTTGTTTTGTATCCTGATGATGAAATATTTTTGAAGTTAAAAGAATCCGAGATAAAAGTGAAAATTTTACCTTTGATTTTAAAAAAGCTTGTTATAAAGGATGCAAAATTAACTCGCCCTATAATCAATGTTACTTTATACAAAGATTTTTCAACTTCTTTGGAAAAATATATTGATACGGCAAAAGTTGTAAATGCAAACGGCTTTAATTTAAATGCTGTTATATCGGATACTTTGTGTGCAAACTATAAACTTAAAATTTTTGATGAATCCATAAATAAAGAATTTTATCTTGAGGGTGAAAAACTTCTTCTAAAAAATATAAAACCAAATGAAAATGCTCATATTATTTTGAAAGGCGCTCTTTTTCAAGATAAGAGAGAGTATTTAAAATATGATATTGATTTAACCTCAGCTTTAAACAAAGAAAAAAAGCCGTTTACTTTTTCTCCGTTTAAATCGATTTATGAATCGGATGTAAAAGGTAATATTACAGGCAGAGTAAAAATAGATAAAGATAATAATGTTAACGGAGATGTTCAAATAAATGATTTATCATTAAATGTTGAAGATATACGGTTAAAAAATAATTCAATCAATTTGATTTTTAAAGGTGAAGAAGCAGAAATAAATTCTCTGCTGCATACTTCATTGAAAGATAAAGTTGAGTTGAACGGTAAATTTAACTATGGAAAAAAACGCTATATAGATTTGCATACGGTTGCAAAAAATACTAATTTAAGTAATTTAAGTAAGGTTATAAAAGAGCTGTCGGAAATATTAAATATAGATAATCCGTTAAAAGATATGGTTTTAAAAGGATTATTAAATGCGGATTTCAGTATAAATTCGGATTTTAAAAAACTAAAATCTCAAGGTTCTGCACAAGTAAAAAATGCAGTATTAACATATCAAAATTTGCCCTATAAACTAACGGATATAAATGCGGATATAAATTTTAACGATAATAAAATACGGATAGAAAATGCAGGTTTAAAAGTAAACTCAACCCCTGTTAACATAACCGGTTATATAAATCAGGATGTTACTGCAGATTTGAATTTGAGCGCAGATAATCTTGATTTAAAAACAGTTACGTCAATATTTTTAAAGGATAAAAATCTTCCCGTTAATATTCTTAAAGGCAAATTATCATTTAAATCTCAGGTAAAAGGCAGTTTAAATAAAACCCTGACTTCATTATCCGACATAAATCTTTCGGGAGTATCTTTTATTGAAAAAACACAAGCAATTCCGATTACAATCAATTCTTCGGAAATAACTTTGAAAACTGAAAAAGATAAATATTCGGGGGAAATAAACTGTTCAGGGAATGCTAAATATAATAAATCCTTAATTAATACAAAAGATTTTGGATTTACTTTTGATAATAAAGAAATAAAAATTCCCTCAAAGGAAATTTTTATAAATTCCTCTCCTGTTTATGTATCGGGTGTTATAAAAAACTATATGCAAAAACCTGAAATCAATATTGATTATAAAGCGGATTTAAAGGCTGGGGATATTGGTATTATTCTTTCCCAATACATAAAAGAACCTTATAAAGCCGTAGGTATTATAAAAACTTTCGGAGTTTATACTTATAAAGACGGAATTTCAAAAATTAAAGCTCAGTTAAAAGCCGATAAAAACAATTATATTTCATATCTTGTTATAAAAGAATTACTTAATAAGCCGTCAATATTAAATGTTGATACCCAGATAAACGATAAAAATATAACAATAAAAGATATCTCGCTTCTTGAACAAAAACAAAACGCCTCTAAAATTATAAATATAACGGGGCAGATTATAAATGATAAGACTTTAGTATTAAAGAATTTGCGTCTTCAAATACCATCGACTCTTACTATGGCAATGAACTTTTTTGGAGGCGAAGAAGCATCTTTTAATGCTGACGTTACCTTAAATAATTCAATAACTAATCCTAAAATTATCGGCAATGCTAAAATATACAAATATAATATTAAAAAATTCCTTACTTCTATAAAAGATGCAAATGTATTTTTTGCGGATAATCTTATTAAAATAACCGCACCCGATGTACAGATAAATGATTCTTTATTTAATGTTTCTTTAGATATGCTGCCACCAATATTAAATACAAAAAATATTAGTGTAAATAATATGCAGATAAATTCTTTAAATTTGGATTTAAATTCTTTATTTCAATTGCAAAACAATATAGAGCAAATCCCTCTGATAATTAAAAAAGGAACTGCTACAATAAATAATTTTCAAGTTTTGGACTTAAAAGCAAAGGATATAAGCAGTGATTTTACTTTGGAAAAAAATACAATAAAACTTTCAAATATTATAGCAAATGCTTATTCGGGGCAAGTTTTCGGTAAATTAAATTATGATATATTAAATCACAGTCTGGATATAAATATGTCAGGTAAAGGTCTTGATATAAAGACTTCTTTATACGATTTATGCAAGCTTGAAGATAATTTGGGCGGCAGAGCAGATTTTCAGGCGCAAGTATCCTTGTTGACAGGTGAGGAAAAGGAAGTATTAAAATCCATAAAAGGTAAATTAAATTTTAAATCTCAAAATGGCAAAATGGGCACTTTGGGTAAATTTGAATATTATTTGTATGCTAAAAATCTTTTATACCATGGGATATTAAATACTACTTTAAACCGTGTTGCAAATGCGATAGTCAGAGATAATACTTCTATGTATAGAGAAGCTTCGGGTGATTTAACCTTTGATAACGGCTATATTATAACCGAAAATCTGACAACAATAGGGCAAAATATGAGCCTTTATATGACGGGCAGACAAAATATGCTTACTAATCAGGCGAATATAGATATATATGGGAGAATTTCTGATGAAATAACCAATAAATTAGGTTCTTTCGGAAACGTTTCAATATCAGATATGATGAATTCAAAGCAAGATAAAAAGAATACAATTATGAGAATTCCGAATGAAATAATGGATAAAATTCCTAATTTATATAAAAAATCAAATGAAACAACAAATACTTTTAAAGTAAATATATATGGGGATATAAACTCTTTAAACGCAATAAATTCATTTATGTGGACACTTCCGAAAGAAGAAACATCTACTTCTCCTGCGGCAGAAACTTTACCTTCGTTTTCGGATTTATAAGTTAATATTTTCTTTTTGCTCCGCAGATGTATACTGCGAATGTTCTTCAATAGGGATATGAGATAGAATTTCGTTGCTGTAAATTCTTAATTCTTCTCTAGTGGTACGTTTAAATTGTTTATTAAACAGTTCCATTTTTGTGTAGTTAAATTCATTTTCCCACTTAGCAACAACAACTGTGGCAACACAGTTTCCAATAAGGTTAACGGTAGTTCTGCCCATATCAAGAATTTGGTCAATACCAAGAAGAATGGCAACACCGTACAGCGGATATCCAAAACCGGATAATGTACCTGCCAAAACGACAAGTGCAACTCTCGGTACTCCTGCAATACCTTTACTTGTAAGCATTAAAGTACCCATAATAAACAATAATTGAAAAGTACTGACGTGTATATCTCTGATTTGTAATGAAAATAACATAGCAAGAGCGAGATATAAAGTAGACCCGTCTAAATTAAAGGTATAGCCTGTAGGCATTACAAACCCTACTATATTTTTAGAAACACCAAAGTTTTCCATAATTTTCATTGCCTGAGGAAGTGCTGCTTCAGATGTTGAAGTGGTGAAGGCAAGCATAACAGGTTCTCTTATCGCTCTTAATAAAGAAAATACTGAAATACCTACTATCCTGCAAGCTATATTTAGTATAACCAAAAGAAATAAGAATAAAGCAAAATACAAGGATAAAATAATTTTTGCATAATTAAATAAAATCCCCATACCGCTTTCTGCTATAGTATAAGATATTGCTCCAAAAACACCTATTGGCGCAAAATTCATAACAAATTGAGTAAACTTAAACATAATCTCCGACAAAGAAGAAACACAATCCAAAACGGGTTTTGCTTTTTGCCCTACGGCACATATCGCCAGAGCAAAAAATATGGAAAATACTACAATTTGGAGCAAATCACCATTTGCCATAGATTTAACAATGCTTGTAGGAACAATATTAACAAACATATCAATTGCTGAATTATGTATATTTTGTGCCGCCATATTATTAGCGGCATTAATCATATTTTGCGAAATGGCTTGTGAAAAACCTTGCCCCGGCTTAAATATAAGACCTACGCTTAAACCTATTACAAGCGCAAAAGAAGTAGCGCAGGCAAAATATATTAATGTTTTTGCACCAAGCTTGCCAAGAGATTTTATATTGCCGTGTGAAGCAATCCCTGTTACAACAACCGAAAATATCAAAGGAGCAATTATCATTTTTATCATATTTAAAAATATATGAGCCAAGGGGTGCATTTGTCTTCCGATTTCAGGGAACTTCCAGCCTACAAACACTCCTAATACTAAACTTATGAATATAAGTAATGTTAATCTTGACATTTTCATAATAATTGTTCCTAAAACAATTATAGCAAAAAGATATTTTAAAATTTCAATTTTACATCTAAAGTAAATAAAAATTAATAAGACATGTTATTATAAATTAAGGAAGAAGCTTTAACGATAAAATCTTTGCCCTGTAAATTGTTATAAGGTCTTTTTGCTAAAATAACAACTATATATTTTTTTCCGTTTGCGGTTTTTACTATACCGGCATCACCCAGCATAAATCCGATATCTCCTGTTTTATGCAGTAGTATTGCTTCCGGGGGAAGCCCTGCCTGTAATAATCTGTTATTTTTAACGTGAGACAAATAATCGGCTATATGTTTTTTTGAGTCGTTGGATAAAATATCGGTATTATCTATATTATAAAGCATTTTAGCCATTTCTCTTGCTGTTGTAATGTTTGTCCCTTGTAAATCGGGAAGCCAGGCATTAATTCTTGTGGTTTTAAGTCCCCAGCGTTTAATTGCTCTGTTCATTTCAGGCATTCCGCCGATTTTTGCCATAATCATATTAGTGGAAGAATTGTCCGAATTTTGTATCATAATTCTTGCCAAGTAGTCCATTGTATGCGCTACACCGCTGCTTGAATATTGCAGTTTGCCCGAACCTGAAGCTCTATAGTAATCTTCTAAGACCATTGTGTCATTCAAAGAAAATTTCCCGCTTTCGATTTCTCTGAACATTTCAATTAAAACGGGAATTTTTATAATACTTGCAGCCGGATATGCCTCATCTGCATTAATGTTAACAAACGATTTCCCTTCATATTCCCAAACATAGATTGAAGGTTTTATCCTTTTATATTCTCCTGCCAGTGCAATCAGGCTGTTTTTTAAACCGTATCTTTCTTTTGACTCTTTTATATTAACCATTAAAGGTTTTTTATATTTTTGGTCTTTAATTACATATTTACCCAAAAATAAATCGTGATTTAAATATACGCTTGTAGGATACATTAATTTAATATAATCAATATTCAGAAGCACTTTATTATTGTGCGGCAGGATGCTTGCTATAAATGTTTTATAAGAATACGGAAGGATACAAAAAAGCAATAATCCTGTAATTAAATATAAAAATATCCTGCTTAAAACAGTTTGATTTTTTCTTTTTATTTTTCTCTTGACGGGTTTTACTCTTTTTACGGGAGTATTTTTAAAATAATACTGCTCATACATATTAGTATACAAATCCGTATTACTTGAATAATCATAATTCGGCTTAGGCAAAATTTTATCCTCCCTATTATTTATTATATTTCTAAAAATTTTTACGGCAATTATGTAAAATTTTTTGAACTTTTTAAATAAATTTGATAAAATAATTGTTATATGGAAAGGGCTTTCAAATGAGTAATTTAATTGTTTATACCGAAAATTCAAGTTCTGATATATCAGGTTTAATAAAAAAAGCCACGGATGCAAATATTACCGTAAAACCTGCTGAAGAAATAAAAAATTTGGAAAATGAAAATGCCGATATAATAGTTATTGATATGAATCTGCAAGATTTAAAAGATATCTCTATGATAATGAAATTCACAATTCCGGCTTTGGTAATTGCGGATAAATCACCCGAAGGTCTCGCCATCAGGGGGGAAATGTTTGATTATATTGTCAAGCCCGTTAACGAATATGAACTTTCGCTCAGAATTAAAAATTTATTAAAAATAAAAGAATTAAAAGAAAAAATTGAAAATATAACAACAACAGATGATTTAACCGGATTACATAACAGAAAATATATGCTGGAACGGCTTGAAAGTGAAATGTCAAGATCAAGAAGGTACAAATCAAAAGTTTCCTGCATCTTATTTGATTTGGATTTCTTTAAAGTAGTAAATGATATGTACGGATACGAATGGGGAGATGTTTTATTGAAAAAAATTGCGGAAATGCTGTTAAACTTGGCAAGAAAAGAAGATATTGTAACCAGATACGGTGATGAAGAATTTATGGTTATCTTGCCTGATACAAGTGAGGAAAATGCATTTATTTTTGCGGAAAGATTTCGCCGAGATGTAGAAAAAATGCAATTTATTCCTGCAGGCGAAACAGAACATCATCCTGTCAGAGTATCAGGCGGAATAGCATCATATCCATACGTAGACGGGAATGAAGAAGATGCAAATACCTTAATAAGATATGCCGAACACGCTTTATATAATGCTAAAAAAAGAGGTAAAAACAGAATTATACTCTTTTCACAAGTTAATTTGGACTATTAATAATGGTAATGCCGCAAGATAAAAAACCGATATCATTTTCTTATAATAATACAGAGCGTTGTCAATCAAGATGCATAACTTGTAACGGCTGGAAAACTCCTGCCGAGGTTCAAAATCAAGAGCTTACGCTTGAAGAATGGAAAAAGATATTATTTAATGTTCATAATTGGATGGGAAATTACCAATTTATAATATCAGGCGGAGAACCATTTATAAGAGATGATGTATTTGATATGGCACAATACGCATCAGATTTGGGTGATACCGTAAATATTGTTACAAACGGGCTTGCCCTTCCTGATAAGCTTGATAAAGTTTTGCATAGCGCTTTTACAAATATTACGTTCTCTTTAAATTCCGTTAAAAATCCTTCCATTCATAATATTTCAAGAGGTAGAAACGATGCCTTTGAAAGGACTATGAATGCAATACAAAATCTTGTATATATGAATAAACATCAAAGCAATCACAAGTGGAAAAATATATATTTGTCAACGGTTGTAATGCCTTCTAATTTGTCGGAGATAAGAGCAATTGCTGAATTTTGTAAGACGGAAGGTATCGGAGTAAGCTACCAGCTGATGGATAACGGAGATGCTTTTTCAACAGCGGTTGACAAGGATAGCCAAATATACGGAACTGATATTAAAACGGCTGCACTTAAAGCGATTGATGAAATGATTGAACTTAAAAATCAAGGATATCCGATATGTAACGGGTATGCTCAATTAAAAGCATTTAAATTGCTGATAGATACTCCCGATGAAATAAATACTCTCCCTTGTACGGTCGGAGAAAATAATTTTGCAATTGACCCGTACGGCAACTGCAGAATCTGTTTTTGTATGGAGCCAATCGGCAATCTGAAGGAATCTTTGCCTCAGGATTTGTGGTTCGGACAAAAAGCTCAAGAGGTAAGAGAAAAGATTTTAAACTGTAAAATGAACTGCAGATTGTTAAATTGTAATTTTAAATAGGAAATAATGGAAGAAAAAAAATACGAAAGATATGTAAGTTGTAAGTGGTTAGAATCCGGAGTTTGTTTTGACAATGGAGTGTACGGTTCTAATGTAAAACTTTGCTGTTATATGAGTGCCCCCGGAGGCGGTAACACAATGATTTTTAAGGATTATCACGGGGAAAAAATAGACTGGGATAAATTCTTTGAAATAAAAAGGCAATATAGAAAAATTCAAAAAGAAGGCGGAACCGTTGAAGGCTGCAGAGGCTGTGTTTTTTTGGAGGATAAATATTGGCTTCAGGAAGATTATATAGATAATATAATTTTCGACCACTTTACAAAATGTAATTGTGCTTGCAAATATTGTTATACCGAGGAAGATAAAAAACACTATAATTCATTAAAAACCTATAATATATATCCAATAATAAAAGATATGTTTGATAAAAAAATAATCAGAAGAAATGGAGCCATAGGTTTTGGCGGAGGAGAACCCACTATATTACCGGAGTTTGATAAGTTGATTAAACTTTTCCTTAAAAACGGGTTTGATGATATGAGGGTGCCATCTTCAGGTATTAAGTATTCTAAAGTAATAGAAAAAGGTTTAGCATCGGGACAGTTATCAGTTGTTGTATCCATAGACAGTTCATCAAGAGAAACGTATAAAAAAATTAAGCAGACAGATGCTTTTAATACGGTTTGTAAAAATTTAAAACGTTATGCCAAGGCTCAAAAACGCTTTTACACCGTAATGAGTAAATACATTATTATTCCCGATGTTAATGATAACAGGGAAGAAATAGATAATTGGCTTAAATTTAATAAAGAAAATAATATTCAAATTTTAATAATTGATATAGAAAATAGCTGGTTGAACAGATACAGACAAGATAAACCTGATGAAAAAATTATGGATTTGATGAAGTATGTCATACAAAAAACCAAGGAAATGAACTTTTACAGACTGGAAATATGCGATAGAGCCAAGTATCTGCTAAGTTTATAATTAAATTTCAAATCCGCTGAAGGCAATTGCGCTATTAAATGAATTATTTTCTTCTTTTATGCATTTAAAGAAATCTCTTACAAGAATAGCATTATTTTGAAGCAGTTCAAAACGGTTATCCCTAAAAAAGTTTTCGAGCATTTCTCCGCCTTGAAGATATTTTCTGTTTTTAATATATAACTTAAAGCTTTTATTTCTCTTAGAAATTTTTTTGACTGCAAATGTTAATATTAAAGGCAAAAGCTCCATCTGATTGGTCGGTATAATTGAATCAAGAAAATAATTTTTATTATCTGTTGTTTTAATTTCAATTAATGCTTTAAGATTATTTGTTGTTTTGTCTTCCATAACGTATTTAAAAATGAGTTCAGAGTTAATGCCCGGAATAATCGTATCATTAAATTCGTTTTTATCTTTAGATAAAGAATATTTATAATGTGTAATCAAATTTTCGTTAAAAAGATCGGCAGCTTGTTTATTATCGGAATTTTTAAAGGGTCTGAAAAGACTTTCATCAATATCCGCAAGGGAGAAATTAAGGTTTGAAACCGCCCAGAGAGATTCACTTGAACAATATCTGAAACCGCAGCCTTTAACAAATAAATCAATTAATTCACTTTGGTTATCATCAATCGAAACATAAAAAGTATCAACGGCACGAGCACCGAACTTTGCTATAATATATTCAATAAGCTGTTTACCTTCTTCGTAGGCGTTTTTTGCAAAGAATAGTCTTTTAATCTGCCATTTATAAGGGTTTCCGTATTGGGGTTTGACTGTTATTAATCCCTTTAAATTTTTAAAGTTATCGGATACAACGTATGTTTCGGGGAAAAGTCTTAATCTGACATCATAAATGTAATTTTGTATGTAAGTTATAGGAACGGACAGGAAAAATAAACGTCTGTAACTCATAACGGTATCATTACAAACCACGGAGATTAGTTTTTTTATGTGTAGTATGTCGCCATAGCTTATTTTTTTTATTTTTGCCATTGGTTAATTCCTATGATCTCATTATAACTTAATTTTGATAAATAGTTAAGAAAAAATAAATAAATGTTGAGTATAAATATTGATACTTTATAATGTAATTAATAAGGGTAGAGGAATATATGAAAAGTTTTTTTGATAAAAAAATAGATAAAAATAATCCTTTTATTAAAAAAGATGCGGAAAAAGGAGAACAAAAAGAAAATATGGCAGAAGAAAATCAAGAACAAGATATTATAGAAGAAGAAACCGAAAAAAAAGAAACAGAAGAAGTTAATTCGGAACAAGAAACCGAGTTAAATGATGCGGATACTTTAAAACAGGATTTTGAAAACTTAAATAATCAGTATTTAAGACTGGCGGCAGATTTTGAAAATTATCGTAAAAGGCAGGCTCAAGAAAGAGAAGAATTGCTTAAATACGGGGCACAAGAGTGCATGAAAAAAGTTATTGAAGTGGTTGATAACTTTGACAGAGCCTCTGAGATGGTTGATAAAATTGATGATATAGATAAAATGAAAGAAACATTTTTTGTTTTAAATAAGCAGTTAAATGAGTCATTAACAAAACTGGGTTTAGAGCAAATAAAGTGTGTGGGGGAAAAGTTCGACCCGAATTTACATGAAGCCGTAATGCAGACTCAAACGGAAGAATATCCCGAGGAAACGGTTATAAAAGAGCTTCAAAAAGGATACAAACTCGGAGATAAAGTTTTAAGACCCGCAATGGTCGCAGTAGCCGTAAAATAAACATTAATTGAGAGAATGGAAGAAAATGA
>CANQJQ010000025.1 GCA_947624265.1 Candidatus Gastranaerophilales bacterium
TTACAAAGCGAACATCTGAGCAATGCGAAGATTGTGAGTCTGTATCCGAAGCGAAACGGAGTGTGATTGAGCCTGTAAGTGTAACTAAGCGAAATTTTGGAGTGGCATTTTTAAAAGGTGAGCAACTTTACGGTTGCGATGAGCAAGCGGAATGTTGCGACACTAGATTAAATTAACCAAACCTGTCGAGTGGTCAAAATGACATTTTGCTATATAAAGTTCACCTTTTTCAACAGCATTTTTAATAATTTTAGATTTATTCATCAAAACATCTTCTACCCAATATGTATGCTGTTGAGCAAAAAAATTATGACAGGTTATATCTTCATTTTTATCTAAAACAGGATAAACACAAGACATAATAGATTGGAAATCCTCGGTTTTCTCGGGATAATGTTCTTTTGCATATTTCATAACCCCGCAGTCATCATGCCCGAGCAGTATTAACAAAGGCAGGTGCAGTTTTTTTACCGCATACTCAATACTTTCAATAACATTGGGTCCTGCCGTTATACCGGCAACTCTGACTACAAAAAGTTCACCGATGCCGCAATCAAAAATTATTTCAGGTACAACTCTTGAATCGGAACAGCTTAAAACAACCGCATAAGGCTCCTGATGAAACGCAAATTTCCTTAAAGTATCAAGACACATGTTTTTTGCCGTAGGCGTTCCATTTACAAAATTTTTATTACCTTGTAATAATTTATCAAGCTCCTTTTTTGCTCTTAAGGGGATTTTTATTTCTTCCATTTTTATTTCCTGCCTGTATTTTTTTTATATTATATAATAATTTGGTTATGGAAAAAACTTTAAAAAAAATACAACTGTTAGACTGCACCTTAAGAGATGGCGGTTCTCTTTTAAATTGGGATTTTCCGCATAAAACCGTAAGAAATATAATTCAAGGGCTTAATGATTCCAAAATTGATTTAATAGAAGCAGGCTTTTTACAAAATAATAAATTTGAAATGGAATATTATGAAAATTTATTTTCAAATATAAAAAATAAAACCATAAAAACTGCATTAATGATTGATTACGGACATTACGATATAAAAAAAGTAAATAATAATTCTTTGATTGATTTAATAAGAATAATGTTTAAAAAACATCAAATTAAAGATGCATTAAAATATGCGGAAAAACTGCTTGATAAAGGATATAAAATAAGCTTAAATCCAGTATCGGTTACTGCTTATACAAAATCAGACATAGCTGACTTATGTATAAAAGTTAACAGCCTCCCTGTTGAAATTGTATATATTATAGATACTTACGGACTTCTTGATAACGAAAAAGCAGTACAATATTTAAACTATTTTGATAATAACTTAAATCCCAATATAAAAATAGGATTTCACGCTCACAACAACAGACAATTAGCCTTCGCTAATTCGCTGGAAATAATAAACAATACAGGAAGAGACATAGTTATTGACGGTTCGTTATACGGAATGGGGAAAAGAGCCGGCAATATGCCTGTTGAATTATTTATACAATACATGAATAATAATTATAATACGAATTATAACCTTAATGAAATTATTAAACTTATTGAAACCGAAATTATTCCTCTTAAAGGGAAATACGAATGGGGTTATAACTTAAACCACTATATAGCATCTGTTAACGGATGCCACTCTGATTATGTTACATACCTTGCAAAAGAAAAAAAATTATCATATAAGGAAATTAATTTAATACTATTAAAAATTAAGGAAGACAAAAAACTCACATTTGATAAAGCATACATAGAGTCAATATATAAGGAGATAAAATGACGGATTTTATAAAAATAAGGAACGAAAAACTGTTGCAAAAAGTATCAGAAAACCTTTCAAAAAGACACTTTGAAGTTTATTGTGCAATGAATAAAGAAGAAGCTTTAAAAAAAGCAATAGAGTTAATCCCAACAACGGATACAATTTCATGGGGAGGTTCCGTATCAGTAAAACAAACAGGGCTTATTGATTATCTTATACAAAATAATTACAAAGTAATAAACAGAGATTTAGCTAAAAATCAGGAAGAAAAGACGGAATACTTAAGACAATCTTTACTTGCACATACGTATTTAATGGGCACAAATGCAATGACTAAGGATGGAGAGCTTGTAAATATTGACTGCATCGGAAACAGAGTTGCCGCATTGATGTTTGGCCCCAAACAAGTAATTATGATTGCAGGGGTTAATAAAATAACCGAGAACCTTGATGATGCCATTACCAGAGCCAGACAAACGGCCGCCACAATAAATATTCAAAGAGTAGCAGGTAGTACTCCGAGAAAAACTCCGTGTTTTGAAACAGGTATTTGCTATAATTGCAAATCAGAAGACTCTATTTGCTCTAATATCGTTATAACAAGGCTTTGTTTCCCTAAGAACAGAATAAAAGTTATATTAGTAAATGAAAATCTCGGATTTTAACCATAGTTGAAATGAGATGCAAAATATTTATTTTTTTGTTTAACAGCTTCAGACGTTAATAATAACAATGCCGAGTCAGGAAGATGTTTATAATCGGATTTTTCCAAACATCTGCTTATTAACTTGTCAATATTAACATCAGGAGCCTTAAAACCTAATTTATAATAAAAAGGAATCGGATTTTCGTTTGCTCTGTATTCAGATAAAGACCAAGCATAACCTTTCTCGGTACGCAGCCATAAACATCCGTTTTTTCCTCTTGAAATACTTTCATTTATTGCCGCATTAACAAGAGCACTACCGATACCTGCATACTTATTACCTGCAAGAGAACGTATATGTTCTATTTCCGGAATAACATTATCAGGCTCCGTTAAAACAAAATTATCATCTTCAGGAAACACGGAAGAACAATTCATATCCATATATCCTGCTTCTTCACCGTTTACAAACAGTTTATATGATATAAAATCTTTACCGTATTTTTCACGTTTTAAAGTCGCAGATTTGAGAGTTCCATCTTCTTTATCTATAAGCATTACATTTCCTGCTTTTTTATATTTACCGAAAGCAGGGCAAAAATTTGCTTTTATATTTTCAGAAGAAGGAGTAACCCTCTGAACAAAAAGTTTCCTGACAGAACTGCCGTTAAAAGCATTCTTATTTGGTTTTATACTATAGTAACCGTTTATATTTGAAATGGGTAATATACGCATATAAAATCCTTCAATAAAACAAAAAAATAAACAAAATTTTTTTTGCGCAAAAAAAAGGCTCTTTATATAGAGCCGTCATTGTTACTCTCATTCCGAGATTGTTTTATACAAATATCTAGTTACTCATCAATTCTATTGCAATTTGCAGAAGCTGTTTATGAGATTTAATTAATTGATTTGCAAGGTCCAACTGCATTTGAGCTTGTTGAAAATATGCAGTGTTTGCATCAAAATCAACATTTGAAAGTTCAATTAAACCGCCTCTGACTTCTCCTCTGCCGACAACAGGTTTTCCTGACTCTTCTGTTTCCACATATTGCCCGTCAGCAACTTCAAATAACATCTGAGGGTTATGGAAGTTCATTATCGCAACTTTATATAAAGGTGTCATTATTTTTCCGCCGTCAGCTTTTCCGTATAAAATTCCGTCATCTTTAAATTCAAATTCTTCATATTTCCCCAAATATTTACCGTTAGAAGGATCAATCCAAAGTTTTATATTTGTAGTTGGAACTGAAGCAGCACCGCCGTCAAAAGCCGTATCAACAAACGCATCCGCATCTATCGGTTTTGCTCCGTTCATTATCTCGCCTTTATCATTTAAAATGTAACCTTGAACGGTTTGTCCGTCTTTGCTTCTGTATACTCCTTCCGAGTCAAATTTAAATTCACCCAAACGTGTATAAGCAATTCTGCCTTTGTCATTTCTCAATACAAAAAAACCGTTTCCTTCCAGAAATATATTTTCATCCGAAGTACCGGGAGATGACTTTCCCTGATCAACACTTCTTAAATCAGTTTTTGCAATAGAGCCGTCAAGAAATGTTTTAAAGTTAAATTTCCTTTCTCTATACCCCGGAGTATAAACATTAACTAGGTTTTCCGATATATCTGTAACCCAGTTTGAAGCTATTTTTTGAGTATTTAGAGCATTAATAAATGCGTCGCGCATTAGTTTTCTCCTCTTTCCTTATTTCTATTTCTGTTTTGTCTTGAATTTTGTTTATATAACAGTTCGTTATACGGTAAATTTTGTTCATCAAACCTTTGTCTTAAAGCTTGTATATTATTTCTGAGATAATTTTCCACTTCCGTATTGCCGGGAATAAATTCCGCCGTTATTTTGCCGTGTTTGTCAATTTTTATGATTACCGATACATCGTTATCAAAAGATATTCTAACCGGTTTCTGAGTTTTTTGTGCTTTTTCTATTAAAGCTGTAATTTGATTTGTAACTTCAACGGTTTTTTGTGAAACAATATTTTGAACAATATCAGTTTGTACAAGATTTTTAAACTCACCCGCTTGACTGTTTTCAACCGAGAATTGACCTTCATTTGCCAAATTAATAAAGAATAAGGCATCTTCAATATTCATATTCAAAGTATCATAATTAAAATCAGTGTTTATGGAAGATAAAGATTGCAGATTATCCGCATTTTCAGGATTTAATTGCATAGAAACCAGCTCTGAAAAAGGAGCATTGGGCATAGACAACATTTGGATATCCTCCGGTTTCAATTGAACCGAATTATCTTTATTATCAACGTCTTGTTTCATCTTAGCTTCAATTTTCATTTTTACCTCTTAATTAATCTTCGCCTTCTTCTTCTTTTTTTTCTTTTGATTTTTGATAATGCTTTTGAACTCCGACTTCGGAAAGCATTTTATTTTCCGCTTTTCTTTCTTCCAGTCTGTATTCTTCTAACGCATTTTCTTTATGTTTTTCTAGCACCTTTACTTCTTTTTCACGTTCTACCAATTTTGCTTTTTCGGTTTCCAGTTTTTCTATCGCTTCTTGTTTTTGTCTTTCAAGCTCTTCACCTTTATCATACAGATGTTTTAAATACTTATCATATGAATCCATCATTCTGAAATCCGAGGTTGTCCTCATTGTTGTAATTACACCTGCTATTTCGTCATTGTTAGCATCAATTAACCCTTGGATCCTGTCGACTTCATTTTTTGCTTTTAAAACTTCTTGAAGTTGTTCTTCCTTCTTTCTTATTCTAAAGTCTAAGACTTTCTGTAATCTGTACTTAAACGGCATATTTTATACTTATACTTATACATTAGAATTATCCTATTATTTTTAGAAAATCTATACATCTGTTTGGAGGAGATTTGTTTAATTTTTAATGTTTTTAATAAAAAAGTCAAAATTTACTTTATATATTGTAAAAAATGGACTAAATACAATATTAGTGTATAATATAGGAGGTGAGATATATAAGAAATATTTGTAAAGGGGATATTTATGCCGTCAAATCATATAGATTTTAATATAGATGCAGCTCAAGGCTTCGGAATATATAAAAATGATAAAGAAGCCGAATTATTGGATTATGTCAGTTCCGTAAACATATCTTGCGGGTTTCATGCGGCAGATCCGTTATTAATAAAAGAATACCTTTTAAAATGTAAGGAAAAAAATCTTACAATCGGCGCTCATATCGGTTTTAATGATATTTCTGGGATGGGTTACAGAACAATGGAACTGTCCGCCGATGAAATTGAAGCTATCGTATTATATCAGCTCGGAGCTTTATCATCTTTTGCAAAGTCTTATCATATGGTTATTGACCATGTTAGACCGCATGGCGCTATGTATAAACTTGCAAGCGAAAATTATGATTTTTCACTTGCAATAGCAAAAGCCATTAAAAAGTTTGATAAATGGCTGAATTATACTTGTCTTGATAATCAAATACTTGATAATGTTGAAGCTGAAACAGGTATAGTAGTAAACAGAGAAGTATTTATTGACAAATATTATACCCCTGATTTTAAAGTTGATTGGGAATCACAAAAATTCATAAGCGAGGAAGATGCCTTAAACCGTATAAGAACAATAATGTATTCTTCCCAAATAAAACTGGGCAACGGCATATTCATGCCGGTAAAATGTGATACCCTTCACTTTAATACAAAAAACCCAAATGCAGTTTCTCTATTGAAACATGCAATTGAAATAGTTACTCCTACCCCGGCTAACTATAATAAAGCCGAAATTTCAGGCTGGGTATAAGGAGAAAATAAATGAAAGTCAGTAAGTTATTTTTAAAAATTCCCAAAGATGCGGGATGGCTATTACCCGGACTTGAAGTAAAAAGATGGTTTATACTGCTTATAATCGGAGCTATTTTAGCAACAATAGGAATATGTATAATTTATAACCTTCGTCCTGTATACTCTTTAATAAAGATGATAACGCGTATAACGCAAATGCTTCCTTCCGAGATAATAGGTTGGTTTTTAATTGTATTTGGAGGCATATTATTTTTCATAGGCTGGTTAAATACAAACTATTCAATACTTGACGTCAGAAACGACAGAAACAGACATGCCTTATTAGAAGATTTATACAGAAGAAGAAAACTAAACAGAGGACCTAAAATTGTTGCAATCGGTGGCGGAACAGGTTTATCTACCATGCTTAAAGGCATAAAAAAAATCACAAATAATATAACTGCCGTAGTAACGGTAGGTGATGACGGCGGAAGCTCGGGAAAACTAAGAGAGGAACTTGGAGTGTTGCCTCCCGGGGATATCAGAAGTTGTATTGCCGCTTTGGCTGACGACGAAGATTTAGTCGCGAAACTTTTTCAATACAGATTTAAAGATTGTGCGGGATTGTCAGGACACAGTTTCGGAAATTTATTTCTAACGGCATTATGTTCAATAACGGGTGATATGGTAAGAGCGGTTAAAGAATCCTCAAAAGTTCTTTCAATACGAGGAAGAGTTTTACCCTCCACTCTTGATGATATGAGACTTGTTGCAGAAATGGATGACGGCTCAATTATAAAAGGTGAATCAAATATTCCCGAATCAGGGAAAAAAATCAAAAGATTATTCTCTGAACCTGATAATTGCAAGCCCTTGGAAGATGTTATATGGGCAATCCATGATGCGGATTTAATTATTTTAGGTCCCGGCAGTTTATATACAAGTGTAATACCAAATCTGCTTATAAAAGAAATTTCGAAGGCAGTTAATGATGCTAAAGCTAAAAAAATATATGTTTGCAATATAATGACTCAACCGGGAGAAACAGACGGTTTCAGCGTTTCTGATCATATAAAAACCCTTTTTGCACACGCAAAATATAATAAAATCATTGACGCAGTCCTTGTAAATAATGATTTACCCAAACACTTGCTTGCGCCATATAAAGATGCAGGCTCGGAGCCCGTAATTGTTGATAAAGAAGAAATTAATAAACTCGGAGTTGAAATAGTTCAAAAAAATCTTATGGAAGATAAACGTTATGAAGACGGACATTCTTCTTTTGTAAGGCATTCCCCGAGCCGACTTGCCAGAACAATTTATTACTGGTACAGAAAAAAAGAAAAGGAAAAGCACAATGGATAACAACCTTAAACCTGTAACATTAAAAACTTTTCAAAGAATGAAAGAAACGGGAGAAAAAATTACTATGCTTACCGCATATGATTTTTCTACGGCAAAATATATTGATGAAGCCGGAGTTGACTCAATTTTAGTAGGCGATTCTTTGGGGATGACCATTCTTGGCTATGATACCACAATAAAAGTAACAATAGACGATATGATAACATTTACAAAGGCTGTTTCAAACGGAGTTAAAAGAGCTTTTGTTACTGCAGATTTACCGTTTCTTTCTTATCACGTATCAAAAGAACAAACAATACTTAATGCGGGGAAATTAATCCAAGCAGGAGCAAAAGCCGTTAAGCTTGAGGGAGCATCTGATTTTATACTTGAAGAAGTCAGTCATTTAACACAATGCGGAATAAATGTCGTAGGTCATTTGGGTTTCACTCCCCAGTATATAAATGCAATCGGGGGCTATTATATTCAGGGAAAATCTTATGAGAACACATTAAAACTCCTTCAATCGGCTAAAAAGTTAGAAGATAACGGAGCTTTTGCCCTTGTTCTTGAAATGGTGCCCGAAGAATCAGCTAAATTTATTAGTGAAAATCTTACTATTCCGACAATAGGAATTGGAGCAGGTAAATATTGCGACGGACAAGTACTTGTCATTGATGATGTTCTTGGCAAATACCCCGGGAATTTACCTAAATTTGTTAAACAATATACTAATTTACAGGAAATAATGAAAAACGCCATTTCTCAATACAATAATGAAGTTAAGGCCGGAGAATTTCCTTCATCATCATATTCATTTAACCTGCCTGAAGAAGAGAGGGAAAAATTTGAGTACAGTTATAATCAATAATATAAATGAAATAAAAAATATAGTTAAAGAATGGAAAAATAATAACTATGTAATAGCACTTGTTCCTACAATGGGTGCTTTACATGAAGGACACGCTTCACTAATAAAAAGAGCTAAAGAAACCTGCGACAAAGTAATTGTAAGCGTATTTGTTAATCCTATCCAATTTGGGCACAATGAAGACTTTGATAAATACCCCAGAACTCTTGATAATGATAAAAAATTATGTGATGAACTCGGAGCGGATATTATATTCGCACCAACACCAAAAGAAATGTACGGGGAAAACAATAAATTAAATAATACTGATTTAACTTTTGTTTGTCCGCCGTATTCGTTGGTTGACTGCTTGTGCGGGAAATCAAGACCGGGACACTTCGACGGGGTGGCTACCGTTGTTCTTAAATTATTTAATATTACTAATGCCGACTTTGCATTTTTTGGGCAAAAAGATGCTCAACAGCTTTTTATCATCAAAAAAATGGTTAAAGATTTAAATCTTAATATAAATATAATTCCTTGCCCCATAGTAAGAGAACCGGACGGGCTTGCCCTAAGTTCAAGAAACTCTTACCTGTCTAGAGAAGAAAGAGCTTGGGCTCTTTCAATTTCAAAAGCAATAAAGCAGATTGATACTCTTTTTAACCAAGGCATCAATGATACAAATATACTGTTTGACAGTGCATTATCTGTTTTAAATAAAAATCTTGAAATAGAATACATTGAATTCAGAGATTTTGAAACATTTGAAAAGGTTAAATCGGCAAAGGAAAATACATTGGCTGCAATAGCCGTAAAATCAGGAAAAACGAGGTTAATTGACAATACAATACTATAGGTAGATGGCAACAAGAAAAAATAATATTTCAAAACAAATACAATTACTCGCACAAATTTTAATTAGTGTGAAGTTTTTGCGTTTTTTCTTTTTCTTCTATTCCTTTTTATCTTTTATTTTTTGGTTTTTAAATTGTTTTGAAGTAGATTGGTTGTATCTGTTTAATTGGTTATTTGTGTTTCCTTATCAACTTATAAATACTTTTTATAAACCGGAAGGAATGTCTGCCGATTTCACCTTGGCAATTATAGGCGGTATTTCTCTGTTTTTAGGATTTTTCTTTGACTTTATATCCAATATAATAGCTCCTAAAATAGTTGACTTGAAAGAAAAAGAAGAAAAAATTAAACAAGCAAGACAAATGCAAAGAAAAAGAACAAGAAAAAAGACAGTAGTTCCGGGCTCTGTTCAAACAGAACAAAATGATATTTTGAATGAAAATAATACTGACTTACCGCAAGAAAATCCTAAACTTTTATTTATAATTACTCCTCATATAAATAAAATAAAAAAGAATGAAGATGATTTAGAGTTTACGTTTCAGGATATAGAACTTTGGAAACAAAGAGTAAATAAAAAACTTTTAGAAAATGTAAACTATTCAAAACCTCTTCAAAAGGGGTATTACAGAAAAAATTTGTTTTTAATGTATAAAGATTTTAATTATGTTGATGATTTTATATATTATATAAAACCCACATTAGAGTCTATTGTAATTGAATTTAAAAAATACGGGGTTGCAGTTTCATATTGCTACGTACTAAGCACAATATCAGATACAATGACGCTGGAGAAAGAGCTTGATTGTATGGATACTGTATTATCGCTTAATTTTATAAATGACTTGGTTGTAACAAACAGATTTAAAATAATATATGATAATAAACCCACACGCCAATATACACCGATAATTAAAGGAGAATATAATCTTTCAAAAAATCTAACCGTAACAAACAGACAACCGTTATTTTCTTTAACAAGCAAAGAAAAGGAGCATAAATTATGAAGATGAAAGTAACAAGAATGCCACATAATAAACACTTACCGGAATATAAAACAGATGGTTCTTCTGGAATGGATTTATATGCGGCAATAGACAAGGAAATTACTTTAAAACCGTTGGAAAGAGTGCTTGTACCGACAGGAATAAAAATAGAGATTCCGATTGAATATGAAGCACAAATAAGAGCACGTTCGGGATTATCCGTAAAACACGGAATTACATTAATAAATGCAGTAGGAACTGTAGATGCCGATTACAGAGGCGAAGTCTGCGTAGGACTTGTTAACATATCAAATGAAGAATACACCATAAAACCTGATGACAGAATTGCCCAAATGGTAATAGCAAGAGTTGAAAAAGCTGATATTGAAGTTACAACAGAACTTGCTCAATCTGCAAGAGGCGAAGGAGGTTTCGGCTCAACAGGTTTTTAATGGAATAAATGATATCCCGTTATAAAAGAACATACAAGAAAGATTGCCGATAAAATATAAGTAATATGATTTAATCCTTTTTCGGCACTTTTTTGTGATGTGAATAAATTTGCGGCACCGCCTATTGCACCAAGTCCGTCGCCTTTCGGGGAATGCAATAGCACTAATATAATTAACATTACGGCACTTATAATTTGTATTATCCAAACTGTTGTCAGCATTTTTAATCCCTTATTATTCTGTATGAATTGAGTCTAACACAAACATAACTTTTTGTGTAAGTTCATTAAAATTCGTATCTTTAATTAATATTTTTTTTAACTTTGATTTTTCACCGGAAATTATACTTAATTTTGATTTATTAACATCAAACAAACCCGAACAAAAACTAATAAGTTCTTTATTCGCTTTATTTTCTATCGGAGGAGCCGATATTTTTACTCTAATATATTCCTCATTATAATCAACAATCTTGCTAAAGGAAGAATTAGGCACAAGTTTCAGCGTAATAACTACACCATCTTTTGTATTTGATATAAATTTAAAATTATTTTCCATAAAAATATTATACAAGGACTGGTAAAAAAGCGAAATAAAGTGTAAAATTAGATTGCTATGGAAGAAAATGTATTCAGCGGTTTAGAAAAAATTCTAAGAGAACAAAACCGCTCTGAAGAAGATATTCAAGAAATATATAAAGCATACAAATTTGCGGAAAAACTGCACGAAGGTCAGTATAGAGTCAGCGAAGAGCCCTATATTATTCACCCTATAGAAGTTGCAAAAATTTTAGCCGCATTAAAAGTTGATAAACATACTTTAATGGCTGCCATTTTGCATGATACCATTGAAGATACCGGATTAACCGCCGAACAGCTCGAAGCAGAGTTTGGAGAAGATGTTTTAAATCTGGTTTTAGGTGTTACTAAACTTGATAAATACCAGTTTAAATCAAAAGAAGAACGTCAGGCAGAAAGCTTCAGACGTATGTTTATTGCAATGGCAAAAGATGTAAGAGTTATATTCTTAAAACTTGCGGACAGACTGCATAATATGAGAACTCTAAACTATATGGCGCCAAATAAGCAGGTGCGCATTGCGCAAGAAACTCTTGATATTTTTGCACCGCTTGCAAACCGTTTAGGTATCGGAAAAATTAAAGCCGAATTGGAAGATTTATCCTTAAGATACCTTAACCCCGAAAAATATTTTGAAATTGCTCAGCTTGTTGCTCAAAAAAAAGTTGAACGCGAAAACACCGTTAAGCTTTTGATTGATGAAATTTCAGAAAGCCTTAAGAAAAATGAAATTGAAGCTGATATAACGGGAAGGGCAAAGCACTATTACAGTATTTATAAAAAAATGCAAAGACTTAATGTTGCATTTAATGACTTATATGATATTACCGCAGTAAGGGTTATCGTTGATACCGAACGCCAATGTTACGAAGTTTTGGGGATAATTCATTCATTATTTAAACCCATTCCCGGACGTTTTAAAGACTATATAGCAATGCCTAAAGGCAACGGGTATAAGTCATTACATACATCTGTTATAGGTCCAAAACAAAAGCCCTTGGAAGTACAAATAAGAACCCATGAAATGCACAAAATAGCGGAATATGGTGTTGCTGCTCATTGGAAATATAAAGAATCAGGCTCAATTAAGGCATCATCTGAGGATGATATTAAGTTTTCCTGGATGTCTCAAATGATAGAACTTGAAAAAGAAGCTTCTAATGCCAATGACTTCGTTGAAAAGGTTAAAATAGACTTATTCGGGAACCAAGTTTTCTGCTTTACTCCGATGGGGGATATTATTGATTTACCCCAAAATGCTACACCTATTGATTTTGCGTTCAGAATTCACTCCGAAGTCGGCTACAAAACAACAGGCGCGCTTATAAACGGAAGAATTGCACAGCTCGATACCAAATTAAATAACGGCGATATCGTTGAACTTTTTACATCAAAAACGGGTACTCCAAAACTCCATTGGCTTAAATTTTGTGTAACAAAACAAGCTCAATCTAAAATAAGACAGTGGTTTAAGAAACATAACAGAGATGAATATATTGCAACAGGCAAAGCAATGCTTGAAGCTGAAATTACGAAAGCTGTTTTTGATGAAAATATGAAAAACGGAACTTTCACGGAAATTGCTAAAATTCTAAATTATATTTCGGTTGATGACCTTTTAGCAGCAATAGGAAACGGCGAAACCACGATAAATAAAGTTACAAGCAAACTTAAAAAGCCTGAGGAAGATAATCAAAATCAGTATGTTTCAAGTAAAAAGAAAAATACTTATAAAGATGAAATAGTAGGCTTGGAAGGGATGCTATACAGTTTTGCTAAATGCTGTTCACCTGTCCCCGGCGAACACATTGTGGGTGTTGTTACAAGAGGTAAAGGCGTTTCTATCCACAGGATTGATTGTCCTTCTTTAGATACGGTTCCTGAAGAACGACTTATGAAAATAAGCTGGAGAAATAATGAAAATCCGAATAAAACCTATGTTACCTCTATCAGAATTAACTGCCTTGATAAGATGGGAATGCTTAAGGATATCCTTGTAAAAGCAGCCGATTGCAACACAAATATTACTTATGCAAATGTAAAAACCAATTATGCTAAAAAAGTCGGTATTATTGAACTTGGTGTTGAGGTTAACGGTATCGAAAAACTAAATGCCGTAATAAATGCTTTCCAATCTTTGCCCGATGTACACTCCGTTAAAAGAATTCAAATGAATTCTAAAGTAAAAACTTCACCCGAGTTAAAACAAAAATCCAAAACATCTAAACAAAAGAAAAAAACAACTTAATTTTTTAAAAGGAGTTTTTCAAATTCTACAAGAGCTTCAATTCCTACCAACTGTTCCAGTGCAGCTCTGTTTTCAAGAAATTCAAGTTCAAGTTTTGCCTTATTATCAATGGCACTTCTATAATATGCATCAGCAATTAAAAGCTGCTCTTTATTCTCATAAATAGATGCATTATATCTTTTTTCTCTTTGAGCAAGATTTTTTTCCGCCATTGATAAAAGATTGTAACTTGTCATATAGTCATAATATAAGTCAATAACCCGCTTTTGCATATTATCAACTTTTGTAATTAAAACAATCATATCGGCATCGGTAACTTTAGTATACTTATAGTTTAAATCCTTATCATTATAAGACAGTGCATTTAACAAATGACCGCTGACAAGTGCTGCCGTTGCACTAAATGGGTCGCCTAAACCTGCTCCCGCAATAGATGAAACAGTAGATAAAGGTCTGACTATTTTTTTTACAATACCTTCATCAGGTTTATCCGCATCAGGATTTGCCAATTTATACAGAGCAAATTTTATGGTTTCACTCCTTAACGCTGCTCCTGCCCACAATATCTGTATATGTTCGAGCATATCCTCTTTTTCAACTGTTAACAGTTTTGATATTTCGTTTGATAAATCCTTTAAAGAACTGTCTGCATAACTTATGTTTTTTATATATTCTTTTTCATAAGAAGCTGTTTTTTCCGATTGTTTTTTAGTTATATCGGTTATTTTATATTCTTTTTCTATATCATAAGTAACACCTAAACGATATGCCGGTTTCTTCGGCTCTTTTAAATCGGTATCAAGAGCATTCGCAGCCCCTATACTATATATAAATATGAATAATATATAAATGTACTTTTTCATTGTTTTTTAATATTTTCCGTATTTATTAACTGATTTTTTAAAGCGTATTGAGATAATATTAAGCTGTCTACCGCTTTTTTACCCGCTAAGCGTTCAAGAGAAAGGTAATATTTTTTAGCCTCCTGCTCTTGTTTATATTCCTGAAGCTGCATATCTTCATATAAAGCAGAGGATACTATAAGCTCGGTTACCGAATTATTTTGAAGCGCTTTTGAATAATTTTTGTTATACAGAATTATTCTTGAACGTGTATCTTTAAGTTTATTTAAAGAGCCTTTATACTCATAATAAGAAGAAATAATTTTTTCTTGAAGTTCCTCTATCGTGCCCGCAAGCTGAATTAATTCCGTATCGGTAATAGGCGCCTGCTGACCTGTTGAAGCATCTTTATTCAAAAAATTGTTTGCCATTCTGCCTGCCGAAAAAGATGCCGATTGAACCATGGCATTTGAACCCATAAACATAGGGATAAAACTGGCACCGTATATTAACGAAGATAAACTTTTAGCCATAATTGAAGAATGAAGCCTTCTTTGAGATTCGGGAGTATTGAGTTTGTTCATTGTGAATTTTATAAGCTGGTTATTCTCTATCGTAGCATGCCACAAAAGTTCTATATCTTTAACTTCTTCTTCTTTTTGCATTTTAATTAAATCTTCTACGACATTTCTGTCTTTTATTACAAGATTTTTCTCCGACACTTCATTATTTTTAGGCAGAGTTAATTTATTTTTTTCAACTTCTCCTAAATTAACAACCTCTGCACTATAACTGATTGAACCCATAATTAAGTTCAATATTAACAATATATAAAAGCTTTTTTTTATTATTCTTCTCAAAATATACTTCCCAGTTATTTTATAACATATAAATACAACTCTTTCCAATGAAATAAAATAAACGTTAAAATAATTTAAAATGAGCGGTAGCGCATTTGACGCTTATGTTTTTCTCTTATTTCTTTTATCCCGTTTTGTCCGACGTTAATAATTCCATTTCCGTATTTCTCTTCAATTTTATCTAAAATCGACGTTATATTTTCTGATTTCTTGTGATTATATGAAGTAAATAACGATAATTGATTTTTTTCATTATCCGATAAATCAGAAGCCCAAACTCCTGAGGAACGGTAAATTATTCCTTCTTTGTATATTTTCTCAAATAAGTTATGAACAATTTTTGTAAGACTTATTTCCGAATTAGTTAAGAAATCAAGTTTTTCTTCTCTATAAAAAACTCTAAAATCTTTGGTTCTGAGCATTACGGAAATCAAATCCGTTTTTAAGTTATTTTCTCTGAGTTTTTTACACACGCTATGAAGATGTATTTCAAGTTCTGTTAATATATATTTTTTATCTTTTGAAAATTCAGGGAAAGCTCTTGTCCTCTGGATGGATTTTGGTTTTTCAACAATCCCCGTAACGGGAAGTACACTTATCCCCGAAAGCTCATACTTTAATTCTAAACCTTTTTTCCCGTATTTACTCTTATAAAAAGCATCTTCTTTTAAAAGTATTTCATCCGCATAAAAAATACCGAAACTTCTTAAACTTCTTGCAATATTTCTGCCCACACCCCAAATTTCTTCAATCGGTATATTTTGAAGTTCATAAGGTATTATTTTTTTTTCAATATAATAAAATCCGTTTCTTTGTTTTGCTTTATGAGAAGCAATTTTCGCAAGCACTTTTGAATTCGCAACCCCGACAGAAACTGATACTCCTATATCTTTTTCTATATCACTTTTAATCTTTAAAGCCATCTGTTGAAATGACATTTCGTAAGTTTTATCAAGACCCGTTATATCAATAAACGCTTCATCAATCGAATAAACATCAATTTTATCCGAATAATTTGACAAATACCGCATCATTCTTTGTGATAAATCCTGATATAAAGTAAAATCAGCACTTAAATAAACAGCCTGCGGAAATTCTTTTTTTGCCATGAAATGAGGCATTCCCATTTTTATTCCGAGCTTTTTGGCTTCGTTAGAACGCGCTATAACACACCCGTCATTGTTACTTAAGACACATACCGCTTTCCCTCTTAAATCAGGGTTCATTAAGATTTCACAGCCCGCAAAAAAATTATTTCCGTCTATTAATGCAATAACTCTATCTTTCATAGTCAAACCTTTAATAAAAATTCTGCGGGGCGAGTGGGAGGAGTATGCCCCGCATCAGAAGAATAAAATATGTATATTTGAATTTTAAAATTTTCTTACTATCCCTTGAGCCACTCCAAAAACAACTAATTGTTCTTTAGGGTATAAATTAGGGTAATTTTTGTTTGCAGGCTCAAGCCAAACCTTTCCTTCTTTATTGCGGTAGGTTTTTAGGGTATAGCCGCCGTCTATAAAGGCTACAACTATATCACCGTTTTTTGCAGTATTTGTTTTTTGAACAACAACTTTATCGCCTTCATAAATACCTAAATCTATCATTGAGTCACCTGATACCGTGAATAAAAAAGTAGAAGGGCTGTTTATATTAAAACTTTCATCCAAGGAAACTCTTTTTTCAATATAGTCTTCCGCAACAGAGGCAAACCCCGCTTTAACCGCGGATGAAAATAACACTGCCCCAAATAACTCTTTATTTATATAAAATCTGTTATTCTTTTCTTGAAGTAAATTTTCTTCCTTTAATTTATTAAAGTACTGCCAAACAGAGTTTTTATGTTTAAAACCAAAGTCTTTAGCAATAATTTCAAAGCTTGGAAGCATTTCTTGACCGTATAATTCTTTTAACTTTTCAAAGAATGTTTTTTGTTTTTCAGTAAGCATATTCACATTATAGACGTTTGTCTATAAAATGTCAAGTGAATTTATTATTAAATTTTATTACTCTAAAAACTTCTTAAAAAATACTAATAACTTGTCCAAGAATAACCGTTAGTTTTAAGCTGCCCGTTTCCGTTATTTATTAAATATATAGTATATGTCCCTGAAGAATTTTTAAATTTTGCCATACAAGAATGATTTGAAGAACATATACCGTTGCCGGAAAATTCAAGCTCTGCGAAATCAGTATTTAATTTATTACCCGAAGCAACCGAATTTACAATACCTTTTTGATAATATTGTGCAAGCCCCTCCGAATTAAAAGTATTATCAAATGAAATTTCACTTGAAATTTTAGCTGCATTATTAAGTTGTTTTTCTATGGTTTTTACATTATTTCTAACATCTTTCATGTCAATGTTTGCCATCTTCAACAAAGGATTTGAATAGAACATAAATAAAGGGATACTAAAGATTATGAAAGGCAAAAGCACAATTAATATACAAATAAGAACAGCTGCCCATTTTGGAAGAAACTGAATTAATATTTTATATAATAAATTGATATTTATACTATTTCCTCTATGTCTTCTGCGCATTTATATACTTTCCCTCCCTTTTTATTCATTTTATTTTAATTTATTTATCTTAAATGTCAAGTTTTAATTATTTGTTAAAAGCGCATCTGTAGTATATAATTATATAGTTAGAATATTGGAGATTATTATGGCAAAAGACTGCAGTTTTGATATTGTTTCAGAATTCGATAAACAAGAGCTTGTTAATGCAATAGACCAAGTTAAAAGAGAAATCTCTTCAAGATTTGACTTAAAAGGTTCGAATTCTGATGTTGTTTTAGATACTGATAAATCAATAACAATTACAACTAACGATGAAATGAAATTGAAAAATATTTTGGATATTCTTCAATCCAAGATGATAAAACGCTCTTTAAGCATAAAAATACTGGATGCGCAGCCTATTGAAAATGCACTTGGAGGCAATGTCCGCCAAGTATTCAATCTTAAAAAGGGATTAACACAAGATTTAGCAAAAAAAATTGTTGCGGATATAAAAAATACAAAACTTAAAGTTCAAGCCTCCATTCAAGGTGAACAAGTCAGAGTCTCAGGTAAAGATAAGGATGACCTGCAGTCGGTTATTAAAACTTTAAGAGCAAATGAAGATAATTATAACATTCCGCTTCAATTCCAAAATTACAGATAATGAACTTTTTATAAATAAATTCGTTTTATAATACGAGTGTTCTGAGAAAGGTAAGAATGAAAAAGAGTATATTAATCTTATCAATATTAATCGGGTTTTTATTATTTCCTTGCTCATCTTTTGCTAAGATGGAGACAAAGTCTTTAACTATAGGCGGGAATAATGAAGAAGAAAGCAGTATTCAAACCATTTTAAAACATGAAGTTGAATCACCCGTTCAGGAACAGCCTGCTGCACCTGTCGAAGTTAATAATTATATTGAAGTACCACCTGCTTATAATTATTACCCATATCCTTATACCAATTATTACACAAGGACTGTAGGTCCTTATGGCGTATATACAAATGTAGGCGGATTTTCTTTTAATTATCAAGGGCATGGATTTAGTTACGGAGGCGGGTTTAACCAGCCTATATATGTAGGACCGCCCATTCCTCCGCCACATGCAAGACCGCCACATTCAGGCGGCAGACCACCGCATGGTCAGGGAAGACCACCACACAAATAAAGAAATAAGCCCTTAAATAAGGGCTTATTTCTATTTTACAACTATATTAGTATCTGTAATGAGCAAATGCTTTATTAGCTTCAGCCATTTTGTGGGTATCTTCACGCTTTTTGCATGCTGCACCCGTTCCGTTTGAAGCATCCATTAACTCATTTGTTAATTTTTCAACCATTGATTTACCGCTGCGTTTTTTCGCCGCATCAATAATCCATGTTGACCCCAATACCATACCTCTATCTGCTTTAACTTCAAGAGGAACCTGATATGTAGAACCGCCTATTCTTCTTGCTTTAACTTCTAATAAAGGTGTTGCATTTGTTAAAGCTTTTTTAAATATTTCTAACGGTTCATCTTTTGATTTAGTTTTTAAATTTTCTAAAGTTGAATAAAATATTTTTTCCGCAACTGATTTTTTACCGCGTCTCATTAATCTGTTAATAAAACTTGCGATATCAACGCTATTATAAACAGCATCGGGAGCAGGTATTCTTCTTGCGGGTTTACTACGTCTTGACATTATAAATCGCCTTTCTTATTTCTTTTTAGCTCTCTTAGCGCCGTATTTAGATCTTGATTTAGCTCTGTTTGCGACGCCTGCTGTATCCAAAGTACCTCTTACTATGTGGTATCTTACACCGGGTAAGTCCTTAACCCTGCCGCCTCTGATTAATACAACAGAGTGCTCCTGAAGGT
>CANQJQ010000026.1 GCA_947624265.1 Candidatus Gastranaerophilales bacterium
ATAATGCCTCTTCGTATTGACTTCATATCCAGCTGGTGTATACACGAAACAACGTCTCCACGACTGTGTAATTTTAGAATAATAGTTCAACTCACTCACCAAACCATGAGGTACATCTTTCAAAGCATAAAAATCCTCATCACGTGCCGGAATTTCAATTCCACTCCCCCAACGTCCTGCACCATAAAAATATTTCGTACCCGGATCGGGAACAGATGCCCCATCCACATTCAACTGATAATAATGAAACCCCTCTTGCTGACGTTCTGATTCTCCCGTCCAAAACCCTTGCTCATTCTTTATCATGTCATATTTTACACCACCAATATCAAGCTGTACTTTTTTGGCTTCCGGTGCATAAAGTTGGGCACGTACCCTCCCTTCGGAATTAACCTGAGGGTATGCTTTCCCTAATTGGTTTACGCTTGAAGGTCTGAAATCTTCAAGAACTTGTGCATAAGAGAGCGAATTAAGATTCGTCAGTAATGCAAAAGCGCCAAATAATGTGATAATCTTTTTCATTGCCATATTGTGAAACTGGTTTAACAATATTACAAAGAAAAACATCTTTTGCTAATTTCTTTTCCAAAATCTGTTGCAGATTCTTTTGCTTATGTTACATATTTCAGAAAAGTATACAGCCCAGTGCAAATTCTATAAATATTATATTCTACTGTCTAAAAGTTTAGTTTATCTCATAATTTAATCAAAGGCCCAAAAACAAACAAAAAAAGCCGCTGAGAAGATAACTGTAGCGGCTTGCTTACTGAAAACGCTCAAATAAAACAGGATCCAATGAGTTATAAAAAAGATTTTGCCAGTACGCCAAACTCTTAGTTTTCGGTCTTTTCTCCCACTATAATCTTTTCATTATCAGCCTTTACATATACTTTATGCGAACCTTGTCCCACTGTTGTCAAGTATCCTTTTTTCACCAACAAATTAAGATCATTCAGTGCTTTATTCTTCAAAAGTCCCGTAATACCGCTATAATCTTTGCGGGTAATGAAAGGATGTGTCTCCAAAAAAGCCAATAGTCGACGGTAACGTTCCGCACCACTGATTTCGGCACTATGCCTGAAGCCATATCCCGCCTTGACACGTTCCACAAAACCTGCGCACTGCTTACGAAAGCCAGGGGATACCCGAAAATGTACTTTGCCGAAGAATATGCTCTGTGCATGAATCTCCTTCTTGTCCTCCACCGGACGGGACACCAGTCCTGCCGAGAAATATCCCATGTTGCCCAGCTGCACATGATGCCCTTCGGAAAGATAGTAGGAAATGCGGTCCTCAAATGCCGCCAATAATCCTTCGATGTCTCCGGGAGTAAAGCTGGATGCATGTGAAATATCACTCACCAGCCGTTTGGTAGTGATAGTTCCCCTGTTTACGATGCGGGGATAAAGGGGTTGTAACTCGCCGTCGCCTTTTGGATTGGGCTTTCTTTGGAAGTCATATTCTGCTGCCATGGCCCTTTTAGTTTTTATTTGATTAATAATATTGTTGCGGTTCCACCACAGAGTATCACAGTTTTTTCAGAAATAAGAACAAAAGAACAGATTCTGCTGCGGTGCATGGTTTTTAATCTTATGTCCTTCTGTCTAAAATAAAATAAGGAGAAAAAAACTCTGTGAGACCCTGTACTCTCTGTGGTGTAATCTAAATTATCATTTCCCCCGTCGTTTTTGTCTTTTTGCTTCAGCAAAAATGCCGTTATGCCTGCAGTATAACTTCGTTTTGCATCTGCGGGCTGTGCGGGGGACAATTGCGGGCCAGACAGCCCGCAGATGGAAACCGTCCGGCCCGCAATTGAAAAACGAGGTTTTACTACTTTCAAAGATACAAAATCCATGAGGTAAAGTCAAGTTTTTGCAGGTTTATTTTTCAATTTTTCTTATTGTATCATATCGGTTATATCAGGCAAATAAAGATATTTGATAATAAAGTATTTGTATCCTTTTTAGTAACCGAAAAGAATGTAACTATGCCGAAATGCGCCAAAGCAACAATAGAATTTTACGGGTTAGGAGGGTCTACTTCGTTGGAATTAACTCCCGTAAATATTAAAGAAGTTGATAATACCGAAGAAATAATCCCGTCAAAATCATATCGTGTTCAAGATTTTTGGAACGGGCAGGCTCTTGTGGCAGATGTTATGATTAATATCTACGGTGCTATAGGAAGAACCATAAAATCAACCGGATTAATTGACAAAAAAGATTATTTAAAACAAAGCGCCCTTATAAATAAATTCGCACAGCAAACAGGACAAATAAATGAAGCTCAAACTGTACTTATATATAAAATGAGCGAAGCAACACTCAATTATTTGCCCAAATTGCCCGATGACGCAGACCTGACGGAAGAGGAAAAAGAAAATGAACAGATTTAAAAATGTTTTTGTAATCAATCACCCGTTATGCGAGCACAATTTAAGCATAATAAGAAATGAAAAGACAAGCGCAGAAGTCTTTAGAAGTGCAGTAAAAAGGATTACTTATCTTTTATTTTATAAGGCATCAGAAGATTTGCAAACAGAAGAAATTACCGTTAAAACCCCGCTTGAAGAATGCACTTGCAAACAGTTAAGTACAGAAAAAGAAATTATTATTGCTCCGATTTTAAGGGCAGGTTTGATATTTTCGGATATTGCAAATGAAATAATGCCCTTTGCAACAGTAAGACATATCGGAATGTATAGAGATGAAGAAACCCTTACACCTATATGGTATTACAATAAAACTCCCATTGAATTTGAACACCCCGAAAATAAAATAATTTTTATATTAGACCCCATGCTGGCTACGGGTAATTCCGCAATAGATGCAATAAAATTGTTTACAAGCAAAAGAGTTCCGCAAACAAACATAAGATTTGTAAGTCTTATAAGCGCGCCTGAAGGATTAGAAAAGGTGCAAGATTTGTTTCCGGAAGTTAAAATTATTACGGCAAGTATTGATAATTGTCTGAATAATCATGGTTACATTCGTCCGGGGCTTGGTGATGCGGGCGATAGAATTTTTAATACGGCAGAAAATTAATGTTTTATTTTGATGATTTTTACGGCAAAAAAATTCTTAAATCTTCACTTTTAAGTGATTACAACTGCTTTTTCACTACCCGTGAATTTGTTTTAACTTCAAAAGACAGGATAGATTTAGAAAAAACTGCAGAAAATAACAGACTTTTTTTAAAAGAAAAACTAAATGCGGAAAATATAATTACCGCAAATCAAATTCACTCTGCTCATACAGAAATAATCAATAAAGACAATATATTTTACGATAATACGGATGCTTTAATCTCAAATATAGCTGATACCTTATTTATAATGAATTTTGCAGACTGTGTTCCGATAATTTTGTATGACAAAACAACAAATACGGGAGCAATTGTCCATGCCGGCTGGCGAGGAACAGCTCAAAACATTGCACAAAAAACAATTTTAAAAATGCAAAAAGAATTAAATATTAAACCTAAAAATATAACTGCATTAATTGGTCCTGCCATAGGCAAGTGCTGTTTTGAAACTAATGCGGATGTTTTTAACCAATTAATTATAAATAAACAAGATTTATCTTTATACGAAAAAAAGAACGATAAGTATTATATAGATTTAAAATTATTAAACTATAATCAATTGAAAAATGCGGGTGTAGAAAATATAGACATATGTAGCTATTGCACATGCTGTATGTCTGATATATTTTTTTCATATAGAAAAGAAAACGGTAAAACGGCAAGACACTCTGCCGTAATAAAAATAAAAAGGGGATAGATATGTCAGTTATAGAAAAATTAGCGGTTATTTCCGATACAATAACAAAATTAATGAATTTTGCAGTATCTGATGAGTTGGTGAAACCTGATTTTGATGAATATTTGGCAACTTTATCCGCAAAAAATTCCGATAGAAGCCGATTGCAGGCTTTAATTATTCCCTATATTTTTGAGAGAAGATTAACTCCTCAAAGGAAAACCATTCTTCAAATTTATGAGGAGAAAAACCCTGATATTACAAAAGAAGAAAAAGAGATTATAAACTCCTTGTCTAAATCCTTTTCATCTGTTTTTGAAGTCAAAAGAGTTCTTAGCAACGGTTTTGAACTTTTTAATCTTGTTAACGAAAAAATGTATAAAATCTTATCCTTGGTTAAGATGAATAACTTTAGAGGTATTACTCCGGGGCAGTTTGCTTTATGTCGCATTTTCCCTATGAATAATGAATACTATCTTCTTGAAGTGTCTAATGTAATATCAAGTATTAACAAAGAAGAAGTTTACAAATATGCAATAGCAAAAATTATAGAAAAACCTGAGGATGCTTATGAAGAAAATCCCAAAAAGCTTGAACAAATTGAAACTATTGTAAAAGATTTTTCCAAAAAATTTCTTGAATGCTTTAATACCGATGAAATTATTACTACAAATACTTATGCCGACAATTTAATAAATCTTTTTAACACATATTGTGATGACGGAATTATGCCCCAAAAAGAGGATATAGAAGCCAATATAAAACAGGTAGAACACAACAGATATTTTACCGTATCGGATTTTAAAAATTCATACTCTAATTTTATGGAAAAATCTCTTGAAGGTTTTTCTTCCCACTCAAGTGTTTATGATATAGGTATTATATATGATAAGGAACTGGGGCTTTTTGTACTGCCTTTTTATCAAACATTCTGCAAAATATATGAAGCTGAGGACTATAAGACTGTTCAAGGCTATAAGGATTGTATAAAAAGTTTTCTTGAAAATGATAAAGTTAATGCAAATATTATAAAAAGAGTTGCAAGTAAATATCAAAATTTTACCGAAAGAACAAACGAAATATTACAGACATCATATTCTTTTGATGAATTATTGAATTACTATAAAGCAGACTCAGTTGAGAAAAAAATATATTCTTCCGCAAGTGTCTTATACGCTTCAAAAATATTTGAAAAGATGATGAATGCCGTAACAGTTAAGGAAGAAAATAAGCCAAAAGAAGGTATAGATTATTCTCACGTAGGCAGAAACGACCAATGCCCTTGCGGAAGCGGAAAAAAATACAAAAACTGTTGTATGCCTAAAGAATAAATCTTTATTTATTTTTAGATTTTATAATTGTTTTGACATCATTATATTGTTTTAAAACATTTTTATCATTCGGTTTAATTTTTTTTGCCCTTTTTACCCAATGATAAGATTTTTTTATAAGTTTTCTGTCATGTAACTTATAATAGTTATATTCATCTATATACGATAAATAAAGAGCGGGAATATAATTTGTTTTATTTATGGAATATGCTTCTTTAAAATTAGTTTGAGCATTTATAAAGTCTTTTTCTTTATATTGAGAATATGCCCTTTCAATTAACTTAAGGTCTTGAGGTTCTGCTACATAGCTAAAATGCTTAAATTCCTTCTGTGCCTCCAATATAAAAGTTTTTTTATCAGATGATTTTTTTACATTAATAACTTTAGAATTATATATATTATTTTGCCCTTGTGCGTTTAAAGCATTTATATTAATTATATCAAGTTCTTTATTAACTGCGGAAATTCTGTCTGCAGTAGAAGGATGTGTATCATAATTTGAATTTATTTCGGGGAGTCTGTCAAGAAACTTTAAAGCATTAGAAGCTTCTTTCATATCAAAACCCGCACGAGCCATAAGAGTTAAAGCTTCTTTATCTGCTTGGTATTCCATTAGCCTTAACTTTTTACATAAATTACTGATTTGTACATCAACAGCAATATCACCAAGTGTGTATATAGCTTCTTTTCTTCTTCTCATAGCTTTTGCTTGTTTTTCTAAATCCTTAATTTTATATAGGATTTCATAGGACTTTTGCCCGTGATTTAAAATATTATGAGAAATCTCATGCGATACTACGAAAGCCAAGGCTGTTTCATCATTATAAATACTGTCATATAACGCACTATTTATTATAATCAAATTTGCCGCCGTCGTATATGCGTTGACATCTTCGGTTTTATTTTTTATTCCGACTCTCCAATTTTGATATTGAAGGTTATTTGCCCTAAGTAACTTTTCGGTTACTTTATACAAGTTAAATTGATCTTGATTTAAGACAGATTTTATTTGTTTATATTTAACTTTATCTTCGTTAAGTTTTTTATTATATAAATTAACATCAACCGAACTAATTTTTTTTATTTTAATTAGTTTTGGATCTTTTAACCTTATTTTCGAAGTTTTGGAAACAGAAGATTTTAAAGAATTTTTTTCCGTTTTAGAAAAAGAAGAAGAACATGAAAACGTAAATAATAAACATAAAATTAAAGCTAAAATAATTATTTTTTTCATTAAAAACCTTCCTAACCTATCAATTGTAACATAGTTATCGGGTTTTATAATATTTACAGTAATTTATAAGTTTACATTTTTCACAATCAGGTTTTGTCGGCTTACAGACATTTTGCCCCAAGGTAACAAAAAGTGTATTAATTTCACTCCAGCAAGTTTTAGGAAGATTGGATTTAAGCGCAAATTCGGTTTCTTCGGGCTCTTTAGTACAAACAAGTCCTAATCGGTTAGAGATTCTATGCACATGAACATCAACACAGATACTCGGCAAGGCATACCCTTTTGATTGAACAAGATTTGCAGTTTTTCTGCCGACTCCTTTAAATTTAATAAGCTCATCAATTTCTTTTGGAACAACACAATTGTGATTATTATAAAGTTCATAGGCGATATCTAATATCTGCTTTGCTTTATTTTTATAAAAACCGACAGGATAAATGGCTTTTTCTAAATCTTCAAGTTTAACATTTAAAAAGTCCTTAGGAGTTCTGCCTAATTTCAACATCCTCATTGTTGCCGGATAAGTTGTTTTATCATTTGTTCTTAAAGATAGAATGCAGGCAATTAAAACAATAAAAGGGTCATGAATACCTTCCATAAACTTTACAAACTCTGTTTGAGGAAGGTTCATAGCCTTAATTCCGTTTATTATTTTATCAAAATTCTTTATCATAGCTAAATTCAATATTTTGTTATAATATAAATTATAGGATAAAAATTGGGATAAAGGGAATAGTTATGTTTGAAAAATATTTTTCGGAGAGAATAAAAAACACACCGTCATCATTTATAAGAGAGATATTAAAAGTAACGCAAAACTCGGAAATCATATCTTTTGCAGGGGGATTACCGAATCCTATTTCATTCCCGCAAGAAGAATTAAAAGTATCCATGAACAGGATTGCAGATAAGTTTGGTGCAAAAATATATCAGTATTCAACAACAATGGGGTTAGACAGCCTAAGGCAGTATATTGTTGACAGATATAAAAGAATCTGGGGAATGGATATAACAATTGAAAATGTAATAATCACAACAGGTTCTCAGCAGGCACTTGATTTGATAGGCAAAGTTTTTGTTAACGAAGGCGACAACGTTATGGTCGAAAGTCCTTCATATCTTGGTCTTTTACAAGCTTTTTGCATGTACAGAGCAAACTTTGTACAAACACAACTTGATGACGACGGACTTAATATAGAAGCTTTAAAAAACACTTTAAAAACATATAAGCCAAAAGTAGCTTATCTTATCCCGAACTTTCAAAATCCCACGGGCTTAACATATACAAAAGAAAACCGCGAAAAGGTCTTTGAAGCCATAAAAGATGAGGATATGATACTTATTCAGGATGACCCGTACGGCGAACTCAGATTTGAAGAAGGCGAAAGAATTCCGTATATCGGGCTAAATCAAAGCGAGAAAAATATTTATTTAGGTTCATTTTCAAAAATAGTAACGCCCGGTATGCGTTTAGGCTATATCATTGCGAATAAAGAAATTATTAAAATGCTGGAAACGGCAAAACAAGCTTCAGATCTGCATTCAAATATATTCGGGCAGTATCTTATTTCTGATTATTTATACAATAACGATTTGGATAAACATATCGAAAAAATTAAAAAGCTGTATAAATCACAAGCAAACGCAATGGTTCAGGCTATGGAAGAATATTTCCCGAAAACTGTTAAATTTACGCACCCGAAAGGCGGTATGTTTACTTGGGTTACATTAAAAGAAGGCGCTGATGTATTAAAACTTTTTGATAAAGCTATTGCACAAAAAGTAGCATTTGTTCCCGGGCATCCCTTCTATGTTAACCCAAAGAATGTTAATACCTTAAGATTGAACTACACAAATGCAAATGAAGAAACTATTAAAATCGGTATTAAACGTTTAGCACATGCAATAGAAAGTCTATAATTAATGCTTATAAGTAATGAAGATAAGTTCTATACGGGTAGTGTATTTTCTTCGGGCGGTAAAATATACAGATATGTAAAAAGTTTTGAAGATTCCAAAAAAGTTTTAAATATTTTAAAGGAACAAGGTTTACTAGGAACAAAAATTGTTGATACAAAGGTATTTTCTGATGAAAAGAAACTTTTAGAACATAATGTTATTTCTCCTATTATATATTCAGGTGAGTTTACAGAGTCTATGGCATTTGATTGCATGCAAAATGCACTAACTTTGGGAGAAAAAATACTAAAAAATAATCTTTACGCTTGGGATTTTGTTCCTAATAATTTCACTTTTTATAACGGAGACTGGATTTTATATGATTTTGAAGGCATAGATGTAAATTCAAACCGCTTTATTAATCAGGCAAGATGTATGTTTAAGATATTCTTTAGCTCTTGTGAACTTACAAAAATATTAAAAAGGGCTGAACTTAAAGAATATTATTTAAATCGAATTAAGCAAACTAATCTTTTTAAAATGATTCCATTTAAGAACTGGTTTCTTTACCTTATTAAAATTGAATTATGTATGCTTTTATGCAAATTAAAACAATATAAATTAATGTATTTTATGCTCAATAAAACACTTGCTTCCTACAGCAAAAATTTTATAAAGAAATATTATATTTATATTTGTACCAGCGAAGAAGAATCCCTGTTTGAAGAAATACAAAATATGTTAAAAACCGAATGGGGGGGGGTAAAAAATATATTTTGTATAGGTAAACAAGCACAAGAGTATGCAGTATATGACCCTGATACAAATATAAATAAGTTTGTTTATACTGATGATTACGAAGAATGCGATAAATTTTATAATTATATATACAAAAACGGACTCAAACATATTAATACGGCGGCAATATATCCCTTATTGAAGGATGAAGTTATTCCTCAAAATTATAAATACAGAACATTATATGATGATTTTGCAAAAGAAAGATTATGCCGTGAGTGTGTTATTAACTTTAATTATGATGAAATTGCCGAAAATAACAACAATGAAGAAGAACTTTTAAACAATATATCAGATTTCACAACGGATAAGTTAGTTTTAATCACAGAAAAAGATGTAATTGAAAATATAAAGAATATATTGGTAAATATATTTTCTAACGTTGAAATACATAATGTTAATAATAAAAAAATAATATTCGCATACAATAAATTTAACAATAAAAAATATGAAAGCAAAGAAATTTATTCAAATTCAAACCGCGGTTCCGATGCTGATAAACAAAGTCAAAAGATACTCGAAATAATAAAAAAACATAAAAATTAACAAATTTAATAAAATGAATTTTAGTTATAAAATATAAAAGGAGGAACTAAAGTTCATGAAAGACTTAATCATAAAGATAACAGGAACTTCAGGGCAGGGGATAATAAGTTCGGGTGATATATTATCATACGCTACTGCTCGCAAAGGCTATTATGTAACAACATATAGAGCCTTCCCATCCGAAATAAGAGGCGACGGCAAATGCTATTATACCCTCAGAATTAGCGAGCACAAAGCTCTAACCGCCACAGGGGATACGGATATCTTAATATGCCTTGATGAAGACACCATATATGAAGGATTAAATAATATTAAAAAAGAAGGCATACTTCTATATGACAGCGATATAACCACAGAGTTAAAAGAAAAAAGAGAAGATATTGTTATATACGGACTTCCGATAACTGATATAGCAAAAGAACTGGGCTCGGAACGTTCAAGGAACATGATTGCCTTGGGTATAGTTGTAGAACTGCTTAAAAATCTTCACTTGGAAGAACAAATACTTAATGATATAGAATTGAGATACAAATTAAAATCAAAAGAAATTATTGAATCTAATAAAAAAGCCTTAAATGAAGGTATAAAATACGCAAAAGAAAAACTTTCACGAAAAGATAAATACGAGAATGCTAAAATTCAATCCACGGGCGCAAAGCTTATAATGTCAGGGAATGAAGCAATAGGTTTAGCCGCACTTGCATCAGGATGCAGATTTTTCTCCGGCTATCCCATTACCCCCGCAACGGAAATAATGGAATGGCTAGCAAAGGAGCTTCCTAAATTCGGCGGAAAAATGATACAATGCGAGGATGAAATTGCCGCCATAAATTACGCGCTTGGAGCATCATATGCAGGGGTAAAATCAATGACCGCAACATCAGGCCCCGGGTTTTCTTTAATGCAGGAAGCAATAGGATTAGCTTCCATGGCAGAGTTGCCTGTTGTTATAGCTGATGTTCAAAGATGCGGACCTTCCACCGGCGTTCCTACCAAAACAGAACAAAGCGACTTATTCGCGGCTATGTACGGAACTCATGGAGATTGCCCCAAAATAGTTCTTGCTCCTATGAATGTTGCTGACTGTTTTTATCAAACTATTAACGCTTTTAATTTTGCAGAGCAATATCAGGTTCCGGTTATTATATTATCAGACGCTTCACTTGGACCAAGACGTGAATGTGTTGATTTAATTGATTTTGATAATTTAAAAATAATAAACAGACAAAAACCGCAACTAAAAGAAGGAGATACATATAACAGGTACGAAGATACACCAACGGGAATTTCTCCCATAACATGCCCCGGAGATTTATACGGAGAACACGTTATAACGGGATTAGAACATACTCAAGCTAATGCACCTACTCCCGACCCCGAAACTCACAGGAAAATGACGGAAAAACGCTTCAGAAAACTTGAAACTGCAGCAGGACAATTTTCTAAAGCCAAGACGTACGGCTGTGAAGATGCTTCAATAGGTATTATCAGTTGTGGTTCAACATCCGGACCCGTTTTTGAAGCTATTGATACGGCAAAAGAAAAAGGAATAAAAGTTCAGGCACTATACCCTCGAACTCTTTATCCTTTCCCTACCGATTGGATAAAAGGTTTCATTAAAAATAAAGATATTGTTATTGTTATAGAAGCTAACTATAATGCACAATTCAAGTCAACAATTGTTGAAAGATGCACAAACATAAACAGAGGTACGGAAGTAATCGAATACTTAAAATATGACGGTACTCCTTTCACTCCCGAAGAAATTTTTGAAGAAATAGAAAAAGTATACAAAATTCAAACAGAAAAACAAGACATTTCAACAAATAAACACACCCATTTTTAAAAGAGGTTAAATTAATGGAAGCAAATGATTATAAAGGAAAAGTAAAACCATCATGGTGTCCGGGGTGCGGAAACCATGCAGTACTAATGGCACTAAAAAAAGCTATGGCTCAATTGGATTATAAAACTCACGAAACCGCCATAGTATCAGGAATAGGTTGTTCAAGCAGATTTCCGTTTTTTATGTCAACATACGGATTTCATACCATACACGGTCGCGCGCTTCCCGTTGCAATAGGTCTTAAACAAGCTAAACCCGAAATTAACGTAATAGCAGTAGGCGGAGATGGCGACGGGTTAAGTATAGGCGGAAATCATTTTATTCATGCGGGAAGAAAAAATCCTAACATAACATATATTATGATGGATAATGAAATTTATGCCTTAACAAAGGGACAATGTTCGCCGACTTCAAGAATAGGTACAACAACAAAATGTAACCCGTACGCTTGGACTGCCGACAGGATAAATCCTGTTTTAATGGCACTTTCCTTTAATGCTTCATACGTAGCAAGAGGCTACTCGGGCGACGTTAAACAACTTGAAGAACTGATTTTGGGCGGGCTAAAACATAAGGGATTTGCTTTTATACACATTATCTCCCCTTGTGTACAATACAATAAAGTTTCTTCTTTTGAAAAAATAAAAGAACTTGCAAGAAGTTTACCACCTGAGCATGATGTTACGGACAGAATAAAAGCAATGCAGTATGCTTTTTCTCCTGAGGATCTTTATACCGGTGTTTTTTATAAAACAGAACGTCCGACTTATGAAGAAAGATATAAAGAAGTTATTGCGAAAGCCAAACAAATTGCAGGTGATAATGTTACCATAAAAGATGTAATGAAACAATTTCAATAGAGGCGGGTATTATGACAAAAAAGAAAAGAATCTTAATTACAATATTAGCTTTAATCGGATTAGCACTTTCCGTTGAGCTGTGCTTTGTTTATTATAATGCAAATTTTGCAGTTAATGCGAAACCAAGCATCTGCGCAATAAATGATATGTTCGATTGTGATGGAGTAGCAAAAACATCCTACTCGCAAGTATTTGGCATACCGCTTTCAATATGGGGAATAATCTTATATTTGTTATTTCTATTTATGACCTATGTGGATAAAATACCGTTTTTTAAAAATATATTTAAAAATCCGTCTTCCTATATATATATTATCGGCATAATATCCTTCACATTATCAATGATTTTAGGTTGTATTTCAATTTTTAAAATAGATTCCGTATGCATATTCTGTTTTATGACATACTTTATAAATTTGCTTATTGCTTTAAGTGCTAAAAATTGGGGAAGCGGAGTATTCTTTGAACTAAAAACTTCCTTCAAAGATTTCATTGATGCAATAAAAGTACCAAGATATGCATTTTGGTTGGTAATGGTAATGTTGCTGGGGGCTTCGGTATTAGTATATACCTCTTTATCAAATATACTTACTCCTCAGATTGCTAAACAAAATGAAATGAAAAAATATTTTAATTTGTATGATACCATGGCTCAAGACAACGAACTCGGTTCGAAAGATGCCGATATAGTTATTCATGAATACGTAGATTTTAACTGCCACGGATGTTTTCTTGCAAACTTATACTCACATAGAATTGTTGAAGAATTTGAAAATATAAAATTTATTCAGCATACACTGCCGCTTCAAAAAAGCTGCAATAAATATATGTCTCACGAAGGACATGATAACTCTTGCATAAAAGCAAGCTATGCACTTGCCGCTAAAAAACAAAATAAATACTGGCAAATGGCTGATATTCTTTTCTCTGAAGATGTTGAAACCGAAAAAGAAATTATAGAAGAAGCAAGATTATTGGATATAGATATTAAAAAATTAAAAGAAGATGCCCATGGGCAAGAAGTAAAAGACGAAATAAATTCCGTAGTGGAGGATGCAAAAGTTAACGATATTACAGGGACTCCGACATTTGTGTTCGGGATGAAAAAATTTGTAGGAATAAACTCTTTCCCCGAATACAGACAACAGATAATAAATCTTGGCGGCAGAGAAAAGCAAAATCATGGATAAAAAAGTACTTTTACATGCCTGCTGTGCCGTGTGCAGCGCATATCCGATAGAATTATTACGACAAGAAGGATATGAACCTGTGTTATACTTTTTCAACCCCAATATATTCCCGAGCGAAGAATTTACAAGACGGCTTGAGGAGTTAAAAAAATACGCAGAAAAAAAGAATGTTGAACTAATAGTTGAAAAACAGAATTCTGAATATTGGTATAATGCAATAGCCGGCTTGGAAAATGAACCGGAACGGGGGAAGAGATGCAAAAGGTGTTTTGAATACAGACTTTTATATACTGCTCTAAAGGCTTTTCAATTGGAATATAAGTACTTTACAACGACTTTGACGGTAAGTCCGCATAAACAATCAAATGTAATATTTGAAGTTGCTAAAGAACTTGCAGATAAATACGAACTAACTTTCTTGGATTATGACTTTAAAAAGAATGATGGCTTTTTAAAAACAATGAAAATAGCAAAAGAAGAAAATTTTTACCGCCAGCAATACTGCGGTTGTGAGTTTAGTATGTTTAATTAGCATATAATTATGTCATCACAAGGCATATTTATAATTTCTTCTTTTTGTTTTCGGGTTAAATGTTTTATTCTGTACTCTTCTTTTTGAGCTTCCTGTTTTGAGTTAAATTCTTTTGTATAAACAAGTTTAAACGGTTTATTTGCTTTCGTAAATTTTGCCCCTTTTCCCTCTTTATGGAGTTTATAACGGCGCTCAACGTCATCCGTATATCCGCAATACAGTTTATTATTAACGGTTAAAATTATATATACATAGAATTTTTTATTCTTGTCCATTATGAAGTATTTCTTTCAAAATATTTATAATATTATTATAGTTTAATTCCGTAACCAGCCTGTGTCTGTAATCAGCACCGCCTCTAATATTTTTTATGTAGCAGGGATAAAATTTACGAAAGAATTTTATTCCTGTTTCTTCACCTCTAAACTCAATCTCAGCATCCAAGTGCTTTTTAATCATAGAGATTTTTTCGGATAAATCAGGCTCAGGGATTAATATATCTTCATTTAAATATTTCTCAATTCTGTATAAAAGAGATAAATCACCCATAGAGGCTCTGCCTATGGAAATTCCGTCAGCTTTCGAAATTTCAAGACATTCGAGTGCTTTTTGCGGGTTTATAATATCTCCGTTTGCAAAATATGGAATATCCAGTTCTCCGCTTAATTTTGAGAGTTCATTCCAATCTGCCGCACCTGAATATAATTGAGAACGAGTCCGTGCATGAACGGTAACGGCATCAGCTCCGGCTTCTTGCATAATTTGCGCAAACTCAATAAAATTTTTACTATCCTGCGACCATCCCAAACGAAATTTGCAAGTAACAGGAATATTTACAGTTTCTTTAACGGCAATAACAATATCACGTGCAAGCTGTGGATTTTTCATTAAGGAGCATCCGTCTTGTCCTTTTACTATTTTATTTATTGGACAGCCCATATTTATATCGATAATTGATGCCTTTTTCTCTAATATTTTTGCGGATTTTGCCATTAATTCCGGCTTATGTCCTTCTATCTGAAAAGAAATCGGAGCTTCTTCTTTATCAGTATAAGTAATATTTGTATCGGGTTTTTGAACAAGGGCTTCAGAACTTATCATCTCCGTTACTAACAGACAAGTTTTTGAATATTCTCTAATAAGCTTTCTTAAAACATAGTCAGTAACTCCAGCCAGGGGAGAAAGCGAAACAATACTGTCTATTTGAACTTTTCCGATATTAATTTGTTTTTTTGCGGAAATTTGCATTATTTTATTTCATTAACCCTTGATTGCGCATATTTTGTATATTCATTTTCTTCTGAAACCTTATTAAGGTATTGTTTGTAATTTTCTTTTGCAGATTGATAATTTTCAAGTGAATCATAATCAACAGCTATTGAATAATATGCAATTACCATATCAGGTGCATATTTTAATGTTAATTTATAATCCGCTATTGCCTTTTGATAATTATTCACCGCATCATAAGCCATTGCTCTATAGTAATAAACTGTTGCATTATTTGGTGTGTTTTTTAATATTTGAGTGTACAAATTAATAGCATCTTGATATTTTTTCTGGTCATACAGTTTTGAAGCTTGACTAATCAGCTCTTCCGATTGTTTAGCAGAAATATATTCAGCAAGTTCTTTTGCAGGTTTATTAGAGGAATTTTTCGCAAGCGACATATCAATATATGTTTTTGCATTTGTTATATCGCCTTTATTTGCGTATAAAGAAGCAATATAATACGGCAAATCAGCATTTTTAGCATCCAGTTCCATTGCTTTTTTATAATATGTAATTGCTTGATCAATATTATTTAAGGACTGGTAAGACGCTGCTATACCTATCAAAGAAGCGGAGGTTGGCGGGTTAATTTTAGAATATTCAGCTATTGCTTTTTGATACTCACCGCTTTGGAATAAATCGGAAGCTATATTATAATTATTTGCTTCATACTCTTTTTGAGCAATATCAAGCTGCTTTTTAACAAGTTCATTATCAGGTGCAAGAGTTTGAGCTTTTTTAATAATTGCATAAGCATCATTGTAATTTTTCTTTTGTCTGTACGCTTGAGAAAGATTAATATAAGCATCAATTTTTTTATTATCAAGCTTAATTGTTTGTAAGTAATAAACTATAGCATCATCTATCTTGCCTGCCTTATGAAGTTCATAAGCAAACTCATAATATGAATCAGCATTCATAGGAGAATTTTGAACATTTTTATATAAAAAGTCTAATACTTCCTCTGCGGGCATTGTTTCTTTTAGAAGTTCAAACAGTTCAGCTTTTATATTCGCATTTTTAGGATCAAGATTTAATGCAGTTTTATATACGGATACTGCCTCATCATTCTTTTTTAATTCTTTTAAACATTCCGCTTTATATAAAAGCACAGATACATTTTGAGGCTGCACTTGAAGTATTTGATTATAAATATTTAAAGCATCATTATAGCGTTTTTGCTCTTGATACAAAGTACCGATATTCAATTTAGTATTTATATTTGACGGGTTTAATGTTTGCGCCTTTTGATATTCAGCTAAAGCTTCCGTGTATCTTTTCTGTTTTTGATAAACTACACCTAAATTAGCATGAGTTTCCGCATCTTTTGGATTCTCATCAACTTTTTTCTGCCAGATTTTCTCTAAAGAATTCAAAATATCTTCTCTCTCTGAAGAATTATTTAAGGCTAAACCGTATTCTTTTAACGCAGAAGAAAAGTCAGCAACCTGTTCATAAGTTCTGGCAAGTTTTAAATGAATATCAGAATCTTCAGGATTATATTTTTGAGCAGTTTTATAAAAATTAACAGACATATCGGGGCGGTTAAGAATTTTATAAATATCACCCAAAGCAGAATTTGCCTCAAAAGTATATTTAGAATTATCCAATAATTGATAATAATCATAAGCAGCAGCAGCAAATTCACCTTTAGTTCTGTATACTTTAGCGCTCTTATAACGTGAATCAGCGTTAACAGGCTCACTTAAAGAAGCTTCTAAGGAAGCAAGATTTTTTTGCATTGCTGCAATTGACTGAGAACTTGACGAACTTGCACCTGTAAAGTATTTAACAAAAAATAAAGCCGATTTTAAGTCTGATATAGCATTATCTGTAGCTTTAAGGGTATTATTATAATAAACGGCACGCATATTATAAGCATTAGACAATCCTATAAGAGCATTTGTATCATTAGGATTAACTCTTATTGCTTTTTTAAATTCATTAATTGCACTTGAATATTGAGAACTTTGAAGGTACTTATTACCTTGCAGATAATTAGGATTTTCAACATAATTATCATCATAAACAGTCTCCCCAAATCCGTTATTTTGAATAAATATAATACATATAAAAAGAATTAACAGTTTTTTCATAAATCATCAAGCTCCATTTAATCATTATCATTTTATAACAAGATATGGAATATTCATATAGTAAAATTACCAATTTTTTTATGTCTTTGATATAATTTTATAAAGAGGCTTAGTTTAAACAGGAGAAAGAGAATGACAACATCAGCTCCCTCAATAGACAAAGGGAAATTGGATGAAATCATCCAAAGTTATGACGGAGAAAAGTCATATTTAATAGCAATGCTTCAAAAAGTACAGGAAATATACAAATATCTGCCTGAAGAAGCAATGACATACATAGGTTCAAAAGTAGAAGGCTTGTCGCCTGCGACTGTATTCGGAGTAGCAACATTTTACGCACAATTTTCATTAGAGCCGAAAGGTAAATATGAAATAAAAGTATGCGACGGTACTGCATGCCATGTTAGGGGTTCAATGCCGGTATTGGAAGCAGTTAAAAAGAAAATTCAGCTAAAAGACGGCAAAATGACAACCGAAAACGGAATGTTTTCACTTGAAACAGTAAGCTGTTTAGGTGCTTGCAGTCTTGCTCCCGCTATGGTAATAAACGGAAAGATATATCCGAAAATGACCGCTGATGCCGTTGAAATAGTTATTGACACTATATTGAAAGAGAACGTGTAATATGGAAAAAGTAAAATTAACTTTAGATATTAAAAAAGAGCAGGAAAAAGCTCAGGAATTAATTAAAAAACAAGGCAGAAGAATTCTTGTTTGTGCTTCAACAGGATGTCTTGCAAACGGGGCATTAGATTTAATTGAAGAATTCAAAAGACTCGGAGCTGACGCTGATGTTTTGACAAACGATGTAAAAATGAGCGTAATACCGACAGGATGTATCGGATTTTGTGAACAGGGGTGTTTAGTTGTTATACCCGATAAAAAATTGACATACGTTCACGTAAAGAAAGAAGATGTAGCAGAAATTTATGACTCACTAAAAAATGATACAGTCGTTGAAAGATTACTATATGTAGATCCCGCATTAAATAAAAAAATTGTAAACAATGAAGAAATGAACTTCTATGCAAAGCAGACAAGAACAGCTATGAAAAATTGCGGTATTATCAATCCTGAAAGTTTGGATGAAGCAATAGCAGCAGGCGCTTATAGCGCACTATCCAAAGTTCTTGAAATAAATGACCAAGAGTATGTAATAAAAGAAATAGAAGACTCCGGGTTAAGAGGCAGAGGCGGCGGCGGTTTTGCAACAGGCAAAAAATGGCGCAGCGTATACAGGCACCAAGGCGGTAAGTCATATGTTATTTGTAACGGTGATGAAGGAGACCCCGGTGCTTTCATGGATAGAAGCGTTATGGAGGATGACCCAAATAAACTTCTTGAAGGTATGGCAATAGCAGCTTTTGCGGTAGGGGCAGATGAGGGTTACATATACGTTAGAGCTGAATACCCCTTAGCTATTAAACGTTTAAAATTAGCCATAAAATCTGCAGAAGAAAGAAACCTTTTGGGTAAAAATATTATGGGAAGTAATTTCAGCTTCCATATACATATTAAAGAGGGCGCAGGCGCATTTGTATGCGGTGAATCATCAGCATTAATCGCTTCTATTGAAGGCGAAAGAGGAATGCCAAGACCTAAGAACATTCACATGGCAGAATGCGGTTTATTTAAACGCCCGACACTATTAAATAACGTTGAAACCTTTGCAAACGTCCCGTTAATCATTTTAAACGGTGCTAAATGGTTTGCTTCAATGGGTACTGAAACTTCAAAAGGTACAAAAACCTTTGCGCTGACAGGTGAAGTAAATAACACTGGTTTAATCGAAGTACCCATGAATACAACTTTAAGGCAGATTGTATTTGACCTCGGCGGCGGAATAAGAAACGGCAAGAAGTTTAAAGCTGTTCAAATAGGCGGCCCATCAGGAGGATGTTTAACAGAAGAACACTTAGATATGCCAATGGACTATGACCAATTAACCAAAGTAGGCGCAATGGTCGGTTCTGGCGGACTTGTTGTTATGAATGAAGATACCTGTATAGTTGAAGTTGCAAGGTTCTTTATGAACTTTACACAGCATGAAAGCTGCGGTAAATGTACACCTTGCCGTGAAGGTACT
>CANQJQ010000027.1 GCA_947624265.1 Candidatus Gastranaerophilales bacterium
GAGTTGACGGCAGATCGTTAGTTACTAAAAATTCTTTCAGATATTTGCATACTTTAGAGAATTTAGGAACTGCTCCCGAGCCTAATATGACCGTTTTATGGTCTAAAAATCTGCCAAAAGCGTTTAAAGAGTACTGTGCTCATATCTCAATAAAAACATCCTCCGTTCAGTACGAAAATGATGATTTAATGCGCGTAACCCATGGTGATGATTATGCTATTGCCTGTTGTGTTTCATCTATGGTAGTAGGTAAAGAAATGCAGTTTTTCGGGGCAAGAGCAAATCTTGCGAAATGTCTTTTGTATGCAATTAACGGCGGAGTTGATGAAAGACTTAAAGAACAGGTTGGGCCTAAGTATCAGCCGATTACCTCTGAGTATCTTGATTTTAATGAGGTTATGGAAAAGTATGACGCTATGATGGAATGGCTTGCAGGCTTATATGTCAATACTTTAAACGTAATTCATTATATGCATGATAAATACTGCTACGAAAAAGCACAAATGGCATTAATGGATAGAGATGTAAAACGCTATTTTGCAACGGGTATTGCGGGGTTATCGGTAGTTGCGGATTCACTTTCCGCCATAAAATATGCGAGAGTTAAAACCATTCGAGATGAAAACGGTATTGTTGTTGATTATGAGGTGGAAGGAGATTTTCCAAAATACGGCAACAACGATGATAGAGTTGATGATTTAGCGGTTCATCTGGTCAAAACTTTTATGGCGAAAATAAGAAAACATTATACATATCGTAATTCAATTCCTACAATGTCAATATTAACAATAACTTCAAACGTAGTGTACGGTAAAAAGACAGGTAATACGCCCGACGGAAGAAAAGCGGGAGTTCCATTAGCCCCCGGAGCTAACCCTATGCACGGACGTGATTCCAGCGGTGCTTTGGCTTCACTTTCTTCGGTTGCAAAATTACCGTTTGATGATGCTCAGGACGGAATTTCCAATACTTTCTCCATAATTCCCGATGCTCTCGGCAAAGACGAAGTAATTATGGGAGATTTGACTTTTAATTTTGATAGAGGATGCTGCGATAATAATTTGAATTAAAATAGAGATAGGGGAGATTTAATATGGCTACAATGCAGGAGGAAAATTTAATAAGTTTATTGGATGGCTACGTTGAAAAGGGTGGACATCATTTAAACGTTAATGTTTTTAATCGTGAAACTCTTTTGGATGCTCAAAAACATCCCGAAAAATACCCTCAATTAACTGTAAGAGTTTCAGGATACGCCGTTAACTTTATTAAATTAACTAAAGAACAACAAGACGATGTAATTTCAAGAACTTTCCATTCTAAAATAAACAGCTGTCATAACATGACAATGCCTGTTTAGTGCATCATGAGTACAGATATAAAAGGGAATGTGCATTCAATTGAAACTTTCGGGACTGTAGACGGACCCGGGGTCAGATTTGTTGTTTTTCTTAAAGGCTGTCCCATGCGTTGTAAATATTGTCATAACCCTGATACTTGGAGTTATGATAAAGCTTATGAAATGACGGTTGAAGATATTTTAAAACAATATGACGGGGTAAAGGAATTCCTTCGTAACGGGGGTTTGACGGTTTCCGGCGGGGAACCTTTGGTTCAAATCGATTTTGTAACCGAGCTTTTTAAACAGGCAAAAGATAAAAATATTCATACAGCACTTGATACATCGGGTATTTTATTTGATAATTCTTCAAAATATGATGAGCTTATAAAATATACCGACCTTGTTTTACTTGATATTAAGCATATTAATGATGAGGAGCATAAAAAATTAACGGGACATTCAAATAAACCAGTTCTTGAATTTGCAAAATACCTTTCAGCTAACAACGTTCCTATGTGGATAAGACACGTAGTAGTTCCTGATATTACTTTTAAAGAAGAATATTTAAAGAAGCTGGGTAAATTTATCGGTACACTAAAAAGCGTAAAAACTCTTGATGTCCTGCCATACCACGATATGGCAAAAGAAAAATATAAGCAATTAAATATAGACTATGTGCTGAAAGATACAAAGCCTTTGACAAAAGAAGAAGCAATTAAGGCTAAAGAGATTATAATTTATAACTTATAATGTTTTCAATGCATTCAATAACTTTATAATTATCTGTTGATGGATTTCCTTCCTCGGTATATTTATTTCTTCCTTTATTAATTTTCTTTGCATTCTCTTTTGCTTTTTGCGTTTTATCTTTAATCCTATGATAGTTATTTTTACCTTGTTTTTTAAAATCAGGTCCGAGGTGGTCAGGTTTTTCCAAAAAATCATTTAAGGTATTTTTATTTATATGTTTAATAATATCTCTAAAATGTGCATAAAACCAAACTTCAAAACAGGGATTGGAAAATATTATTTGGGCGTTTATTTCTTTAGATTCTTTTATTGCATTATTAATTTGTTGATCAGTATTTCTGTCTTTATCAAAAACACAAAAGATTACTTTGTAATCTTTTAAATCTTCTTCGTAAAAATAAGTTTTTGCGTAATCAACAACTGCATCTGCATTTTGTTTATGTGCTTTTTTAATTTCTATACTTATAAGCTTATTAAATTTCTTACGTTTTAATTCGTCATATAAATGTGTATAGTAATCTTTTTCTGTATAACCTTCACATGAAATGCAAATTTTTTTTACTATAGTTCTTTTATTTACTTGTCGTTTGAAATTCACTAATAATTTCCTCTAAATTAATTGTTGGTACAGCTCCAAAAAGACCTTCCAAATAAGCTTTTTGTATCACTTTGTCATTTCTTATATTGAAATCGGCCAATGAATACATTTCTGAAGAACTATTTTCATATTTATGTACAAAGTATATTTGGTCTCTTCTTAAAAGTTTTTGGGTGTCTAATAAAGTAGCATTATGTGTTGTAAATATTATTTGAGCTTTTTTCTTATTTAAAGAAGATGAAAATAATTCAACAATTGCTTTAGATAAATTAGGATGTAATCTCAATTCTAATTCGTCAATAACAATTATACCGCCATTATTAAGAGTATATATCAATTCTCCAAGAACGCCGTAGAATTTTTGGGTTCCGTCTGATTCTTGATTAATTTTAAATTCTATATCTTTTAATTTACCTTTTATATCTAATCCTGTTTTTGTTGTAAATTCTTCTACCCTTTTTGCTTGAATGTCATTTATATTAATATCTTTCTCGTCTATATTATTTCTTTTTCCAATTTCTTTTATTATGTCATTAATTATAGGAGAAGGCATCGTTGTAATATCAATTTCTTTTGAAATTACTTGAATATTCTGAATGGTTGGATCAGCTAATTGTAATAATTTTAAAAATAGTTCTTTATCTATTTTTTTTCTACCCAATAATTCAGATGTTTTACCGCCTATTCCTGGACGATTTACTATGTATCTTAACTTTGTAGAAAACCAATTATAAGCATCCAGTAATGCAGGAATCTTTATTTTGTTTGCAAGTGATAATATAAGTATATTGTTAGAAATCTCTTCTTGATATATTTGTAATCTTATTTGCTGTTCTTTTGATAATTTACTTTTTGTAGGGAACAAATTTATTTCATTTTGATCTCTGTAAAATACCTTTATAGTCCTGCCATTTGGAATATAATTCAAATATTCTTCAACTACTTTATCTTTTAGTAATTTTAAACCATATTTATAAACAATATTGTTATGAATAAAAGAAAATTCAAAGGCAGATGGTTTTTTTAAATATTTTTCATCTAGTTTAAATTGTTCACAAGGAAATGATTGATTTGGGGCAAAAGATTGTGATTTCTTTATACACCATAATACATATTGCATTGCCTTTATAATATTACTTTTTCCGGCTGCATTGGCGCCATAAATTGCAACTTCTTTCAATAAATTTAAATTGCCTTTTTTATTTTTCCCTTTGTTTATTTCAACTTTTATTAAATTTTGTTCTAATTCTTTTGATGATGTTGCTATCATGCTTAAAGTTACTTTATCTCTAATTGAGCGAAAGTTTTCAACAGAAAATTCAATTAACATATTATGTCCTTTTTTTAAACTATATCATAAATATGTGAAAAAATCACAAAAATCTTAAATAAAATTAATTTAAAAAGTAAATTTTAAAAATAACCAGTTGGGTAATGAATTAGAATAAAAAAAAGAGTAATTTATTAATATGAAAAATATGGAATGGTTTGATAGTCTGAATAAACCCTTTTTAAGCCCGCCGGATTGGCTGTTTGCCCCCGTGTGGACAATTTTATATATTCTTATTGCGATTTCTTTTTTACTGTTTATAAAAGGCGGAATGACTAAAGAAAAAAGACTTCCCTTAGCTTTTTTCATAATACAAATGCTTTTAAATTTTGCTTGGTCGCCCGTGTTTTTCCGTCTTGAAAACATCGGAGGCGCACTCGCCATAATAATTTTTATGTGGCTGTTTATTCTGCTTACGATTATATTTTTCTTTAAACACTCTAAACTCGCTTCAATTTTGCTTGTACCTTATTTGGTTTGGGTAAGCTTCGCTTTCTACTTGAATCTTAGCTACTTCGTGCTGAATTGATAATTTAATTTATTTGTTTTGCACTATATCAAGCAGGTTGTTATAAACATCTACCGTTTGGAAGCAGATGGGGAGTTTTCGTTTTAAAAGACTTTTTATCGTTATTTTAAAGCTTTTTAAAAGAGCCGCATCAAGACTGTTTGTTTTGTTTAAGGTCTTTTCAATTTTTTCTCTAAACTTTTCTTCGCGGGTTCTTTTTTCTATTTTATCAGCGATAAAGATTATTTTTTCAAAGTCGGTCATACCTTTTTTGCCTATAGTATGCAATCTGATTGCCGAAAGTATTTCTTTATCCGTTACGCCCCAGTCTTTTTTTGCGATGATAGCCCCCACGGGTGCGTGCCAGGTTTTGGGGCTTATTTTTTCACATTCTTCAAAAGTATCAATATATTTTTTTAATTCCTCATTAGATAAACACTTGGCACAGTCGTGTAAAAGTCCTGCAATTTGTGCTTTTTCTTCGTCGCAGTTAAATCTTTTGGCAAGCTCAACCGCCATCTCCATTGTACCGATTGAATGCCAGTATCTCTCCTCGCTCAGGCATGATTTTAATTTTTCTTTTATTTCTTCAAGACTGTATTTTGTATACATTATTATTTTTGATATATTCTGCTACTTCTAAAGGTACTATACCACAAATATCCGTATTTTGTCTTGCTTTTTCCCTTATTTCGCTTGCTGAAATATCGTTAAACGGCATCGGCATCAAAGTATAATCGTAGCCTTTTTCTTTCAGTTTTAAAAAGGGAGTTTCATCAAAATTATTTTCGCGTAAAAACAAGATAAAATGTACGAGTTCTTTTAATTTATCGGTTTTATACCAGAACTCTATTTGAATAAATGCATCCGTGCCTATTATAAGATTTATTTTATCATTGGGTTGAACTATATCATAAATTTGAACCACAGTATCATACGTATAAGACGGTTTATTTCTTGTATATTCAATAGCTGAAACATCAAAATAAGGATATTTTTTAACAGCCAGCTCTACCATATTTAATCTGTGCATAGCATTTTCAGCGTCAAAGTCTTTTAAATCCTTATGAGGCGGTTTAAAAGCCGGAATAAATATTATTTTTTTAAAGTTAAATGTTTCAAAAGCACATTTTGCCACGGCTATATGTGCATTATGTATAGGATTAAAGCTCCCCGGATATATACATTCCGTCATTATAAAACTGCCTGTTTTAAGAAGTGAGTTCGTTCAATAATATTAAGTATTTTATCCAAAAAGATTTTATAATTTGCTCTGTCTGCTTCACCGGAAAGTACAATATCCGCAATCTCTATACAGGGGCGGATATATATATCCGCTTTGTTTGAAGCGTTATCATAAATAGCCTGAGCGCTTTCTCCCAAGCCTCTTTCGTTTGCTCTTATAAAAAATCTTTCTCTCTGTACTTTATTATCGGTATGAACATATATTTTGAAGTCAAAAGCATCTCTGATATTATTTGTGAGCGTAAATAAACCTTCCGAAATGATGATTTTTGAAGGGAAAGCAGGTGTATGATTATCCCAACGGATTGTTGTACCTGACATATCATACTTGGGGAGCATACAAGGTCTTCCCGCAAGAAGTTCTTTAATGTGTTTATACATTAAATCAAGCTCCAAAGCTTCAGGTACGTCAAAATCATAGTGCTTTGCAAATTCTGCCATTCCGCCCGCTTTTTTTACTTCTTCCGAGCGGTCGTAATAATAATCATCCGTGTTTACACGGGTTATGGTATCTTTAATTGCAAATTTTTCCGCAAAATTTTCTATTGTATCGATAATATCAAGTGTAATAGTTGATTTACCGCTTGCGGTTTCACCTGCTATACCTATAGAAGCGCTTCTTGTTATTTCGCCCGTTATAAATTTAGCCAATTTATATATTGCAGATGGCTTAAAATCAAGTATTACCGAACCTTTTTCTTTTTCTTCTATAAATAGTGTTAAAAGCTCTTTTTCTATTTCCGAATCATTTTTTAAAGGGGAAGAAATATATTTATTATTAAATTTATCCGTTTCTTTAACATTTTGACTTAGTGCTGTTGCCACGATATTTTCCTTTTTTCATGACTATATCAAAACAAAATCTTAAACAAAATATTTTTATTTATATTGTTAAGATTATAGTTATAAAATTTACAAAAATTACCTAAAATTAATTTGACTTAACGTTATAAAATAATTATCATATTAATAAGGCAGATGGAGATAGTGTAAATGCGCTTAGTCGACAAACTCAAATTATTTGAAAGACAACTTGTATTTATGAAATGGGGTAATTCTGAAGGTTACGGAAGAATTAACTATGTCGGCTTTGATTTTCTCGAGTTCGAGATATTTGATACCGATATTTTGGAATATACGGATAAAATCCTCATAAATGCGCAGTTAGTTTTGGAAGTTGTAATCAAAGGCTCTGATATAGCAAGAATTTTAGCGGAATATTCCGCTTCTTTACCTGAGCACAATAAAGATAATGTGTAATTAAGGCTGTTCTTTAAAATTAGGGAACATATTTAAAGTTCCGTCTTCATTTCTCCAATTAAACCAGCCTACTTTAGCCTGCTTTGTCATATCATTAACTGTAGCAAGAAGCCAATTGCCTCTGATTACAGTAAAATTGATATATTTTGGATAAGTTAATTCTTCCAAAACTTGAGATTGGGTGGTTTCTCCCGCATAAAGTACTTTTTGGTCTTTTGGCAGGTCGTTAAACATTCTTATACCGTATTTTTTACCGTATTTATAGAATAATTGGCGATAGGTCATAAATGCATTTTTATCATCATTATAAATCCAGCCGAACTCTCCTGTTTCTTGATTCAAACAAACACAATACCAGTCGTTTCCGGGTGCTAAATCGACAGTTAAAAGAGCAACATCATTCTCGGGAACATGCGCAATATAAGAGACTTTGCGCATATCTATTGTATTAACTATTGCTGATTTATTTAAATCAGCGTAATTTACTTCCCTGATTACGGGTGAATCCGTTGTAGGATATTGGTATATTGTATAGCTTTTTGGAACATTCAATACCCCGATGCCGTAATATTTAATACTTTTAGTACTTAACGGAATTACATCAGCCTTCGCGGGAAGAATAAATAATGAAAATATAAATAATACTATTAAGACAAAGAATTTTTTCATAAATTTATTATAACACTATATGATAAATTATTCTTCAGTTTTAATGCTCAAACTGATTCTTCTGTCATCGGGATTGAATTTTAAAATAGTGGTTTGTATTTTATCGCCGACTTTAAGTATAGTATTTTTAGAATTTTGATATTCAATTAATTCATTATTAGGTAATAAAGCTTCCACTCCCGGGAATACTTCTACGAAAGCGCCAAAGTGTTTAATTCTGGTAATAGTGCCTTCAATTTTATCTCCGTCTTTAATTTTATCTTTAGCTTCAACCCAAGGGTCTTTTTCAAGGTTTTTAAGGCTTAAACTGATTCTTTGTTTATCGTGATCAATAACAATAACTTCAACGTTAATGGTATCTCCGACTTTTAAAATATCGGAAGGATGATCTACCCATCTCCAGGATATTTGAGATAAAGGCAGGAGAGCATCTATTCCGCCAATATCTACAAATGCACCAAAATCGGTAATACGAACAACTTCACCTTTTATAATTTGTCCGATTTCAAGACTGCCGAATAAATCTTGTTTATTTTCATCTTTATCATCACCATAAGATTTTCTGTTTGATAAAATAAAGTTGCCCTGTTGAATATCCATAGTAAGTATTTTGAGTTCAAGCTTTTCACCTACAACATTATCTGAGGCTTTAAGTTTTAAATGGCTGGAAGGAACAAATCCCCTGACTCCTTTAACTTCAACAAGAACTCCACCCTTAACAACCGAAACAATTTCACCTTCAACAGTTGCATCGTTAGCTTTTAATTCTTCCAATTCTCTCCAGCTGTATGCCATTGCAACTTTCTTATAAGATAAGGTGAAACGTCCGTCTTCATCTTCTTCTTTTATTATTAAAAATTCATATTCTTGACCTTTTTTTAAAGTTTCTTCGATGGAAACTTCTTTATTAACTATAGCTTCTTTTACAGGAACGTATGCTGCTGTTTTTGCACCAATATCAACTATAACACCCGAAGAATCGTAAGAACAAACAATACCTTTAACTAAATCTCCTTTTTGAAAACTGTAATCATAATTTTTTAGCAATTCTTCAAACTCTGCATCCGTGTACATTTGTTCTTCCATCTCTTTTTCCTCGTTCTCTAACAAATAAATGTTGGCATGTCAAAAATTGTACAACTTTTTGTCATTGATTGCAAGCCTTTTCACTTTTTAAATGTTCAAAAAGCCTGTTATGTTTGTTAATATTGTAATAAAAACGGGGAAATACTTATTATATTTAATTTATATATGCTTGTAAAAGATTAAGAGAAGAACTGTCGGCTTTTAATTTGTTCAAAGCTCTTGCTTCGGTTTGTCTGATACATTCTTTTGTTACGCCGTAAAGTTTACCTATTTCTTCCAAGGTTTGCTTTTGACTCCCGTTTAAACCGAATCTTAAGGTTATAACTTTTTGTTCCCTTTCTTTTAAGTTATTTAATAAGGAAACTATATCTTTTTTTAAGGAGGAATATTCAATTTCCTTAACAACGGAGCTTCTTTCATCTTCAATAATATCAATAAGTTTTACTTCTGAACCGTTTTGCATTTCAAAATCACCTTCAAGAGAAAGAGTTTTTTTGTATGCATTCAAATAATTATTAATTTTCCCGGATTCTATATTCATTCTTTTTGATATTTCTTCAACGCTTACATTTTCAATACCTTGTTTTTCCATTTCCGATTTAATTTTTGAATATTTTGAAAGAGTTTCTTGGATATACACAGGGATTTTAACGCTGTGAGACTGCTCTGAAATAGCTTTAAACATTGCTTGTTTTATCCACCAAGTGGCGTAGGTCGCAAATCTGTAACCGAACTTCCAGTTGAATTTATCTGCAGCTACCATTAATCCTATATTACCCTCTTGAATTAAATCTATCATGGGTAATTTGCTTGTATGAATTACTTTTCTTGCTATTGCAACAACAAGTTTTAAGTTAGCCCTGATTAATTCCTGTTTTGCTTCTTTTGAGCCTTCTTTTGCCTTTCTTGCCAGCTCTTGTTCTTCTTCGGGACATAAGGATTTATATTTTGATATTTCTTTAATGTAATTGTTAATGCTTGTTTCTTTAAAAAGATTTGCGGATGAAAATTCATTTTCAATATCAGATACGTAATTTAATGACATAGCAAAAACTCCTGTTACTTAGCTAATACACACATAATTTAGGATTGACAAATTAAGTCCTTATACGGACTTTTAAATGTTATTAATGAAATACAAACCGATATATAAAACGTATATACTTAATATATCATTTTAAAATTTAAATCGCAAGTCTTTTGTAAAGATATGTAAATACAAAATTCAAATTTGAATAAGTTCTGTAATATTGCTTAATAATTTGCCACGCGATTATTGATTTAGAATTGTTCTTAATATACTTCGCAAGCATCAGGTTATTGTATTAAAATAATATGATGTCCGAGAAAATTTCGCGATGAGGAACGTGAGTGAAATTTTTGAGTGGCAACTTTAAAAGGTGAGCACTTGTACGGCGACGATGAGTCGGCGGCAAAGTGCGGCACTAGATTAGATTAATAAAGTTTTATACATTATGTTAATACAGGGTTCAATTAATACTTTTAAAACGGATATACTTGCGGATAGGTACGTTAACCTTATTAAAAACAGGGTTAAGGCGGAAGAAATATTGGTAATGACTTTGAATCCGTATAAAAAAGTTCAATTTATTACTAAAATTCAGAGACTTGATACTGATATTGATGTTTCAAAACTTAAAATATATACCCTTTACGGATTATGCTACAATGTTTTTCTTGATAATCGGGAATATATATCCGAATTAATTAAAAATAACGGGGAAAAACCAAGCTTATGCGGGCTTGAAGTTTCTCAGTATATTTTTAAACAATGTATTAAGGAGGACAATTTCTCCGATTATATTTCAAAAGTTAATCTTTTACACCAGCTTTTCAGGCGGTATTCCTTAATTGTTTTAAATAATTTTTCAAACAGCGAAATTAAAAGGCGTTCCGAGATTTTAAAAGAAAGTTTTTATATTGACGCGCAAAAAGCAATTGAAGAATACAAAGTTAAAACTATTGAATATAACAGTTTTGATTATTTAAGACAGTTGTCTGTTTTACCCTTAATATATAAAAATACTGATTATTTTAAAAATATTAAATATTTTCTTGCTGATGATGCCGACGAAATGCCGTATATTTTTTGGCAGTTTGTTGATGCAATTATGACTGATATTTCCGCATATTTCATTGCTTACGATAAATACGGAACTTCAAAACAAGGTTATTTAGGGGCGTATAAATCAGGAGTTAATGATTTTATAAGTAAATATAACCCTAAAATCCAAAATTTAGAAGATAAATCTTATTTTAGCAGTTTGTCATTTGATTTTTACAATAGCATTCAAAAAGGAGAGAAAACCGATATAAGGAATATCCCTTTTTGCGGTTCGTTAAATCGGTTAGAAATGTTTGATAAGGTTTATAATAAAATAAACGAACTGTTTACTAAAGGTGTTAAACCGTTTGAAATTGCAGTTGTCACTCCTTTGTGTGATGAAGTATTAATTCAAAATTTTGCGGAAAATAAGTTTTCAATAAAGTTTCAATTTCTTTCGGGCAGTCAAAAACTTGCGGATGAAAGTGATACAAAGAATATAATTACAGTACTTAAACTTGTTAATAAGCTTGAAGTTAAAGAGTTTGAATTAAAAAATTTGCTGATAAATTTTTTAAAAATACCCTATAAAAAATGCAGCTCCGTTTTATTTGAGTATGAAAAATCTAAAAAGCTTAAAGAGTATGATTTTATTGAAGAAAATTATGATTATTCATATAAAAAGCTTTTAAGCCTGATTAATTCTTTGGGAAACCAAGAATTACCTTTGGCTGAACAGATAAAAATAATTTATTTAAATCTTAAAACGGAAATAAATAATTTTTTAGTTAAAGAAGCTGAAAGTTTTGAGTTTGCGTTTAAAAATTTAAAAGAGAATTTGGTAAAAGATTTTATAGTTCAAATAGAAAATAGTATTATAAGTGAAAATTCAACGGAAGTATTTAAAACAGAAGCTGATAAGGTATTGGTTGCGACAGCACAAAAGCTGATTGATTACTCTCTAAAAACAAAATATCAGTTGTGGGTTGATATATCAGATAATGAATGGATGAAGGAGGATTTAGGAACTTTATATAATGCATGGGTGTTTAATCGGGATTATAAAAAGGATACTTTTACTTATGAAGATAATCTCAGCCTTACCAGACAAAAAACAGCGGCAATAGTAAGAAAATTAATGCTTTGTGCACAAGAAGGGATTTTCTTTTTTTCCTGTATATATAACAATAAAGGAAATGAAAATTTTGGCGGGCTTATTGACTATATTAAAACCGAAGAAAATAAAAAATCCAAATTACAAATAAAACCAAGGCTTGACCAAAAACCCGTCTTGGAATATAAAAAAGGTAAGCTCGGTATAGCGGCAGTCCCGGGGGCAGGTAAAACCACAATTCTTTTAGCCCTTGTAATTAAGCTTATAAATGAAGGTATAAAAAGCGAAAATATTTTTGTATTGACATATATGGAATCAGCCGCCAAAAACTTTAAAGAAAGGCTGAAAAACGCTGTTCCCGATTGTGTCAATCTGCCTAACATCTCTACTATTCATGGACTTGCACTTCGCATTATTAAAGAAAATTCCAACTATACAAAAATAGGGTTAGATGATAACTTTGATATTTGTGATGATGTTTTAAAAGAAAAAATTATTAAAGAAATTTTTTATAAACTTAAAATTAACGAGGAAAACTATGATAACTATTTAAGATGTTTATCTCTTGTTAAATTATCGTTAAATGATAACAGGGAATCAGTTCATAAGGATATTCAGGATTTTTATAAATTCTATGATGAATATAATATTTATTTGAAGAAGAATAATCTGATTGATTATGATGATATGCTTTTTTACGCGGTTAAAATACTGATGGAAAATAAAGAAATATTAGATTACTATCAGAACTTATGCCGTTATATTATAGAGGATGAAGCTCAGGATTCAACAAAAATACAGCAAAAATTACTTGATTTATTAAGTGCAAAGTATAAAAATCTTGTTCGCTGCGGTGATATTAATCAGGCAATTACATCAAGCTTTACTAATAGTGATACTCAAGGGTTCAGAACTTTTTTAAATCAAAATAAAAAAATCTTAATGACGTCTTCGCAAAGGTGTTCCAAGCCTATATATGAAATGGCTAATTCGCTGATAAAAAATAAAGATTATTCGGGAGCCTTTTATAAAACGGAAATCCAAGGGACTCCGGATAATCCGAAAAATAATGAAGCTCCAAAATATCAGATATTTGACTCTGACAAGGAGGAAAAAAACTTTATATTAAATAAAATATCCGAATTGCTCGCAGATAATCCAAAAGCTTCTGTCGCGGTACTTTTAAGGTTGAATTCTCAAGTTAACGAGTTTAATGAATTTTTTGTTGAAAATGGTATAAAAACCTCAATAAGGACTGATTGTTTGGAGCAAAAATATATTTTTCAAATTATTTTTTCTATTTTAAAAATCGTTCAAAGTCCTTTAACCAATAAATTTATTATAGATTTGGCTGAAAAGTTCCCTAACATTAGTATAGAAGATATTAAATATTTAAAAGACTTAAGAATGCCTTTTATAAATATAGAACCTGATGATATTTACTCCGAAAGTTTAAGTCAACTATATTGGGATATTGATTATTTTCTTAATATATCCGTATGTTCAATGAGTGATTTTGCGGTAAAAATAGGAATGTATTATTCTAAAAACGATACAGACAAAGCTAATACATATATAATTGCATCTGTTATATATAAATTATCGCTTTCTTATAAAGATAAAGAATTAATAAACCAATTGGAATATATATCAAAAAAGCCATTAAGTGCGTTTAAATTATTTGAAGAAGAATATAATCAAGATATTTCAGGAGTAAATATAATGACTGTGCATAAATCAAAAGGTGATGAATTTGATTATGTATTTATTGCACAGATGCATGAGGATAATTTCCCGACAGTACAAGAAAATGTTAAGCTGAAAAGCGGAGGACATTTTTATCAGATAATAAAGAGCTTAACGGAAAATACACCAGTAAAATCGCCGGATTATCTTAAAAAAGAACAGCTTGAGGAGTCAATGAGACTCATATATGTTGGTATAACCAGAGCAAAAAAACAGCTTTTTATTACCACTTCTAAATCTTATCCGAAAAATAAAAAAGTAAAAATATCAAAAATATTTGAAAATTATGTTTAAATTTATTAATATTATTTAACTGACAGATGCTTTTTTAAAAAACAAATGCTATAATAGTAGTAATAAATAATAAGCAAATCATTTATTTAATTTTATAAAAATATAATATAAAAGGAAGGATATATGGCGTTTACACACGGAACTTTGGAAAACGAAATATTAAATGCCGTTTGGGCAATGGAAGAAAACGGTATGAGTGCAAAAGATATTTCGGTAAGCGAAGTATTATCTCAAATTAATAATAATGGTAACATTAGAGCATATACAACGGTAAAAACCGTTATGGACAGACTTGTAGATAAAAATCTTTTAAAAAGACAAAAAAGCGGGAAAAAGTTTTGTTATAAATCTGTTGAATCTCGTGAAAAAATGGCGGAATCTGCCATTAATAAACTTGCAGGTCAGTTCTTCAATAATGATGTACGTTCTTTAATGAGAGCTATTGAAAAACAATGCACCCTGAAGAAAGTGTAGATTATAAAAAACAAAGGCAAAAAGTAGCAAAGCTTTATTACGGAGTATTAACAAAAAAACTGCCTGTGCGTGAAGCGTTAATTCGGTTTCCTAAAGACTGTGAGGATAAGACCGTTATAGTAAGCTGGCATGCTCTGTGTCATTTGGAAGCTGATGAAGACATCAGAAAACGGGATTCTTTATATAAAGAGGAGCAGAATAACTATATTGAATTTATTGCTCATATACTGCAAAAAGGTGAAGCCCTCCCTGAAAATATTATAAATTCATATATTCCGTATCATGATGAAGCTTTAACTCCAAAAAGTAATAAAAATATAAAAGGAATTATTTCACAGTTAAAAAAGTTTATAAGTTGTTAACTGTCGTTAAATTTGGTACAATTCTTTTATTAAGGAGAGAATAGTATGAGGCGGTTAACATATTTAGGACATAGTGCTTTTTTTATTGAAAAGGACTGGGACGGGATTTTAATTGACCCTTTTATTACGGGGAATCCTTTTGCGGATTTTGATTATAAGAAAAAAAGAATTACTCATATTGTTGTAACGCATGCCCATTTGGATCATTTCGGTGATGCACTTGCAATATCAAAGCATACTGGTGCCCCGATTATTGCAGTTGTTGAACTTGCAAATTACTGCCTTGAAAAAGGTGCTAAAGCTATAGGAGTAAATATTGGCGGTAAATTAAAATTTAGTTGGGGAACTGTTAAATTCTTACCTGCGGTGCATACAAGCTCTAACCCTGATTTACCTTATGGAGGTGTACCTGCAAGTCTATTATTCGATATAGACGGTACAACAATTTACCATGCGGGAGATACTGCCTTAATGCCTGATTTTGCTTTAATCGGAGAACTTTATAACCCTTATTATGCACTTTTACCAATTGGCGGATATTATACAATGGATATGGAAGATGCCGCTCTGGCAGCCAAAATGCTCTTTGCGATGGAGGTTATTCCTATGCATTATAATACGTTTTCTAATATAAAGGCGGATGTTAATAAATTTGTTGATTTAATCGAAGACCAAGGTCAAAAATGTTTGCCGTTAAAGGCTAATGAATATGTGGACTTATGATAAATCAAAACCCATTATAGCAATGATTGTTCCGACAGGTATAGGTGCTTGTATCGGAGGGTTTGCAGGTGATGCTTCTTTAACTGCCAAAATGTTTGCACGGGATTTTAATGTTATAGTTAACCCTAATGTAGTTAATGCTGCTTGTTTTTCGGGAATTTCGGATAATATATTTTATGTGGAAGGCTGGTCTTTATCTCAATTATTTAAAGGTAATCTTGGAATAAAACCTTCATATAATAATAAAATCGGAGTTATTTTTGATAAAGGTATATCACAGGGAATTATTAACGTTCATATTAATACAATTAATGCCGTTAAATGTATATACGGAGTTGATGTAATCGGATATGAAATTACGGATGAGCCATGCAAGGTAGAATTTTTTAACACGTCAAAAGGGATTTCTTCAGGCGGAGTTAAAAATAATGAAACAATGTTAAGAGCCGGAAAAAAATTAATTGAAAAAGGCGCTCAAGCACTGGCGGTTGTGTGCAAGTTTGATGAACCGCCCGAGGATAATTATAAGAACGGAACGGGAGTTGATATTGTAGGCGGGGTTGAAGCGGTTATTTCTCATTATCTTACAAGAGAACTTAAAGTGCCGGTTGTGCATTCTCCCGCGTTTGAAAATATCACTATTTCTCAAGAGCTTGTGGATATTAAGGCTTCGGCTGAATATATCACTCCGACCTTTTTACCTTGTATTCTTTTGGGGCTTTCTAATGCACCGTTACTTTCCTTTGAAAAAGTGGAACAGTATATTAGTGTTAAAAATATTAAAGCTCTTATTATGCCTTATAATTCGCTTGGAGCATCTGTTGTTACTGATGCATTAAATAAAAACATTAAAGTATTTGCTGTTAAAGAAAATAAATCGGTTTTAAATATCACTAAAAATATATTGAAGAAAAATGATATAATTGAAACAGATACCTATAAAGAATGTATTAATAAAATAAAGGAATTAATTGATGAAAATAAATAAAAAGGGGTTTACGTTAGGTGAAGTACTTGTTTGTATAATGATTATAGGTATAATAATGGCTCTTTCGATGCAATCAATAAAGATGGTCAAGTCTTCATATACATCTTTAACTTATTTTGCATTAAAAAATGTACAAGATTTGGTGGGTGAAATCTACTCGGGAGAAACCCTAAAGCAAAAGTTACTTGATATTGACGGTAAAGTTATAGATTCTACAACAAAATACTGTAAAGATTTAAGTAAAACAGAGGTTAACGGTACAGAAAAAATGGTGGAAAACGGATCTGTTTCACTTATATTAAAACCGGATAGACCCGTAAAAGGTCTTGTTGCTTGTAATAAATTAGAAACTAAAGAAAGTCCAACCAACACTTTTTGTAATGCCCTCGTTGCACTTGCCAATACTGCCGGGGATATTAATTGTACAGACTTAAAAAATGCTACGGTTCAATATAGTTCGGAAAACAATGAACCTTATATACATATTGAGGATTATAAAAAACCCACCTTTATAACTACAAACGGTATGCGATATTATCTTACCGCGTGGAATTTTGATGAAAATGTTTCTAAAAAATACGGTTTCAGGTTATTAGCGGTTGACTTAAACGGAGAATCAAAACCTAATTTATCCGGTGCGGCAACAAATAGTCAATTACCTGACATTGTTACTTTTTTGATTTTGGATAATGCGGAAGTATTACCTCTTGGTGTTGCTGCCGATAATGTTACGATAGATGGAAGGACTGTAAGATATTTAAACTCTAAAGTTAAGGGATATTATTATATATATAATTCTGATAGAAAAGAAAATATTCCTCCGGATTGTTTCATGAAAAAAGACGGAAAAAGTTTCAATACTTGTAATTATGCTGTTGTTAATGTTAAAAATGAGTCCGGAGAATCTTTTGAAGTGGATAAAGATACCACAGTACAGGGTTCTTTCTTTACTTATAGACAGGCGTATTGCGGAATAAGCGGAGAAAATAGTGAAGTGCTTACAAATTATTGCGATAGTGCAGGTCCGCTTCAATTATGTCCGCCTTCTACTTCATTAAACAGTTTTGACTTATGTTTGATTGAAAATGTTAAACCTATGTTCAGATATAATTTAAAATAATTATTAAGATTGTAAAATATTTAATCTAAAATTATCAAAATAAAAAACTTTCATTTTTATAATAAGCGATACTAAAATATTTGAAGGTAATAAATATGTCAATTTCTAAAATTAACGGAGTACCGCTTACCTTGAGAGTAAATCCGGTCGGTTTAATTAAGGGAAGAGAATACAGAACCCTTGATAGTGTTGAAATTAAAGCTACGCTTGATAAAGCTGTTGATGATGCTCATTTGAACGTTACTGAAAGATTGGCTTTAAATAAGGAATTTTTCCCTAACGGCGGCGGTTTTGAATTATTCCCGAAGAATGTTTCGGTGCCTGAATTTACTTTCTATTATAAAAAAGGTTCTGCTGCGGTTGATGAATTTACAAGAGAGGCTGAAACAGTTAAAATTCCGGATAGAATCAGCAGAATTAGTCAAACCGTAAGACGTTCAAACAAAAACTGTTTTGAAAAAAACTTGGAAAATGCAATTAGTAAACTGAAAAGTGTTATAAAATAATTTAAAAAGAGCCGTTTTTAAACGGCTCTTTTAATTTATTCAGTTATTGCTTCGTAGCATTCATCACAAATTGTTTCATGTCCCTCGTGATGCCCGAGTTCTCTATATTTCCAGCATCTTTCACATTTTTCGCCAAGAGCGTGTGTTACATATACGTTGTAATTATCTTCGGTGTATTCATTCATTATATCAGAAGGCTTATCACTAACAACAAAAGCCTGAGATGTAATAAATATATTGCATAATTCCTTTTCATATTTTTTTAGCAGTTCACTGTTGCCTCCCGAGATATAAACTGCTGTTTCTAAAGAACTTCCGATTTTCTTATCTGCTCTTAAAGGCTCTATCGCTTTGGTAACAATCTCTCTGACTTTAAGAATTTGAGTAAATTCCTCTTCAAGTTCGGAATTATTCCATTCGCTGTGAATTTCGGGCCAAGAAGAAAGCAGAATACTTTCAAGTCCGTTTCTTTGGTTTTCCGGTGTATTTTGCCAAATATCTTCGGCTTGATGAGGCATAACGGGCACTAAAATCCTTGTTAATGCTTGAGCCGTTTCGTAAAGTACCGTTTGGCAAGCTCTTCTCGACAGTGATTTTTTCCCGCTCGTATATAATCTGTCTTTTACTATATCAAGGTAAAATGCACTTAAATCAACAGCTGCAAAGTTTTGCAGATATTGGAAATACCGGTAAAATTCGTATTCTTCAAATGCTTCAGTAACATTTTCAATTAAAATATTTAATTTATGAAGTGCGAATTTATCAATATCTTTTAGGTCTTCATATTTTACATAATCGGTTTTCGGGTCAAAGTCATACAGGTTTCCGAGCAAAAATCTTGCAGTATTTCTTGTTTTCTTAAAGATTTCTGTGAGCTGTTTTATAATGTTATCGCCTATTTTAACATCATTTCTGTAGTCTATTGAAGCAGCCCAAAGTCTTAGAATATCGGCGCCGTAATTTTTTATAATATCATCGGGGCGTATGTAATTGCCCAGGGATTTAGACATTTTTCTTCCGTCTTCGCCGAAAACAAAGCCGTGAGTAAGTACTTGTTTGTATGGTGCATGTCCTGTTGTGGCAACGG
>CANQJQ010000028.1 GCA_947624265.1 Candidatus Gastranaerophilales bacterium
CACCCATATCACATATCAACATTGGGATAGTAAAGGGTGAACACTTTGTAGGTCCTTTATTAAGCATATCGGCATAACTTTTTTCTATGGTATGGAAACCGCCTGCGGCAGAACCTACTATACATCCGAATCTGTAAGGATCAATATCCGAATTTTTTATACCTGAAGCTTCAACAGCTTCTCTTGCCGCAACAATGGCATACTGCAAGAATTTATCAAGTCTTCTTGCTTCTTTAGGCTCAAAATAGTCAGCAGGGTTAAAAACCGATTCTTTTATTTCACCGCCGATTAAAACGGTGTGTCCGCTCATATCTTCCATATTCTCAATTCTTGATACGGCACTTCTGCCGTTTACTACGCCATCCCATAACTTTTCTGAGCCGACTCCATAGGGCGATACTACCCCCATGCCTGTAACTACTACTCGTCTTTTTCCCATTTTCTTCACCTATTTATTTACTAATAATAATGAGGAGAACTTGCATACTCAAGAACCCCTCATTAAACCTAAATTGATTTATCGGGCAATTATGAATTTGCTTCGATATAATTTACAGCATCTTGAACTGTAGCAATTTTTTCTGCTTCTTCATCAGGAATTTCGCATCCGAATTCTTCTTCAAATGCCATAACTAATTCAACTGTATCTAAAGAATCAGCACCCAAGTCTGCAGTAAAACTAGCTTCAGGAGTAACTGCGCTTGCATCAACGCTCAATTGCTCTACTACTACTTTTTTTACTCTCTCAAGAACATCACTCATTTTTTTTTCCTCATATTAACTAATACTTAAATTATTTACTGAAATTATTATACTATTTACATATAAATTTGCAAATTTGTAAACTATATAACAAGTCCGCCGTCTACACCAATTACTTGCCCAGTAATATAAGGTGCATCCTCAGCCAAGAATTTAACTGTTTTTGCAATATCTTCAGGTTGTCCCAAACGTTTTAAAGGTATATGTTCGGTTATTTTTTCCGTGTCTAAATCTTTTGTCATGTCGGTTTGAATAAAGCCGGGAGCTATTGCGTTTACTCTTATATTTCTGGAGCCTAATTCTTTTGCCAAAGATTTAGTGAAACCAACCAAACCTGCTTTTGCAGTTGAGTAATTTGCCTGCCCCGCGTTACCCATTAAACCTGAAATACTGGACATATTAACTATACAGCCTGAGCGCTGTTTTACCATTGTCTTTATTACCGGATTTGTCATATAAAATGCACTATTTAAATTTGTATTAATAACGGCTTCCCAGTTTTCGGCACTCATTCTCATAAACAGACCGTCTCTGGTTATACCTGCATTATTTACAAGAACATCAACTTTGCCAAAATCTTTTAATACTTCTTCTACTGCATTTGAACATGCCTCTTTATTCGCTACATCAAATTTATATGCCTTTGCATTTACATTTAAAGCTTTTAAATCAGCTATAGTTTTATTTGCAGCTTCTTCATTACCCGCAAAACTTATTGCCACATCATATCCTGCTTTTGCAAGTTCAATAGCACAGGCTCTGCCTATTCCTCTTGAAGCTCCGGTTACTAAAGCAACTTTATTTTCGCCCATTACACAAGCTCCTTTTCTTTATTATTTGATATCTCCATAACAGTTGTATTTAATGTTTCTATATCTGAAACATTTAATGTAACTATCTCAGGATTTATTTTTTTATTTAAACCGTTAAGCACTCTGCCGGGGCCTAATTCAATAAAATCAGTTATTCCTTCTTTTACTATACTGTTAATTGTTTGTGTCCACATAACGGATGAATATATTTGTTTAGGTAATTTTGCCCTAAATTCTTCGCCAAGAACTTCTGCCTTTGCATCAACATTTGTATATACAGAAATCCTTGAATTATTAAATTCAAATTGACTTATATAATTACTGAATTCTTCGGATGCAGATTTCATAAACGGAGAATGAAAAGCACCAGACACGTTAAGAGGCAATACTCTTTTTGCGCCGGCTTCTTTAAATTTCTCAATATTATTATTTATTTCATCCCTATCACCCGTTATAACAACCTGACTCGGTGAATTATAATTAGCAACATAAACATTATTTAAAGACTTAACTATATTTTCAACAGTTTCATTATTTAATCCCAAGACTGCAGCCATACCGCCATTTGTTTTTTGAGCGGCTTCATTCATTAAATATGCTCTTTTTTGAATTAATTTAAAAGCGGTTTCCAAATCAATCGCACCTGCAGAATATAAAGCTGCATACTCTCCCAAACTATGACCTGCCGTATAAACATAATCAATATTGATTTGTTCTTTAAGTGCTTCAAAAGCAGCAATTGATACTGTTAATATACACGGCTGAGAATTAATTGTTTTCATTAACTCTTCGCTGCTGGCGTTAAAACATAAATCAGAAATACTGTATCCAAGTACTTTATCTGCCGTATCAAAAACACGTTTTGCAGCCGATGAGGCTTCATATAAATCTTTTCCCATGCCTGTGTATTGTGCACCTTGTCCCGGGAAAATTAATGCATATTTTTTCATTAAGCAATACCTTCTCTCAATCTTACAACTGTTGTACCAACCGTCATACCCGCACCAAATCCTGTCAATATAGCGGTAGCAGGAAGTTTGATTTTCCCTGATTGAATAGCTTCCGTTAAAGCAATGGGAATGGACGCAGCTGACGTATTTGCATATTCCTGAATGTTAGAAATAACATGGTCAGGATTAAATTCTAATCGTTTTTCTAAGGCTTCAATTATTCTCATATTAGCCTGGTGCGGAACGAGATAGTCTATTTCGTTCATTTTTAAGCCTGATTTTGCAACACATTCCTCAACATAAACAGGAAGTTTTGTTACAACATATTTATAAACTTCTTTACCTTCCATTTTAACAAACATATTTTCTTGTTCATTAGGTTCAACCAATGGGCAGTTTTTACCCGGGATTGGCATTTTTATAAAATCACCGTATTGTCCTTCAGCTCTTAAGTCGACAGCCAAAATATCATCTTGTCCGTCATCAGCAACAGTAAGCATCATGGCACCCGAACCATCACCAAACAATACACAAGAAGCTCTGTCCGTCCAATCTAAACATCTTGATACAGCATCTGTTGCAACTAACAATATATTTTTAGCCATTCCTGATTTTATAAGTGCCCTTCCGATACCCATAGCATAAATAAGCCCTGAACATGCCGCCGTAATATCAAAGCATGCAGCATTAACTGCGCCTATTGCAGCTTGAATCTCACATGCTGTAGAAGGATACGCATGAGTCTCTACACTTGCAGGGGCTATAATATAATCTAATTTTTCAGCATCAATTTTAGATTTTTTTAACACCTTTTTTGCAGCCAATATCCCCATTTGTACCGCAGATTCATTACCAGAAAGAACATGTCTTCTTTCAATACCTGTTCTTGTTCTAATCCACTCATCTGATGTATCAATAATTTTTGTCAAATCATCATTTGTGATTACGGTTTCAGGAACCTGAAAATCAATAGCCGCAATCCTTATCGGAATATCCATTTATTATATCTCCCCGTAATACGATGCAATAGTTTTATTTACTCCTGCTTCCACAGCGTTGTATGCAACTTTTACCGCATTCTTTATCGCATATGCGCTTGAACGGCCATGACAAATTACTGTAATGCCTTTAACTCCCAATAATAATGCACCGCCAAATTCTTCATAATTTATCTTAGCATACATTTTCTTTAATATCGGTCTTACAAAAAGTCCTATCATTTTTGAAACAAAATCATGATAAAACTCTTTTTTAATCATATAAAAGAACATTTTTGCAACACCTTCAATGGTTTTTAATGTAACATTACCGACAAAGCCGTCGCAAACTATAATATCAGCATTGCCTAAAAATATTTCTTTACCCTCCGCATTACCGATAAAGTTTAATTTGTCTTTATTTTCATCAAAAAGTTTATAGGTATCTTTAGCAAGTTCATCACCTTTTCCGGCTTCTTCACCGATATTTAACAAAGCAATTCTCGGGTTTTCTATACCTAAAACCGACTTAGCATATGTTGACCCCATAAGTCCGAATTGATAGAGCATTTCAGGGGTACAATCAGTATTTGCCCCCGAATCAATCAAGACAAGAGGTCCCTTCATTGTGGGAATAACCGTAGCAATGGCAGGTCTTTCTATCCCGGGTAGTCTGCCAAGTCCGAATAAACTTGCACCCATAGCTGCACCCGTTGAACCCGCAGCAACAACAGCATCGGAACTCCCTGTTACAACAGCATTAACGGCTAACACAATTGAAGAATTTTTCTTCTTTCTGATAGCTTGCCCGGGGGCTTCTCCCATTTCTATTACTTCAGAAGCATGTGTCTTTTTTATATCAAGATTTTTAGTATTTACTCTGATTCTTTTCGGAGGGAATATACCGCCTCCCATTGCAACTACTATACCCTCTTGATCAATTCTGTCCAGTTCCCGCTCAATATCATACAATTTTCCGACAAGTTCTATCGGAATTTTATATTCCATAGCTGCCCAAACAGCTCCTTCAACTATCGCTTTAGGAGCATTATCTCCTCCCATTGCATCTATAGCTATCCTAGTCATCCTATTCTATATCCCCATTTTTTCAATTATTCTACGTCTGTACTTGTTTGTGCAGATGCCGTTTTCTTTAATACCTGTTTGCCTTTATACATTCCGCATTCTGTACATACAGTATGTGTTAATACTGTTGCTCCGCAGTTTGTACATATGGTTGTTTCAGGTACATTTCCCTTCCAATTTGCACGTCTTTTTGCTTGTGCCGCTTTACCTGTTCTCTTCTTTGGTACTGCCATAGTTTCTATTCCTTTTCTGTTTTTATTGTCTTAAATATCTCTAATCTTGGGTCTGAAATTTCTTTTTTAATATACTTATTTAGATTTTCATTCCCATTACAATTTATATCACAAACAAGTTTATTTGGTATATTTAATATTACACTTTGGTAAACAAAATCTGTAATATCTATCTCATCAGAACCGTTTAAATCCTCAACAAAGTTATTTTCTTTAATCTCGAATTCACTGTTATTATTGATGTTAAGATTATCCCTTATAAAATATTCTTCAACTTTTATATTTAAATTTTTTGTAAATTCTTTTAAACATAAATCACAAATTAAGTTAACCTGAGCATTTATTTGTCCCGTAATTTTTACCATGTTTGAAAGAATCTCAATAAATAATTCAGCCACAACGGGAACATCATTATTAAATTCTTTATATATGTGAGAAAAATTTATTTTTTCGGATTTATTTTCTCTATTTTCAAGTTCTGATAATAATATTTTCATCACTTTTATTGTAAATAGAAGACATATTTTGTCAAACAAAAAGGGAAACAATTAAACTGTTTCCCTTTTTTATTTTTATACTGTTTTTATCAGGCTATTTTATAAGAGAATGAACGCTGAATACCTTCCTGCAAAGATTGGTCAGCTGATTGCAATTCCGTATTTGCCGCCTGAAGCTGAGTTTGATATTTTTGTATTTCTACATCCAGTTTCTTTTCCATTGCTTCTATTCTATCTCGTTCCGCACGTAATTGTTTAACCGCAGGAGAATCAGAATCAGCTATATCATTTATTTGAGAACTTAACGTAGCAATTCTGTTTGACATACTTAATTTTTGCTCGGTTATATTATTAATCTTGTCTTCAAGATTATGAATATAATTTGTTAAATACATTTTTCTGTTGAATGCAATTAAGAATCCCATATGTCTTACCTTGTTTGATTAAGCGACTTTCCTTTTAAAAAGACGTGTTCTGAGTTTTGTGCCAGTATTAACTCTGTCTTTTTTAGTTTATAGCGTTCATAATTTATTCGGTACTGTATTTTTTTGAGTTTCTGCCTTACTGATAACATTTCCTTTATTGTACTTAAGGTTTGATTTAAAAATAATTTAATAGGATTATTTTTTCTCAAATATGCCTTTGTAAAGCCCCAAAAGTTAAGTAACCTTTTTATATGAAGCTGTAGTAATGCCTCTGCGGATTGTATTGACAATTTTTACTCCTTTTAGACAAGACTACATGAATATAAAAACATTTGAATAAAAATAATTGCCTTTTGTTTTTATTTCCCTGCAGCCTTATTATTATTCCGATTTTATTTTAAAGCCTTATGGCTGTTAGTATTTCTGTCGGATATTTTTTATTTTTTCTTTAATTTTTATCTAAAATTTATAAAAAAAATTTACATTTTTTTACAAAAAAATGTAAATTTTCTTAATATATATCTTTATTATTACCTGTAAAAATTTATTACATCATTAATAAGGTTTATAATACGGGTTGTAATTTCTTCAATATACTCGGCACTTGTGAGCCCGTTAATTACAATATCCGCATTTTTCATAGTCGGTCTTATATACACTTGCGCAGTTGAATTTACATCTTCAAATTGATGATCCGCAGCCGCACCTGTTTTCCCTCTAGAAATAGCTCTTGTATACCATCTTTCTTTAATCTTTTCAAAGGGTGTAAATACATAAACTTTAATATCAAATAAATCAACCAATTCCTCGCCCAAGACATATAATCCTTCAGCCATTATTGCTTTTGTAGGATTTTTATATGCTCTGTTCGGAATACTTTCACAGGTTACAAAATCATATTCAGGGGCATTAACTCCGCATCCGTTTTTTAAACTTATTAAATGCGCACGCATTAATTCTAAATTTATTGCTTCGGGTCTGTCAAAGCTAAATCCCGTTTTATACAATTCCTCATAGCTTCCTGCTGCTTTTAATTCCTCAGATGTATCTTTATAGTAATCATCACAGCAAAGTGTAGTATATGTTTCATTAAAAAGCTTTTTTCTTAATGCCTTTGTTACATAGTTTACAAGTGTTGTTTTGCCCGAAGCGGATTCTCCGGTAATACCGATTAAACATTGTTGTTGTCTGTTCATTACAAATTCTTTAACAATATTTATAAGTAATTTCTCATTCAGGGACAAAATTAACGGCTGTTTTTGCTGATGATCTTCTTCCAGTATTTCTTTAATTCCGTCAATTATCTTAAACGCAATAATACTGTTTTTTTCCGCAGCTATTTGTATATTATTTTCTCTCTCCAGTATTCCGTCTTTTGGCATTAATTTCTCCACTCTTTCTTTACACTCATATAAAAGTTAATTATAAAATAATTTGTTAGGGCATGAGACTTTTATTAACAATTATTACTTTTTAATTTTTCTTCCAAAAGAAATATTATGAACTTACTCATTTTTTTTAAATCATCAACATTTTTCATTTGTGTTATAAACAGGCATTGTTTAATATTCAATAATATTTCTTGTTTTAATTGTTTTATTTTATCATAAATAAATATATCTATATATACGGTATCTTCTTTCATTGTTGATAATATTTCATTAATTACGATTAGCGCATTTTTGGGGTTGTTTTGTTCTATAGTTCTATTTAATATTTTTGTTTTCTTCAATATTTTTGCATAAATAGTTTTTAAATTACTTTGTTTTTCTTTTAATGTTTTTTCAAAATAATTTTTTGTAACAATATATCCTTTATCAATTAATTTTTCTTTTAAAGCTTTATCAATTGTAAAATCGAAAAGAATCAAATCTTTTGTATCTATAATAATGTAATCGTATTTATCATTTTGTGAATATGAATTATAAACATTTTCCGTAGAAAAAAACCATATTGCATTAATAATGGAATTAACATAGTCCATGGGGTTTTTAATATCAGAACCGTCTCTTGAACCTTCTAAACGAAACTCCAAAATCCTGTTTGGAGATAAATTAAGTTCGGGATATAATTTCCAAGCCGGCCAGCTTTTTATTAAATCACCGTCAACCAGCATCATTTCTTTATAATTAACAGGCTTCATAAGTCCCGGAAGTCCCGCAGAAGCCCTTACAGCAAAAGCAATTTCTTCATCAGGCGTAGTCTTTTTTGAAAAAATAAAAGGAGTATTTGTATTTAAATCAACAGTTAAAATATAAAGATCCTTATCTATATCTTTAAACAAAACTTTCTTATTTTTAGTGAAATCATCACCCCAAAATTTTTTACCTGTTTTTTCTCTAAGCCAATCAAGAAAAATTTCACCTTTGCTTAAAGATATATCACTTTGAAATAAGTTTATATTTAAATCTCTAAACATATTGAAATTAAAATCCATAAATAATTTTTTTATTTCAAGAGTGTTGTAGCCGACGGCAAGAAGTGAAGCAAAAACTGCCCCCACTGAAGAACCCGCAATTGAACCAATTTCAACTTTTTGTTCAAAAAGAGCATTAACGGCACCTATATAACACATACCTCTAATGCCGCCGCCGCCAAAAACGCAATTATATTTTAAATTATTAACCAAATTCTAACCCTTATAAAAAGAACAGTCCAAAGTTTTGGACTGTTCTTATAATTTCATTATTGACAGTTAGCCGCTTCTTCTTCTGTAACACCTTTAATAGTAAGGCTTACTTTACCTCTGTCATCTATTTTAATAATTTTAACCGTTACTTCATCACCGACATTTAAATGACCTTCGATAGTATCAATTCTTTCTTTGCAAACTTGAGAAATATGAACCATACCGTCCTTGCCCGGAGCAAGTTCAACGAATGCACCGAATTGAACGATTTTAACAACTTTACCCTTGCAAACAAGTCCTTCAACAGGTTTAAAAGTCATTTGATTAATCATTTTCATTGCAATATCGGCACCTTCTTTATCATTAGAAGTAATTGTAACTCTGCCGTCATCCTGTATATCAATTTCGGCACCTGAAGCCTCTATAATTCCTCTGATATTTTTACCGCCGGGTCCTATTACGGTTCCTATATCTTCCGTAGGAATGGTCATGGTAAATATTCTTGGTGCGTATGGTGATAATTCTTTTGCAGGTTCTGATATAACTTCTCTCATCTTTGATAAGATATGAAGTCTGCCTTCTTTAGCCTGAGCCAAAGCGCGTCTTAAAGTATCGTTAGCAATACCTTTAGCCTTCATATCCATTTGAAGTGCGGTAATACCGTTATCGTTACCTGTTACTTTAAAGTCCATATCTCCTAAAAAGTCTTCAATACCTTGAATATCAGTCAATACAACAGGTTCTCTGCCGGGTTCTGTTATCATACCCATTGCAACACCGCCAATCATACATTTAACGGGAACTCCCGCATTCATTAATGCCATTGAGCTGCCACAGGTTGAGCCCATAGATGTTGAACCGTTTGATTCAAGTACATCCGATGTAACTCTGATTGTATATCCGAATTCTTCCTGAGAAGGAAGCGCGGGAACATTTGCTCTTTCAGCCAAATTACCGTGTCCGACCTCTCTTCTGCCGGGGCCTCTTAATGCTTTTACTTCACCAACTGAGAAACCCGGGAATATGTATTTATGCATATAAGTTTTTTTAACTTCAGGGTCAACTCCGTCAAGCTCTTGTGCCATTCCGGGGCCAGCCAAAGTAGCAACAGAAAGTATTTGAGTTTGACCTCTTGTAAATACCGCACTGCCGTGAGCTCTTGGTATTACCCCAACTTCACACCATATCGGACGAACTTCGTTCGGTTTTCTTCCGTCTGCTCTAACACCCTCATCCAATATCATTGCACGCATTATTTTCTTTTCCGCAGCCTTAAATTCTTCAGCTACAAAGTCTATACCTGTTTCTTCCATTATTTTATTAATATAATGATCTTCGCCAAGTGCTTCGACTTTTTCTTTAACTAATTTTTTAGCTTCATCCAATTTATTTTGTCTGTATTCTCTGTCAAAATTATGATAAGCATCGAAAATCATATCGTGAGCGGTATCATTAATTAAATTTTTAAGCTCTGTAGTATCGTAAGGGTCAACAAACTCTTGTTTTTCAACCCCGCATTCTTTTACAAACTGCATTTGAGCTTCACATTGTTTTCTTATTTCAACCTGAGCAAATTCAACAGCTTCCATGATATCGTCTTCAGTAACAAATTTACAGCCTGCTTCAACCATAATAACGCTGTCGTGAGTACCTGCGATAACTATATCCAAATCAGATTTATCTGCTTGCTGATGAGTAGGATTTGCAATAAGTTTGCCGTCAATTTTAGAAACCCTTACAGCACCTATAGGACCTTCAAACGGAGCGCCGGTTAGCATTAATGCGCAGGATGCTCCGAGCATGGCAAGAGTATCGGGCTGATTTTCCTGATCATAACTGAACAATTGTGCAACTATTTGAATATCATTTCTGTATCCATGCGGAAATAGAGGTCTTATTGGTCTGTCTATTAATCTTGATATTAATATTGCTTTATCTGAAGCCTTGCCTTCGCTTCTGTTATATCCACCCGGTATTCTTCCGATAGCAGACATTCTTTCTTCATAATCAATTAATAACGGGAAAAAGTCTATTCCAACTCTGGGTTCGGGGCTTACACAACAATGTACAAATAACATTGTATCTCCGCATCTTACCGTAACTGAGCTGGTAGCTGATTTCGCATACTTACCTGTTTCAATGGTTACTACCTTTTCACCAACAGGAATTTCAATTTTCTTTGATTCTACCATGTTTTTCTCTTTTCTTTTTATACACTTCTAATTTCTAAATAATTATAACTTAAACATATTTTTATGTATAATAATTTATATGATAGGGCGTGTTATTAAGATTTTTTCAGATTTTTATTATGTAGAAACTGATTTTGGAATTGTAGAATGCAAAATCAAAACTGTTTTAAAGAAGCAAAAAGAGGATGTATTTACGGGTGATTTTGTAGAATTGGAACAGTTTGATAAAAATTCAATGCAGGCTTTTATTTCAAAACCGGTTAACAGAAGGAATCTTATAACCCGTCCGAAGGTAGCAAACGTAACTCAAGTAATAATAGTATCGGCACTTAAAGAGCCGGATTTAAGTTATGAGCAGTTAGACAGATACATTGCTCATTGCGAGTTTCATAAAATAAAGCCCGTATTATGTTTTAACAAAGAAGATATTAAAGAAACGGAAAACTTAAAAAAAGAGGTTTTAAACATATACACCCCTTTAGGATATGATGTTATATTTACTTCCGCATTAAAGAAAACAGGACTTGAAGAACTTAAGCCAATATTAAGATATAATACTTCAATACTATGCGGTGCTTCAGGGGTCGGAAAATCATCTCTAATTAATGCAATTCTTAATAATACAAGACTTAAAACAGGGGCAATAAGCGAAAAATCAAAACGAGGGGTACATACTACAAGACATACGGAATTAATTCAAACTGAAAAAGAGTCCTTTATTGCGGATACTCCCGGATTTTCTCATTTACGGTTTGATTTTCTTTTACCCTATGATATAGAAACATTATTTGTAGAATTTCAAAGCAAAAAAGTTGAGTGCAAATATAGAAATTGCCTGCATACGGGAGAAGAAGGCTGTGCTTATAAACAAACAATAATTAATATGGCTCCCTCAAGATATGAAAGTTATAAAAAATTTATTGAGGAAGCAAAAGAATATGAAGAAAAAATTTCTAAAAAATCTATTAAACAAGAAGCAAATGTTAAGTATAATAAAAACAGATTAATGACAAAAATTTCACATAAACAACGCAGTTTATCAAGAAAGACGATTAAACAAAATATAAATACAGAAGAAGAATAGCAATGGAAAGTAAACGTTATAACGATTTAAAGGAAATAATAAATAAAAGTTTAGATTCATATATTGATGTAATATACCCTGAAAAATTATATGAATCTATGAGATATTCGGTTCTTGCAGGCGGAAAAAGACTAAGACCCGTTCTAACACTTGAAACTGCCTCTATTTATGGGGCGGAAACAGAAAAAGTTTTACCTTCAGCTTGTGCTATTGAAATGCTTCATTGTCAAAGTTTAATACATGATGATTTACCAAGCATGGATAATGATGACTACAGACGAGGAAAATTAACAAACCATAAAGTATATGGTGAAGCCGTAGCAATACTGGCAGGAGATGCATTATTAAGCTATGCACCAAAGCTAATTATTGATAAAACACCAAAAAGTGTAGCTTCCGAAAGAGTTATAAGAGTATTAAGAGAATTTTTTACCGCTGCAGGTACTGACGGAATAATTTCAGGACAAATTGTTGATATAGACTCCGAAAAAAAACAGATAACAAAAGAAACTCTTGATTATATATATGAATATAAAACGGCGCGTTTATTTAAACTTGCAATAAAGGCAGGTGCAATCCTCGCGGGAGCTGAAGAAGATATAATTAACAAATTAAACATGTTCGCACAATATTACGGAACCGCATTTCAAATATATGACGATATTTTGGATGTAACCTCAACTTTTGAAAAAATTGGCAAAACACCGGGTAAAGATATTAAAGAGCAAAAATCCACATATGTTTCAATGTACGGACTAAATAAAGCAAAAGAACAAGTCCTGTTCCTTTGCAGGCAAGCTTATGATATACTAAAAGAGCTTGATATTAATTCCGAAATTTTAACGGGAGTTGTATCTGATATTGTAAAGGGGATAGATAAATGCTTTTAAATACAAGCTATGAAGTAATTATAAATGGTATCGAATCGGCAATTGTTGCTCAGTTATTAAAATTTATAGGACATATAATCAAAACAAAAAAAGTTGATTTTCAAGTTTTAGCTACAACCGGAGGAATGCCCAGTGCACATACGGCAGGAGTTGTTGCTTTATCTGCCACGGTTGGTTTTATATGCGGTTTTGACTCTGTTGAATTTGCCATAGCCTTGGGTTATGCACTTGTTGTAATGTATGATGCGGCAGGATTAAGGCGTTCAACAGGTAAAATTGCCGCTTGTCTTAATAAAATACGTGATGATTTCTACGCTCACGGTCAAATGCCCGCAGAAAGACTTAAAGAACTATTGGGACATACCCCTTTTGAAGTTTTTGTCGGGGCTTTGCTTGGTATATATATTGCATTTGCAAACCATTTTTACTTATTTCAATAGGTCTTAAATGAATAAATTTGATTTTTTTAATAACTATTTTGATGCTGTTTGTATTCTTTCAAAAGAAAATGAAATTATATATAAAAATAACAGGTTTAGTACAAATTTTAAAGATTTCATTTCTTTTGACAGATTTAAAAAACGTTTTAATTTTAATTTATGCTTTTTATCCTCTGATAATTTTTCTAACCAAACACCAATTGATTTATTATTAAATTCAAAGGAAAATTTTCACACATTTTGTTCTTATCAAAATTCTAACGGCACATACATATATTATTATATATATACATTTAAATATAATAATTATAAAGCGGTAATTTTTAAAGATGTAACTTCGGCTGAAGATTTGGAGACGCTAAATCGACAATATTCTATTTTAAGAGCTGATTTTACCAACCTGAGAGAGACACAAGAGCAAAATACGAAGCTGCAGGAACTTACACAGGCTCAGGTGCTGAAAATGGGCATTATTAACAGAATTTCTTTAGTAATAAGAGAAACAAACGACATACAAACAATACTTGACTGTGCTCTAAAAGAAATAAATAACCTTTTAGGCTCATTCAAAACTTACTTCGCAACCAAAGAAAAAAATTATTTTAAATTAAGATATTCAGTCAGTAAAAATATCCAAATTAACACCGTCTTAGAGTTTGAAGAAGAAGTTAATACTCAAATAAAAAATAAAAATATTTCAGTTAATACCTGTTTAAAAGAACATCTTAGTTCGGAAGAGATAATGACAAAAGGGACAAAACGCATTATAATTCCCGTCTACACTAAGAATAAATTGTTGGGTATCATTGTAACCTTGACAAGACAAACATTTAATTTGGAAGATAATAAAGAAATTCTTCAATCCATTTCGGTTCAGCTTGCAAGCAGTATAATTCAGGCAGGATTGATAGAACAGCTTAATAAAAAGAATAAAAAGCTGCAAAAGACTTTAAATGAATTAAAAGAAACTCAAATGCAACTGATTAATACCGAGAAAATGGCATCAATCGGGCAATTAATTTCAGGCGTAGCGCATGAAATAAACACCCCTTTAGCTTCAATTTGTTCAAATAACAATCTTATAAATAAAATATTATCCTCTGATGAACCTGTTTCTAAAAATCAAAAAGATATATTAAAAGACTTAAATTCCGTTGATATAGAAGCGGCAAACAGAATTTCCAACATGGTTAAATCATTAAAACGCTTTGTCAGACTTGATGAAGCTGAATTTCAAAGTGCTGATATAAATAAAGAACTTGATTTAACCTTAAAATTAATTACACACGAAACAACCAATATAAAAATAATAAAAAATTATTCACAGCTTCCGCCGGTATTATGCAGCGTTAATATGCTTAATCAAGTTTTTATGAATTTATTGGTAAATGCCTGCCATGCCATAAAAAATTATACTGATAACGGAATTATTACAATTACTACTTTATCAGTAAATAATAATTTAATTGTAAAAATTAAAGATAACGGCATGGGTATGAATAATGAAACCCAAAACAAAATTTTCAATGCGGGATTTACCACAAAGAAAAAAGGACAAGGAAGCGGGCTGGGACTTTCCATTTCTAAAAAAATAATTGAACTTCATAAGGGGAATATAACATTTTCATCAAAAAAAGATGAAGGAACGGAATTCACCGTATCTATCCCTTTAAATGCTCCTTAACCAGTTTGGGCAGTATAATATCCCATAAAGCTTCAGAAGGATGTATATCATCAGGCAGCCAGTATTTTTTTTCATAGATATTAATACCTTTAGTGATATCGGTAACTTTAATAACTTTTATACCGTATTTTTCAAGTTGTTTTATTTCATAATCAGGAAGTTCTTGTTTTGATAAATCCGGAAATTCTATCATTATAAACTTGGAATCAGGATAATATTCTTTAGACTTTTTAACAGATTCCCGCATGATTTTATTAAACAGTTTAAAGTTATATATTTCTATATTTGCTTGATTATTTACTTTTCTGTTAAGAAATCTCCTTACGGAATACAAAGAATAAAAGGGTTTAAAAAACGGTTTAATTTCAACCAGTTTATCATCTTTTATTTTATATCTCAGATTAAACATGTTAATTAAAGGGTTAACCTGATAGTTATATAATCGTTGCAGGTGATTCCAAATAAAAACATAAATAACATAATCAGCATAAGGAGCTTGTAATTTGAAATCTGGATTGTTTAATTGATAATACATAAACTGAGTACCGGTAGCACCTTTTGCCCTGTTAATACAATTTTTGCCTGTCAACTTTGAAATTTTATAGCAAGGAGTATGTTCATCCTCAAGACCCGCACCTTCCGCAAAAGAACAACCAAACCAAATTATTGATTTTTGAGTTTTATCATCAATATAAAAAGATTTTCTCAATACAGATGTGTTAAAATCTTTTAAAATACAATAATTGGTTTTAAAGTTACGTGTATTATTCGCCTTTAATTTATCAGCTTGCTGCTTAAATTTCAAATTGTCATTGTTAACCTGATTAAAAGCCGTAAATTCGACAATACAAAAAACTGCCAATATCAAAACCAGATTTATAAAAATACTTTTCTTCATACTAACAAGTTTAGCATATAAAAAATATTTATTATATAATTGCAAAAGCGAGGTAATTATGAATATAAAAGCACAAAAAGGGACGAAGGATATATTACCTTCCGAGATTACAAATTGGCAATTTATAGAGGATTGTGCAAAAAAAGTATTTAATAAAGCAAATTTTAAGGAAATAAGAACTCCCATATTTGAAGATACAAACCTTTTTGAAAGAGGCGTTGGAGACACAACCGATATAGTAAATAAAGAGATGTATACCTTTACTAAAAGCGACCGAAGTTTAACACTTCGTCCCGAAAATACGGCAGGAGTAGTAAGAGCATATTTGGAACATAATTTCTTCAGAGAAAGTCCTCCGATAAAATTTTGGTATTTTGGTCCCATGTTCAGATATGAAAGACCTCAGGCAGGCAGACAAAGACAATTCCATCAGATTGGAGTGGAAATGTTTGGAGTTCAAGATGCATCTGCCGATGTTGAATGTATTATGCTTGCGGTAGAATTCCTAAAAACCTTAGGTCTTAATGATTTAACGGTTGAAATTAATTCCTTAGGGTGCAACACCTGCAGAAAAGAATTTAAAGATGAATTAAAAAAAGCCATAGCTCCTTTTAAAGATAAATTGTGTGAAGACTGCCAAAACAGATATGAAAAAAATCCTTTAAGAATTTTAGATTGTAAAAATGAGGCATGTAATAAATTATTTGAAGAAAATAATTTAAGAAATAAAGTTTCGGGAATAAAATTATGTCCTGAATGTTCAGAGCACTATAACAAATTAAAATTATATTTAGACGCATTAAACATTAAATATATAGAAAACCCTTATTTGGTAAGAGGTTTAGATTATTATACAAAAACCGTATTTGAAATCAAATCAAATAATTTGGGTTCACAAAATGCAGTATGCGGAGGCGGTAGATATGACGGTTTGGTTGAAACTCTCGGAGGAGAAAAAACTCCTGCTGTCGGCTGGGCAATGGGGGTAGAAAGATTAAACTCTTTAATTCAACCAATTGAAGATAAAAAACTTGATTACTATGTTGTATCGGATAACCAACTTGAAGCTGTTAAACTTACTAAAAAATTAAGAGAGCATGGTCTTAGCGCAGAATTTGACTATAATTCCCGAAAATTTGCAAAACAATTGGAAAAAGCTTCCAAAATAGCAAAGAAAGCTTTAATATTAGGTGAAGAAGAAATAAAAAATAATTTTATTACCGTTAAAGATTTAAATACTTTCGAGCAAAGAAAAATGAATTTACAAGAATTAATTTAACAAATGCTTTAGTGCGGATAAATCTTCAAAATCAGCACCTGCTTCGGATAATTCTTCAATAGTAATTCCAAAAAGACTTATAAATTTCTTTGTTTCGGCAGAAAGATTATTAATTTTAATATCCGAAATTATTTTATTAATAATTTCGTTTCGTTTATATGTTTTTCCGGAAACATCCGTATTTTTATTAAGAATTCTTTTTTTTGATTTTCCCATACTAAATATAATAAAGACAACCAATAAAGATTACAATAACCAATAAAAAATTATATGTTAACAATTGTAAAAAATTTAAAAAAACATGGTTTAAAGTCCGCAATTTTTAAATTGAGGGAATTTTATCCTGATATAATAATTTACTGTAAGGAGAAAAAATTAACATGAGAATTAGTAATATTTCTGCTACAAAGCAATATAATCAAGTTAAGAAAAATAAAACGGTAACAAAACCGACAGATATATCATTCGGCGCTGATCCTAAAAAGGTAATGGCCGGTTTGGGATTTGCAATGATGTTACCTGCTGTTGTAGGTGTTACAACAAATCCTACGCAGAAAGCTCCTGTTGATAACGTACAACAACAAAACGAAAATACACAATCCGTTCAAGATGCAGCTGCAGTTGTAGACGCAATGACCGCAAGTGCACAAAAACAAGTTTTAACAGATGTTGATTTGATGCAGTTACCTGTATCAGAATTTTATTTTACAGATTCTGACGGTGTAATACAATTATTCCCTGATGAAGACTTAGAAAGAAACGAAAACGGTACAATCATTGTTACCATTACTGAAAATCCTTCAGAAGCTGAAGATGAAGGTTCTACATTAAAAGAAATTATAGAAAAAGTTTATTCTGATGCTTTATCATCTTATAAAGGTGAAGCTAAAAATGCTATAATGAGTAAACTTATTGACGAAACCATTCAAGCAAATCCTTCATTATCAGAATTTATTCAAACAGAGTTGGGTGATGAACCAAGTTATGAAGCAATTGCAAGTCTTAATTTATTCAGAGGTAATTCAAGTTCCGATCAATCATTAGATACAAGACTTTTAACCATGCCTACAACTATTGTTTATCAAATGCAGGCTGATCAACCAGAAGACCAAGACTTTTGCGATTCCGTATTTAAATATTCTCCAAAATCACCTATAGCAAGTGTAGTTAAAGATTCTGATGATCTTCTTGAAGGTGAATATGGTTCTTTTGAAGATATGGTTTATGGCACATACGGTCAAGATATTTCAGATGAAGCATACAGAGATATTGTATATGCGATTGTAAATTCTCCCGCAAATGCTTCAGAATTTGAGTATGTATTAGATGAAATGAATTTTAACGATATCATAAGTACAGGTAATATTAATGATATAAACAGAACATTGGATGAAAATACCGAAAATACTATGATTGGTATTTCTTTACCTGATGTAACAACATTAAGAACACAATCTCATTTAGCAGATATGAGTTCTACAGATAAAGATGCCATTATATATCAAATATCACCTTCATCTGTTAAAGAAGGTCAATTACCTGACAGAGTAGTTACAATAGTTGATAATACAAATGCAGAAGGCAAAAAAGTAGCAGGCGATGTTTTTGATGCTATTGATTTACTTCAATTCTATTCTTCTCCTGACGGAAACGGAAGATTTGCAAAAGTATCAACAGGTAAAACGATTCTAAATAATAAAGTTAATTATGTAAATCAATTTGCATCAAATATACTTCAACAAATTGCATATTCAAATTTAGATATATTCACAACGCGATATGAAGACCAAAACGGTGTTCATAACTATGGCGTATTTGATGTAGATCCTGATTATGATACTGCAGGTAAAACAATAGAAGATATAATAAAACATTCAACAATTAATGTTAATCGTTTAATGACATACAGTTTTGTTGATGAAAACGGTATGTCCAGATTTGAAGACGGAGTTCAAGTATTCTTACCACAATTTAATTACAGAATTAATAAATGTGCAACCTTAAAACCCTGTAATTGTAATAATTGTGATGAACCAACAATAACTCCAGACCCTACAATAACTCCGGAACCGGAACCAACACCGGAACCAACTCCGACACCAACACCGGAACCAACTCCGACACCAACACCGGAACCAACTCCGACACCAACGCCGGAACCAACTCAACCAACTGAGCCAACTACAACTCCAGAGCCAACTCAACCGACTGAGCCAACTACAACTCCAGAGCCAACTCAACCGACTGA
>CANQJQ010000029.1 GCA_947624265.1 Candidatus Gastranaerophilales bacterium
ACAACAACGGTATCAACATCTAAATCAACGGTTTTACCTGTAGGAACGGGTTTTCTTCTGCCTGATTCATCGGGTTCACCGAGTTCCATAATTTCAAATTTCATACCGTTGACATAGCCGTCTTTATTATATATTTCCTTTGGTGCATGAAGAAATTTGAAAATAACTCCTTCTTCTTTAGCGTGTCTTATTTCTTCAAGACGAGCGGGAAGTTCTGCTTCCGTTCTTCTGTATACAATGTATACTTCTTTAAATCCGACTCTTATTGCAACTCTTGCAGCGTCCATAGCAACATTACCGCCTCCGATTATTGCAGCTTTTTCGCCTACCCTTATAGGAGTAGCAGTTGATTCTAAGTTAGCCTGCATAAGGTTAACTCTTGTTAAAAATTCGTTAGCGGAATATACACCGTTTAAGTTTTCACCTGGAACTCCCATCATTTTGGGAAGACCTGCACCCGAACCTATAACAATAGCGTCAAATCCGTCATCTTTAAGCTGTTTGATTGTAATGGATTTACCTACAACAACGTTAGTAACAAATTTAACTCCCATTGCTTTTAGGTTAGAAATTTCTTTATCTAAAAATGTTCTTGGAAGTCTAAATGGAGGAATACCGTATCTTAAAACGCCGCCAAGCTTATGAAGTGCTTCAAATACAACTACTTCATGTCCTGCTTTTCTTAAATCGGCAGCTGCGGTAATACCTGCACAGCCTGAACCTATTATTGCAACTTTTTTACCTGTTTCTTTTATTTCACCGATTTGTGCATTTGTAGCATCGCCTACATATCTTTCAAGTGCTCCGATTGCAATAGGTTCGGATTTAATGCCTAATACGCATTTACCTTCACATTGACGTTCTTGAGGGCATACTCTGCCGCATACGGAAGGAAGAAGACTTGATTCTCTGATAACTTCGCCTGCTTTTTCAAGATTTCCTTCTTTTAATTCGTGAATAAATTCCGGAATATTTATATTTACGGGGCAGCCTTGTACACATCTGGGGTTTTTACAATTTAAACATCTTGATGCTTCAAGTTTTGCCTGTTCGTCCGTTAAGTTAGACTCTACAGCGTCAAAATTAGTACGTCTTACCATAGGGTCTTGTTCTTGTTGTCTTTGTCTTACTGCCATATTTTTTTCCTTTTTACTTAATCTTTATTTTATTATACTATAAAGATAATCATGTAAACGACATATTTTGGAGAGGCTATGAACATTAATAAAAACTATTTGAATTTGGAAAACAGCTATTTATTTTCAACTATTGCAAAAAAAGTTGCGGAATTTTCAAATAAAAATCAAGATAAAAAAATAATAAGGTTGGGAATTGGTGATGTTACGTTGCCTTTAGCTCCTGTTGTTGTTGAAGCTATTAAAAAAGCAGCGGATGAAATGGGTGTACAAGCTACTTTTAAAGGATACGGTCCCGAGCAAGGCTACGCATTTTTACGTGAAGCCATTCAAAGGTATTATTTAAAAAAGAATGTTAGCATACAAGCAGACGAAATATTTATTTCTGACGGAGCTAAAAGTGATTTAGGCAATATTTTGGATATTTTTTCACCGGATAATACCGTGCTTGTTCCTGATCCTGTTTATCCCGTTTATGTAGATACAAACATAATGGCAGGCAGGAAAATCATTTTTGCGGATGCTAATGAAAAAAACGAATTTTTGCCACTGCCTGACGAAAACATTAAATGCGATATTATATATATTTGCTCTCCCAATAACCCGACAGGTGCCGTTTATACAAAGGAAGGACTTAAAAAGTGGGTTGATTATGCACTTAAAAATGATGCAATTATCCTTTTTGATGCAGCTTATGAATGCTTTATTAAATCAGCAGAACTACCAAGCAGTATTTATGAAATAGAAGGTGCTGAAAAATGTGCGATAGAGTTCTGCTCATTCTCTAAAACCGCAGGTTTCACCGGAACAAGATGCGGTTATACCGTTGTTCCTAAAGAACTTGTTATAGAGGGGACTCAATTAAACAAATTCTGGTTAAGACGTCAAACAACCAAGTTTAACGGGGTTCCTTATATTGTACAACGGGGTGCGGAAGCCATATTCAGCCCAGAAGGTCAAAAACAAATTAAAAAAAATATTGGATACTATAGCGAAAATGCAAAAATAATAGCCGATACTATGGATAAACTCGGAATTTGGTACACAGGCGGCAAACATTCGCCTTATATCTGGCTAAAATGTCCTAACAATATGTCATCTTGGGAGTTCTTTGACTATTTATTAAATAATATAGCGGTAGTTGGAACTCCGGGCGCAGGCTTCGGAAAGAACGGAGAAGGCTATTTCAGATTAACTTCTTTCGGAAACAGAGAAAATACAATTGAAGCTATGAAGAGATTATCTGATTTATTAAATCATTGATGCGAATGAATATCATTATTAATAAATGATTTTATTGCTTCAATGACTGAAGGTCTTTGAAGCCAATCAACAATCAGTCTTTCAATACCAAAGATACTGCCTTGTTCTTTTAGACCGGTATTGGCATTAAATTGACACTCGCACATCCCGATTTGAACAACTACAACGTATTTATCGTAATTATTCTTCTTTAAACTTAAAACTAGGCCTCTAACACGCCTAAATCCTCCGGAAACTTTTTCTTCAACTTCTTTTTTCTGAAGCAAATAGTTTATCAAAGATGTTTCAAGGGATTTAAGAATAGCTACATTTACCGGTTCCAATGTTATTAACTCCTATGTTATTACTAATTATAATACCACTTTTTGTAGAAGCCAAACCACCCTTAGAAGTTTCTTTTAATAATGGAGACATCAATTGTCCCGTTTGTACCATAGCATCAACCACTTCATCCGGCGGAATTTTACTTTTTATATCCGCTAAACTTAATTCTGCAGCTGTTATTGCGTGAACAGCCAAAAATACATTTCGTTTAACACAAGGAATTTCAACCAACCCCGCAACAGGATCGCAAGTTAAACCCAATAAATTTTTTAAAGCCAAAGCAGCTGCATTTACGATTTGTTCTTCATTTCCTCCCAGTATTTGAACAGCGGCACCTGCACTCATGGCACAGGCAACTCCGCATTCCGCTTGGCAACCCGCTACAGCGCCCGCCATTGAAACCTTGGAGGAAATTATATAGCCTATTGTACCTGCCGTAATCAGAGCATTTATCTCTTCTTCTTCAGACAAGTTCATTTCTTCAGATAACGCAATAATAACGGCAGGTACTATTCCGCAAGAACCTGCCGTAGGACAGGCTACAATCTTGTTCATTCTTAAATTTTCTTCCATTGTTGCAAGAGAATATGTTGTTATTTTCTCAAATAATTCTCCGAATAAAGCTTTATTTCTGCTATATTTTTCTTTTAATTTAAAACAATCATCCCCGCATAAACCGCTGTATGATTTCTCTTTTGAATTTAAGCCCCTTTCAATTGCCGACTTCATGGCTTGTAGGTTTTTATAAACTTTATTTCTTACTTCCTTTACGGTTATTTCAAAATCAAAAGCCTCTTTTTCCTGCATTATTTCATAAATCTTTTTCCCTGAAGTCTTACTCAGTTCCAGCAATTTATCAAAAGTGTTAATATTTTTTTCCAATTTAGTCCTCTAGTTTTTCTACATTTCTGACAAAATAAACATCTTCTATTTTCTCTATTTTCTTTATTAAGTCTTCCGGAATATCTCCGTCAACACATATACACATAGAAGCGGTTTGACCTTTGGCATTTCTGTCGCATTCCAAAGAAGCAATATTTATATTTTCTTCCTGAATTAGTGTTGATACTTTTGAAATCATCCCCGGTTTATCTTTATAGAACAAAAGAATAGTATTAAATTCACCTGATATACGGGATGTAAAATCATTTATTTTAACTATTTCAACATTACCTGCTCCTGTTGAATTTCCCGATATCCGCATATTAATTTTCCCCTCAAGAATAAAATCAACCGCATTAGGATGTCTGTCCATATTTTGTTCATATTCAAATGAATAATTAATATTTTTACTTTGAGGCAGATTAAAAATATTTTTTATATCTTCGCTGTCAACAGTTAACCCTAAAAGCCCCGCCAATAATGCTTTATCAGTGCCATGCCCTCTGCCTGTTGAAGCATAGGAATTGTATAATTTAAAAATGATTTTCTCGGGAGTTTCCTTATAAATATTTCTTGCCAAAAGTCCGAGCCTGACTGCCCCTGCGGTATGAGAGCTGGAAGGTCCCGTCATTATAGGTGAAATAACATCAAATAAAGAACGCTGCTTCATAAATAAATTATAACCTATTTTTTTATAAAAGCATTAAATTAGTATAGATATATTTGAACTAACTCAAAACCCGCTCTGCGGGCGCTGTTTTGAAATTCCTTTCGCTCAGGCTTGTCATTCGTTCGCCTTCGGCTGTCCTCATTTCAGCCTTCGCAAACCAGACTTTGTCTGTACGGAATTTCGCAAAAAAAAGCTCTTTTTTCAAAGAGCGTTAACTAGGTTAGTTTTGGTAGATAGTTGTTCAGTTTAGACTTTTAAATCTTACATTCCTTTTAAAGCCCGTAAATATTTTTATATGCGTATTTTATTTTATAAATTTACATATCTTTACATTTAATAATGATATACTAAATTCATAGTTTAACGGGATTATTTAATTGATATCGGAAATAATAACAGCAAGCATTATAGGACTTGATATATATAAAATCCACGTAGAAGTTGACGTTAATAATTCGCTGCCTTCGGTTGCCATTGTAGGATTGCCTGATACCTCAATATCGGAAGCAAAAGAAAGAATACGCTCTGCCATAAAAAACTCAGGTTATGAATTTCCGGCAAAAAAGGTGGTTGTTAATCTTGCTCCCGCCGATATAAAAAAGATGGGAAGTTATTATGACCTCCCCATTGCAATAGGAATATTGGTAAAAACAGGAATAATCGAAAAAACCGATTTTAAGGATACAGCCTTTGTTGGCGAACTTTCTTTAGACGGCTCATTACGTGCCGTATCGGGAGTATTACCGATTACTGCAGGACTAAAAGAACAGGGAATAAAAACCGTTATTGTTCCGTTTGATAATGCTAAAGAAGCTGCTCTTGTCCAAGGAATAAACGTTTTAGGCGCTAAAAATCTTTGTGAAATTGTCAACCATTTTGCCCCTGAAGAAAATCCTGAACATAAAGAATTAACACCAGTTAATATTGATATTAACAAGTATATTTTAGAAAATAATCAAAACATAAACAGCTATAATTTTAAAGATGTAAAAGGTCAATTAAAAGCAAAAAAGGCTATGGAAATAGCGGCAGCAGGGGCTCACAACCTTTTAATGTCAGGGCCTCCGGGGTCAGGGAAAACCCTGCTCGCGAAATGTTTCCCTTCAATTCTTCCTCCTCTGAATTTTGATGAAGCAATCGAACTTACTAAAATTTATTCGATAAGTTCAATGTTAAATCCCAATAATCCTTTAATAACACAGCGTCCGTTCAGAAGCGTGCATCATACCGCTTCAGCCATAGGGATAATCGGAGGAGGCTCCAATCCAAAACCCGGAGAAATCACACTTGCTCATAGAGGAGTGCTATTTCTTGATGAATTTGTTGAGTTTCCCCGTAATGTTTTAGAGGTGCTTCGCCAGCCGTTAGAAGACGGTAAAATTGTTATTGCAAGAGCTAAAATGAGATTGGAATTTCCTTCTGATTTCATACTGCTTGGAGCAATGAATCCATGCCCGTGCGGATATTTGGGCGACAACGAAAAAAAATGCACCTGCTCGGAATTTCAAATTAAACAATACCGCGCTAAACTTTCAGGGCCTCTTCTGGATAGAATTGATATTATTATTGATGTACCACGGCTTAAGATTGACGAACTTACCGATAATAGCCCGACTCAAGCTGAAACCTCGGAACAAATCCGTGAACGCGTTATCAAAGCAAGAAATATCCAACTGGAACGTTATAAAGGTTTGGGGATTTATACAAATTCCGAATTAACTCCGAAACTTATTAAAAAATTTTGTAAGCTTGATGAAGCTTCAACAAATCTTTTAAAAGAAGCCGTTAAAAAGTTTAATTTGTCAGCAAGAGCTTATGACAGACTTTTAAAGCTTTCAAGAACTCTTGCCGATTTGGAAGAAGCTCAAGACATTCAGCCTAAACACATTGCACAGGCTATTCAATATCGTTCTTCAGCTTTTTAATCTTAATATACACGGGATTGTATGTTAAATATACTTTCTCTCCTTCGCTGTATAATGTTTTATATGTTTTTACGAAATTTTGAAGTTTTGATTTTGTAAATTTAAATTCTCCTAATGCATTAGCACCCGTGTTTTTTATATGAGAAAGAACCTCCATTGGGGTATTAAAATATATTTTTTTTATTTCGCTTTCTATAATTATATTTTCATGGTTGTTTTTAAGTTTATCGAGTTTTAATTTTCTTTTGGGAAGTTTAAATATATTTATAATTTCTTTTAAATTTTCGTCCGCAAATACGGAAAATAACAAAATACCGTCAGGAGTTAAAGCGTTATACAGTTTGTTTATAACTGCTTCAATGTTATTGCACCATTGCAGGCAGGCATTAGAAATTATCAAATCATAACTATCATTTAACGGGATTTCTTCAATATCTCCTTCAATAAATTGAACTTCAGGGATTATTTTTACAATATATTTTTCCGATTCGGCAACAATATCATTAGCAAAAAACTTTTCATAACTAAGATTTTTCTTTATCTGTCTTGTTAAAACTCCGCTTGAACATCCGATTTCAAGTATATTTTTACATTTCTTTTTTGTTAAATATTTAACTAATTTTTCCGCGGTATATTTTTGGATTAGCGCATTTTCATCATATGTCTTTAGACTTTTTTTAAACCTTGTAATTACTAAACTTTTGTCTATCATAAGATATCTTCCCAAGCACAAAATTGATTGAATACATAATGAGAACCTTGATTTTCAATAATATCCGCACTCTGATTTTTCCAATAATTTAACTGGTTTTTATAAGGCATAATTCTATCCTTCTTTGAAACTATTGCCTTATCAAATTTTAACAACTGTTTAGAATTTACTTTTGACAGTTCAATTAGTTCTTCTTTCAACGCAGCAGTTGAACGTGCAGTATATTGTTTTAAATCAAATTCCGAACTGATTTTACTCATAAATTTACCGCATGAAAGCTCATTAAAATTCTCAACCATAAGATTATATATCATTACAGGTATGCCGTAATTATCATCTATAGGTTTTTGAGTTCCGTTTATTGCTATAAATTTATCAAAATCCTTATATTTATCGTAGAAATAACTGCTTACACAAACTCCCATTGACCAGGCTATAAGGTTTTTTGTTTGATAAGAAGAAAAATCAAAATCTTGAGCATCTAAGTTTCTGTAATCAAAAAAAACTAATACATCATAATCGGTACAATCCAAATGAGAAACAATTTTTTCATCCATTCCCCAGCCGTTAAAAAATACTATTAATTTTTTATTATTTTTTTTATTCAGCCATTTATACTGCATTTAAAGCTCCTTTTACCATATCAATTACGGATTTAAATTCATCAAAAGTAATATCAGCAGTTAACGATAGCCTGAGTCTTGAGGTATTAACTGGAACTGTAGGCGGTCTTACGGGAAGCACATAATATCCTTTCGCTTGCAGCTGTTGTGCAACTTTAACTGTTTTTTCGTTTTCTCCAATTATAACAGGAATTATCTGTGAGTTTTCTCCATCCTTTATATATTCGTGTGCCTGAGCTACTAATTTTTTCAACCGTTTAGATTTTTCTTTTACGATATTAATTTTTTCTTCGATTAAAAAGTTTGACCACATAACGTTAACGGAAGGAAGTGCCGTAGAAAATATAAAAGAATCAGCTTTATTTATAAGATAATCAATAATGGTTTTTGTTGAAACACAAAAAGCCCCCATAGAGGCAAAAGATTTACCTAAAGTTGCAGTTATTATATCAATATCTCCAAGCAAATTATCTCTATCAGCTATTCCCGCAAGATTATCTCCGAAAATCCCGAAAGCATGAGCTTCATCAACCATTAAAAGGCAATCGTATTTATTTTTTAATTCAATAAGTTTTTTTAAATCCGCAATATCTCCATCCATACTAAATACGGATTCCGTAATTATTAAAGCCTTTTTGTAATTTTGACGGTGTTTTATTAATAGTTCTTCCAAATTATCATAATCAAAATGGCGGTATCTATAAAATTCACAAGGAGAAAGTTTCATTCCGTCAATTATACTTGCGTGATTGAGTTTATCGGAAAATATTACATCTCCCCTGTTTACAAGGGAGGATACAACTCCCAGATTGCATTGATAACCTGTATTAAACAACAGGCTTGCTTCTTTATTAAACATTGAAGCAAGATTATTTTCCAATCGATTATATATCTTAGAAGTTCCCGTTAACAACCTTGAAGAAGTTGAAGAAAAAATAAATTCGTTAGAATATTTGTATTCCGCTAAAAATTCACTTATTAAATTCCTGTCTGTACTTAAATTTAAATAATCATTAGAAGAAAGATTTAAAAGTTTTCTGCCGTTTTGAACAATAAACCTTTCTTGTTTTTCTTCTATATCCTTAATCGTACGGAAGTTATCTTTTATTTTTAATTTTTCTATCTCTTGTTTGTAGTAATTCATAATTTTAGTATATATCAAAATAAAATTAAAGTTTTTAGAATTTATGACGATATAAATTATATGGTTAATAAAATACAATTTAATAATTCAGATATAAAATCCGTCAGACAGGGTGAAAAAGAAAACGATATAAGGCTTGAAGATATCAGTATAATGTATACTACCGAAAAAACCGAAGAAAATCGTTCTACTTTTGATGAAACCTTTAAGGAAGTTCCCGTAAATCAAACTCCTGACGGGAAAAAGTTCTTGGAGGGCTTAATTAATAATAAAGAAAGTTTAAGTAAAGAGCTTGGTCTGGGCTCGGAAGAATATGATAACTTAGCTTGTGTCGCTTTAGCTTTGGCAAGCCAAGAAACAGGTATGGGAGAAGAGAAAGGATATGACAGCGAAAATAAAGGCATAAAAAAACTGGTAAGAAGCTTCTTAAAACTGTTTGATGATTCTTCCGCATCTTCAGGGCTTACACAAATGAAGATACACGATTTCCTTAATTCCGATACAAAATTAACGGAAAAAGAAAAACAGATTATAGAAAGTTACGGAATTCAATCAACAGGGAAATCAAGCAATAATTTATATAATAATCCTGACAAGTCTGCAATAGCTACTATGGTAGTACTTTCTTCCATTGCAAATAACTATGATAATTATAAAAATGTTTTAAACTCAAAGCATGAAGAACTTGCAAACGGATTTACCAATCCTGATGACGCATTGCAAAAAGGCAATGAAATTTTAAATAATATTATAAATTTCTATGTGAATATATCCAATTCCGATTCTCAACAAGAATTCAGAGAAACATTAAAACAATTTATATTATCCGAAGACGGAACAAAAATAGGTAATAATATAGATAAAAACTATAATGAAGAAATACAGCTTAATAAACTGAATGAAACCCTGAGTTCGGCTAATGCTGACTTTAATTTAAATATAGAAGATTTAAATTACATAAGATATGCATTAACTGCCCCCGGTCAGGAAATGAGCTATAACGAATATTGTGCATACGGATGGAATAAGGGCACCGACGGAACAGGTATGCAAACAGACAGACTTCTTGCAGATAAAATCGGTACAATTTTAGCGACGCCCGAAAATTTTGATTATGACCAGTTTACGGTTAATGTTACCACTCTTGCCGCTTTATACGCAAACCAAAGTTATTAGTACGGAGAAAAATGTCTCAAATAAATGCAATACAAAACAAATATTATATTAATGATATATCAGGGAACTATTCTGCTGATAAAATTGATGATACCGATGACAATATTATAATAAACGAAACGCAAGACACAGCAGGAGATGAATTTAAACCAACCATAATCGCCCATAGAGGAGACAGCATATCAGCCCCGGAAAATACTATACCTGCTTTCATTGCAGCGGCAGAAAACGGGTTCGGTACGGCAGAATGTGATATAGAATGGACAAAAGATAACATTCCCGTATTATTACATGATTCCACAATTAACAGAACCGCAAGACAAGAAGACGGCTCAAAATTATACTGGCCGAGGAAATGTTCTAATTATACATTTGAAGAATTACAGGAATTTGATTTTGGGATTTGGAAAGGTGAAGAGTTTAAAGGAACCAAAATTCCTTCTTTTGAACAATTACTTGATTGCGCAAAAGATTATAATTTAAATTTGTATGTAGAGCTTAAAAAAACTGCTGATTTTGATGAGGAAAAAGCTAAAATACTTGTTGATTTGGTTAAAGAAGCAGGGCTTGAAGAAAATATAACCTGGATTAGTTTCAATAAAGATTATTTAAAATCCATAAGTAATTATTTACCAGATGCAAGATTGGGTTATTTATCCGAAAAAAAACCTTCACAAAAAACCGTTAAAATCCTTGAAGATTTAAAAACAGAAACAAATGAAGTATTTTTAGATATTAAATCTTCAAAACTTTCATCCGAGGCAATGGATTTACTTAATGAGTCCGGATTTGATGTCGAAACTTGGACAATTAATAATGATAAAGATTTGGATAATATTTTTTCCTTCAAATTAAAAGGCTTTACAACCGATTCCATTAATGATGAAACAATGGAAAACTATTTCACAAATCAAAAAGAACAATAATTAATAAATAAACTTATTTATTTTCTCAATTATGTAAAATATTTCATCACTGCGCAAAACAGGAGAAATAGGCAGGGAAATAATTTCCGTATGAATTTTTTCGCTAATCGGCAAATTTAAATGAGAAAATTGTTTAAAACCTTCCTGTTTATGAGGAGCAATAGGGTAATGAATTAAAGTTTCAATACCGTTATCATAAAGATATTTTTGTAATTTGTCTCTATTTGGCGTCATAACAGCAAAAACATGCCAAACATGAGCTTTTTCATTATATGTTTGAGGTAATTTTATTAATTCATTATTTATATTTTTGCGATATAACTCAGATATTTTTTGACGCATAGAGTTATCTTTATCCAAATATTTAAGTTTAACGTCTAATATAGCAGATTGAAATTCGTCCAAACGAGAGTTTGTACCGTCATATATATGATGATTTTTAACTTTAGAACCGTAATTAGCCAAAGCTTTTATTTTATCTGCGAGCTCAGCATCATTAGTGGTAATACATCCGCCGTTTCCCATACTGCCCAAATTTTTTGACGGGTAAAAAGAAAAACCTGCAGCATCACCCAAATTGCCCGTTTTAATCCCGTTATATTCGGCGCCATGAGCTTGAGCCGCATCTTCTATTATTTTTAAGTTGTATTTTTTTGCTAATTCTTGTATTTTATCCGTCTGTACAGCTTGTCCATACAAATGAACAGGAAGTATTGCTTTGGTTTTAGGTGTTATTTTTTCTTCTATTTTTGTTAAATCTATATTTAAAGTATTTATATCAGGTTCTATAAAAACAGGAGTACATCCGTTATGAATTATTGCCATTATTGTTGCTATATAAGTGTTAGAAGGAACAATAATTTCATCACCGACTCCGAAACCATATCCTTTTATAATTAATTCTAATGCGCTTAATCCTGAAGAACAAAGTATACATTTATTTACTCCGATATATTTTGCGAAATTGCCTGCAAAACCTTCATTTTCAGAGCCATGAAGATATATTCCTCTTTCCTGTATAAGATTAAATCTTTCATTAAATTCTTTTTGGAATCTGATATTTATTTTTTTTAAATCAAGAAATTTAATCATGCCTTACCAAAACTTAAATATATTATACTTAATTAATACTTTAAGAAAATATTTATATTGTCTTACAGGAATATATTTTAGCACATTAAATAAAATTTTAGGTCGAAAGTAAAATTTCCAATAAGCTTTTTGTATATACTTTTCAATATCTTTTGCGGTTAAATCACAAACCAAATAATCAGGAGTAGAAAATAAAGAATTTGAAATAATTTCAATGCCTTTTTCTTTTTTTAATTGTTTTGCGATATCTGACCCCGGAAGTACATTCAACGCAAAAAATCCTGCTCTGTCCAATTTGGAATTTACTGCATAATTAATCGCTTCTTCCATTGTTTCTTTAGTTTCTCCTGGCAGTCCGAAAATAAAATTGCCTATAGTTATCATACCCGCACGATGTGCACAATCTATTGCAGCAGTAATCCTTTCTATTGTTTCGCCCTTTTTAATATTTTTCAATATTTGAGTGTTTACCGCTTCTATCCCAAAATCCAAAAGATAACAGCCTGCCTCTTTCATTTTTATTGCCAATTCATCATCTAAAGAATCTGCTCTAATTCCGTTTATCGGAGTCCAATCTATTTTTATATTTTCATCTATCATTCTTTGACAAATTTCCATAGCGTAAGATTTTTTAAGGGTTAGATTGTCATCAATAAATTGAAGTTCTTTTATATTAAATTTTTCTATTAAATATTTTATTTCGTTAATTACATTATCAACCGAACGAAATCTGACCCCGTCATAAAAATTATGACTGGAACAAAATGAACATCTAAACGGGCATCCTCTGGATGTTGTTACTATTCCGATAGGATATCCCTTGGCAATAACAGCATGAGGAGCTTGCGGATATGAATTCGGAGGGATTTGTTCCCAATCGGGGGGGGGGATTTCATCTAAATTTTTAATTATTTCCCCTAATTTTACGGCCTGACCTGTTATATCCGTTTCATTATCTTTTAAATCATTTATTGAATATACACCTTGTATATTATTATTTACAAAATTATTTTCAGTTAATTTCAGTAAAGGAACTTCTCCTTCTCCCAAAATAACATAATCTGCCCCTGTTTTTTTTAATGTGGTATAAGGCGCAAAAGTCGGATGGACGCCGCCTATAAAAACTTTATAGTTCTTGCTCTTTAATAACTTTGTAAGTTTAATAACTTCATTAAAAAATATACTTAAACAATGTATGCCTATGCCATCAGGATTAAATTTTTCCGCAATCTGCAATATTTGTTCATCAGATAAATTATCTCTTAGTGCATCAATAATTTTAACTTCATGCCCGTATTTTTTTAAATAAGCAGATAAATACATAACACCAAGTTGAGGAGTCAGTACATACGTATCAAAATTAGGAACTATAAGTACTACTTTCATAGTTTATTGTCTTCTTTTTCACGTTTAATTACATAATGAGGAGTAGATAGCGTTTCTTTTAATATAATACCTATATATATTCCGATAATAGACAGATTAAGGAATAAAATACCTCCAAAAAACAACAATATTGCAATAAACCAAATCAAAAGATCATTATCATCAGAATTTAATATCGTGCCTATTAATAATACTGTCAAACATATAGCACATAAGAAAAACATACATATAGAAGAAATTATGGGAATTAATAAAGGTTTATTAGATGTTGAAACCATTATTTTTAAAGCAAGAGAAGCTCCTTTAATAAAATTATATCCGCTATTTCCAAGAGCCCTTTCATACTTTTTTATTGGTACATAAGCTTTTTTAAAGCCCAAATATTCAACCATTTGAATATAGTTAAAAGTATAATTTTGAATTTTTTTTAATTCTTGAATTACTTCTCTTGAAATAATAGAAAAAGAACCTATTTTTTTATTTATTTTTATTTCCGAAAACATATTATTTATCAAATAAAACATTTTAGAAAAGATTTTTTTAGAAAGTTTATCTTTTCTTTCAACTCTTTCACCCCAAACAACGTTAAATCCTTCTTTAGCTTTATTATATAAAGTTATTATATCCTCAGGACTGTCTTGTAAATCACAATCCATTATTACAGCCCAATCAGCATTACAATTATCAATACCGGCCTTTACTGCTGCAGCTTCCCCAAAATTTCGGGTAAAATTTATAATTTTAATATTTTTGTCAATTTTAGCCAGTTTATCTAATTCTTCTCCCGACCCAAAAGGGCATGCATCATTAACATATATAATTTCATATTTTACCGGCAAAGATTTTAATACTTTAATTAATCTTTCATATAATATATTGACTAATTCTTTTTCCCCCCATACCGGTATTATAACTGCTAATGTTTCCATCATTTGCCTTCATTAATCACATTTATATTCATTTATATCATAATAGTTATCACAAAGACATAGTATTAAAGCATCATTTGTAAAATTATAAAGTTTTCTGTAAATGCCTTTTTTTATATACAAACCTTTATCAGGAGAATTTAATACAAATTTTTCGGGATTTTGTTTATTACAAACAACTTCACAACTTCCTTTGACCGGAATTAAAACCATAGAAGTATCTTTATTGATATGATTAGCTCTAATTATATCTTTATTTGGAACATCGGTAATATAAAATAATCTTTTTATTTCAAACGGACAATTACATCCTTTTTCAAATGCCGTTAAACTTCCCCTGTTATCAGTTTTAATATCAATGTTTACTATATAAAAATTTTTTGACATAAAATTATCTTACATAAATATAACTGGTTTTTCAAGAAATTGTTATAACTAATCCCAGATAATTTTATCTTATTAAGTTTTTTAATGGTTTATCATTACAGAAGCATATAGATTTGATAAATTGAAGCATTATACTTGCATTTTAATTTAAATTTTTGTAAAATGGCAATGTAATAATGAGGATTTTTTATGAAGAAAAAAGGATTCACACTTGCAGAAGTATTGTTAACATTAGTTATAATAGGTGTTATTAGCGTAATGATATTTCCTACGGTTATAAATAATACTAAACGTCATGAATTCAGATCTGCAATAAAAAAAGCACTTTCAAATACAAACAGAGCATTAGAATTGAATTATGGGCTAACAAACTTAACGGCCAAAGATTATACGTCAAACGATGATATTGTTGATAATTTATTTAAAAAGAGAATGAATGTTATAGAAGATTCAGACTTAAAAACTTTCACGGGTGAAGGCGATGAATATCAAGATTGTTCTGTTTTTGTTACAGCTGACGGGATGGTTTTTTGTGTAATAAACTTTGCAACATCTTCTGATAAAGTCGATAATATATGCAATTCTAACAATACTACGCCTTGTGTTTCCGATGATAAACCCAATCTTTATATTGATGTAAACGGAGTCAAACAGCCAAATCAAGCTACTACTTCTTTGAAAAAGTTAAAAGATATTTATCAGGCTCAAATATATTCTCAAAAAGTTGTACCCTACGGGCAAGTAACTCAAGAATTACTTTATGAAGATTATAATAAAAATAAAATATAATTTTTAAAAACAGATTTTAATTTGAAAATTAAAGAGAAAATCATTCTCATAAATAATGAAAAAGTTTTTTATGTAATTTCAGGCAAAATTTAACCTTAATTGTCTGATATGTGCAAACGAACAAGAAAGTCATATAAAAAACGATTATTTTGTAATAAAAAGAAATATTGTTTTTTTAATATCCTTTAGGAATTCCGCCTTCCTTCAATACACGTTTTGTAAATTCCCAGCAGCAATCTATTATGCCGTATTCTTGTATTTTCCTGTTAAAAAGCTCAAACATTTTATAATAGTGTTCGGGAACCGTCGGGTTCGGATGATTGAATTCCGGAAAGAATTTTTTAAAGTTTACATCAACTTTTGCTCTTCTAATCCCCAAGCTATGCATTAAATCAATCCATTTGCCAAGTTCTTCAAGATTATCGTTCAATCCGTCTACGATAATATATTTTGCAATTAAAGCATCTTTAGCCTTTTCTGAACAAGCCAAATATCTTTTAATATTATCAATAACCTGATCATAGGCATCAATTCTTTTTATTTTTTTATAAAGTTCTCTTGATGCACAATCAACCGAGAAATCAAAGTCAACGTTAGGTGCTTCTTTTAAAGCTCTTTCAATACCTTTAGAATAATAAATACAAGAAGAATGAAAAGTTATTCTGCCTACCCCGTAGTCTAAAACAGTATTAATCAATTCTTCTGCCTCATCAAGTACGGTTAAATCTCCGCCTACCAATTCAACATGGGCATTTTTCGCAACAAGGTTGTTTTTATATAAATATTTAACTTGATTTAAAACACTATAATAATCACTTGGACGTTTTTCTTTTACAAAATATTCACCTCTGCCTGCTTGAATACAATAAACACAACCGCAATTACAATGATCCCAATAATTAAAAAACAAATCATCAATAAGCAGATGCTCATCCCACTTCTTTTTTTCTAAATCAACACATCCGTAACAGTTTTTTGGAAGGATTCCTCTTTTACAGTCGTCAATGATTTTAGCACGTTGTTTTTTTATTTTTTCCCAATTTATCGGTTCGCCTTTATAATTTTCATAGAATGTTACTCCCAATTTATTAGAACAGCAGGCTCTAACTGCACTATGTATAAAAGTAATACCGCCATGTAATGATTTGCAGGAAAGATATTCTCCTGTTTTTAAATATTCATCAGTATAAGGCGGTTTGTTTTCCTGTTGTTTATTTTTCTCAAATAAATTATCAATAAAATTTAAAATCTTTAACATTGTCTCATCCCTTATTTTTATAAAGTATATCATACATTAATTTTTTTTGAAAAATCATAAAAAAAATCAAAATCGCAGTACTTTTCACAATTTTTATCAATATATAAACTGCAAGCGCGCTATACATAAGATTTATAGTAGATGTTCAAGTACATAAAAACTTAAATTAAGTTTTGTAAAAAATATTATAAAAAATTAAAGTTTTTTTTTATAATACCGATATTTTTCTTTGTAGAACAAGAAGGAGTATAATATGAGTATTCATTTTAATTCTGTAAGACTTAACGACACTCAAGATGTTGGTGCTCCCGCATCAAGAAAATTTGCCCCACCGGAGAAAGAAAGCGTTTTTGATTCAGATAAAACCGGAACACTAGAATTTGATACTATTGAAACCGGTTCTGGTGTGTTTAATGAAACCAAGGTTTCAAATCATGAAACAGAAAATCAAAGAACATTTTCTCCAAAAGACCGTGTAGTAAATATTGATACAAATGCCAGCGACGAAGATTTAGATAAATCAGAGGAGCCTACATTCAAGAGTTTTCATGACCTGATTCATGACGTATACGGTAATGGTGGTGAGATTAAGCTTTCGGATGAAGAATATAGACAAATTTTGTATGCGATTGTAACTGATCCTGCAAATGAAGCGATATTTAAAGATTTTATGGGAAGTGAAAAATATCAAAAATTTTTAGATGCTTATAATACGGAAGACCCCGATAGAGGTTATATCGCAATGTACAACATGCTTGATGGACTTGTTGATAATATTAACGGACTTACCTTACCTGATGTTGATACTCAATAGGGACTTTAAAGCTTATGTTGATATATCAAACATAAAGAAGAATAATAATTCAAATAAAAAGCAGATAATGTATATTATCTGCTTTTTATTAGGAGGAGGTGGGATTCGAACCCACGGTACGCTCGCACGTACGACGGTTTTCAAGACCGCTCCGATCAACCGCTCCGGCACTCCTCCGGAAGCGTATTTTTATATTAGTAAAAAAAATTTTAATTGTAAAGTCCTTATCTCGCTTTTAAGATTTTTGCATATATAATATTAATATCGGAGAAACCTGATGGAGCAAAAATCAATATTTGAAAACAACAACCAGCCTCTTGCGGCAAGATTAAGACCGCAAAATTTAGATGAATTTGCAGGTCAGAAGCATTTGCTGGGTGAAGGGAAAATCCTTAGAAGGCTTATAGAGAGCGACCAAATAACCTCTTTAATTTTCTGGGGACCTCCGGGGGTCGGTAAAACTACTCTTGCAAGGATTATTGCAAATAAGACCCATTCAAAGTTTATTGATTTTTCTGCGGTTACAAGCGGTATTAAAGAAATTAAAGCAGTTATGCAGGAGGCAGAAGACAACAGGCGTTTAGGCGAAAAAACCATTGTCTTTGTTGATGAAATACACAGGTTTAATAAAGCTCAGCAGGACGCTTTTCTTCCGTTTGTGGAAAAAGGAAGTATTATATTAATCGGTGCAACTACGGAAAACCCTTCTTTTGAGGTAAACAGCGCACTTCTTTCACGTTCCAAGGTTTTTGTACTGCAGCCATTAAAGACTGAAGAACTTGTAACACTTTTACAAAGAGCAATAAAGGATGAACGCGGATTTGGCAGTCAAAAGATTAATATAACTGATGAAATGCTTAATATGATAGCGGAATTTGCGAACGGGGATGCAAGAAACGCGCTATCTACTTTGGAAATGGTAATATTAAACGGCGATGTATCCGATAATGGTGAAATAACAGTTACAGAAAATACCTTGGAGCAATGCACTTCAAAAAAATCTTTAATTTATGACAAAAACGGCGAAGAACACTACAATATTATATCGGCTCTGCATAAATCCATGCGCAACTCTGACCCTGATGCAGCAGTCTATTGGCTGGCAAGAATGCTTGAAGCAGGGGAAGACCCCTTATATATTGCAAGACGGGTTACACGTTTTGCAAGTGAAGATATCGGTTTGGCTGACCCCCATGCTTTGGAGCAGGCCGTAGCCGCTTATCATGCCTGCCATTTTATAGGTATGCCCGAGTGCAGCGTTCATTTAACTCAAGCGGTAATCTATATGGCAATGGCGCCAAAATCAAATACTATGGATATGGCATATATGAGTGCAAAGCAAGATGCTCTTAAACAACTGTCTGAACCCGTACCTCTTATTATAAGAAACGCGCCGACTAAGCTGATGAAAGAACTTAATTACGGTAAAGGCTATAAATATGCCCATGATTATGAAGAAAAGATAACTTCCATGCAATGTCTGCCTGATTCACTTATAGGCAGAGAATACTTTAAACCCAATGAGCAAGGGCTTGAAGCCAAATATAAGGTTAAATTGCAGCAAATAAAAACTTGGAAAGAACAGCATAAGGATATATAATAAATAATATACCCATGCGGGTAATAGAATACTGACCGTATTTTAAT
>CANQJQ010000030.1 GCA_947624265.1 Candidatus Gastranaerophilales bacterium
CGCTTGCTTTGGTATTTGCTATCCAAAAATACCTGCCCGCACCTTTTTATGCACTTGATGAAGTTGATGCAAATCTTGACGGAATTAATGTAGAACGTTTAGCGGATATTATTCAACAACAAGCAAAAAATACGCAATTTATAGTAGTTAGTCATCGTAAACCTATGATAGAATCAGCTAATAGGACAATAGGTGTAACTCAAAAAGAACATGGTAAAACTCGCGTAACAGGTGTGAAATTTAGGGACTAATTAAATGTTAAATCCGAAGGATACAAATAATTTTTATATACAATCATCAACTCAAGCTTATGAAAAAGATTTAGGTTTTGCACCCGAATCAATTTTGGATACTCCGTCAGAAGAACTTGACGGTATTGAAGTTTTGGTTCAGATGGCAAAACAAGGTAAAATTGACCCTTGGAATATTGATATAGCTGATATTGCTGATAAATATATGCTTCATATAGCTGAAAGTAAATCTAATAATTTGCGTTTGAGCGGAAGAGCTTTGTTTTTTTTGGCTGTTCTTTTAAAGCTTAAATCAAATGTACTTGTAGGGCTTGATCCTTTGCAGTTTGAAGTGCATGAAGAAGTTAATCCCGAATATGATGACTCTGATGATTCAAGATTTTCCGATGACTTATACTATCAGGATTATTACCCTGATAATGTAATTCCGATAGAAGATATTATACAAAGAAGAACCAGTGTTAAATTAAACAGAAACAGAATAGTAACTTTAAAAGATTTAATAAGACAGTTAGAGTTTTATGAGCAGCTTGATAAAAAACAAGCCGTAAAAAATTCGTTGGAGCGTGCAAAAAGAAGAGTACGCAGTTACGCTAATATGAGTGCGGATGATATTATTAATCTTGCTCACGAAGAATATATTGAAAGTTCTATAAAAATTTTGCATGAAAACTTAATTCAAATTTTTGAAAAAGAAGAAAAAGTAGAACTTAATACCCTGACTCTCTTAGGCTTGGATAAAATATCGGCATATATTGCACTGTTATTCTTGACGGCAGAGAGTGAATTTGATTTGGAACAGGAAGAATTTTATTCTGACTTGTATGTGGTAAAAGGAAAAACTCCCGTTAAGGAAACGGAAGAACAAACGGCATAGAGGCGTATGATGGATTTAAAATCAAGAATTGAAGCTGTATTGTTTGTAACGGGTAAAGCCGTAAGTTTAAAGGATATTTCTGAAATTCTCGAAACCGATGAGCAGGAAGTTGAAAATGCAATGCTTGATTTGATTATGGATTATTCTTCCCGCGACGGTGCTCTTGAAATTGACGACGAAAACGGGTATATTATACAAGTTAAGGAAGAATACATGGATATTGTTGAAAAACTTTGTCCCGTGGATATAACAAATGCAGTTTTAAAAACACTTACCGTTATTGCGCTTAAAGAACCAATAAGACAATCGGAACTTAAGGAATTAAGAGGGTCTACTGCATACGACCATGTTCAGGAACTTGTTGATAAAGGTTTAATAAGCAGAAAAAAAGATAAAAACGGACGTTCATATAACTTAAAAACTACGCCAAAATTTGCAGAATATTTTAAAATAAAAGGTAACTCTGAAATTTTATCAAAACTGGAAACAAAAAAATTATCTGAATTATTGGAATTAAATAAATAATAAAAAGGAGAGTATATGGCAGCAACAAATGACTCACAACAAAATAAAACAAACGAAAAAACAGTTAAACAAGAACAAGGTATGACAAGTACCATAGTTATTTTTGCTATAGTACTGGTTTTAATTGTAGGTGTATTTTTTGTACTCAGAAATATGTATCCGTCATATATGTTTAACCAAGGTAAAAAAGCTTTAGAAGCAGGTCAATATGAGAAAGCATTAAAAACATTTATAAATGTTGCTAATGCTAAACCATACGATAATGAACCTATTTATTATGAAGTATTGGCATTATCAAAAATGCCTCCCACTTATGAAACTCAAAAATTGTTATATGATATTGCTCAGCTTGAAGATTGTGATGAGGCAAGTGAATTAGCTGATAATATATTAATGAATATGCGAAAAGATTTAGATAAACAAATAGGTCCGAATTATGCAGATAATATTTTATTTGATGATCAATTAATAAGATGGAATAATTCTAAACCGATTACTTTTTCAATATCTGCAGATTCCTCTGTACCTTCCGAATCAATTAATGCTGTTAAAGATGCTGTTTATGCTTGGGAAGGTGTTTCTAACGGTACAATTAAATTAAACGAAACTACAGATGCCAATGCCAATATTAAAATTAAATTTACCGATGATATTTCAATAAAAGATAAATTTGATCCTAAAAGAATTGGAAAAACACTTCCGATATTTAAAGATGAAGTGCTGCAAAGTATGGAAGTTTATATTAAAAAAACAGATGTATCGGGTGAAAATTTAAATGCGAATAAAGTATATAATGTAGCTTTGCATGAAATGGGTCATGCTTTAGGTTTGGGCGGACATAGTGCCGATTCAAATGACGTTATGTATTATACCTTTGATAGTGTTTCTGTTCCTGCGGAAAGAAGAAATATTACTCAAAGAGATATTAACACATTGTTGTTCTTATACAAGATGATTCCTGATATTATTGATAAACCTATTGCACCGTCTGAATATGCAAATCTTTATTATCATGACATGATTACTGGTTACCCCGGTGAAAACTTTGAGCTTGAAATCCAAAGGTTGATATCTCAGTTAAAAGCAAACGGTAATGATATTGTTGCTTGGGTTGATTTAGCTATCAATTATGGTTTGAAAAGGCAATATGCACGTTCAAATTATATCTTAACTCAAGCTCTGCCTTTAGTTCAAACCGATTTAAGAAACCAATTTGTTATATTATATAATTTGGCGGTTAATTATTATAAGTTAAGAGAGTATAAGTTGGCAGAAAAACATTTAAACCTTGCAAAAACAATAAATGATGATAAAGATACTCAAATATTGGAAGCATTCATTGATGTAAGACTTAACAGATTAGATATTGCTTTGGATAAGTTAAAAATATTAGTAAGAACATATCCTGAGGATATTGAACCTGCTCTTAAATTATCTTATGTATATTATCTGAAAAAAGACAGAAAAATGGAAAAAGAAACAATAGATAATCTTATTAAGAGAAATCCAAAGGCTTTAAGAGACAGAAGAGTCTATAAGTACAATGTTAGAAAGCAAAAAGAAGTTTTTAAAAAGTAGCAGTTAAATCGTATTCAAAAGCTCCTGTTATTTTGACGGTTATTATATCGCCGGGGATAACGGGAGTTTTTGTATTAACATAAACTAAACCGTCAACTTCCGGAGCATCTTTATATGAACGGGCAATTACGGTTCCGTCATTTTGCAGGGCTTCAACTATACAGTCTGTTTTTTTACCCGTAAGTTTTTTATTTATTTCCTTTGATACTTCCTGCTGTAATTCCATAAGTAATTTTTTTCTTTGTTTTTTTACTTTAGCGGTTATTTGGGGCTTTAAGTTATAAGCTTTTGTATTTTTTTCTTTTGAAAATTCAAAAACGCCTAAACGGTCTATTTTCATTTCTTTAACAAAGTTATAAAGCTCATTAAAATCTTCTTCTGTTTCTGTCGGGTAACCCGTAATAAAAGTAGTTCTTATTGCTGCATTTGGTACAAGTTTTCTTATTTTTTTTATTAAAGCTTTATTATCAATCAGGGGTCTGTTCATTGCTTTGAGCATATTTTTGCTTACGTGCTGCAAAGGAACATCAATATATTTAACGACTTTTTCCAATGAATTAATTGTTTTTAACAAGTCATCCGTTAATAAAGAAGGATAAGTGTACATAATTCTTATCCAATTAAGCTCTTCAATTTTGTTTAGTTCAATTAAAAGTTCTTTAAGAGAGGGTTTGCCATATATGTCTTTACCGTAACTGGTTGTGTCTTGGGCAATTAAAACAACTTCGGATACTCCTTTTTTGCTTAGTTCTTTTACTTCGTTTACAATATTTTCTATTTTTCTTGATTTATAAGGTCCTCTTAATTGCGGAATAATACAATAACCGCAGTTAAAATCGCATCCGTCTGCTATTTTAACATAAGAACTTGCGCCTACCGTTATTTGCTGTCGTGCTATATCTTCGGGGTATTGGTAATTCGGGGTTTCATTTACCGCATATATTGGTTTTTTTTCTTTAGTAACTTTTTTTATAATGTCGGTTATTTTGTTAATATCAGAAGTGCCTAAAAATGCTATTGCTTCAGGAATAAGTTCTTGTAATTCATGTTTATATTTTTGGGTCAGACAGCCTGTTATAATAATTTTTTTGCCTGCTTGTACCATATCAAAAATTGATTTTACGGATTCTTTTTCGGCATCATGAATAAAAGAACAGGTATTTATAATTACAATATCTGCTTTTGTTTCATCAAGGGTAATTTTATATCCGTCTTTAATGAGTTTTCCGAGCATTAACTCGGAATCTACCAAATTTTTTGCGCACCCGTGGTTTATTAATGCAATCTGTTTCATCTTATTTCTTTCTGAATATTTTTATTTTGTCATGTTCATCAATTTTATAGTAATTTTTATTTATCATCTCATAAAAATTTTGGGCGTAGTCAATACCAAAGAAACTTTTTCCGTATTCTATGTTATTTATTGGTAAAATAACAAAGTATTCGGGCGGATTTTGTTCAAAATGAGATAATACTTTTTTTTCGCCGAAAACATCATCATAAAACATCGGGCTTAAATTATAATAGTAATTATCGCTTTTTCTGTCGGTTATAAAGTTAATTATATGGCCTTCAGGCATTATAACAATTTTATCTTCGGGGTTTGTATTATTTAAAATAAAGTCGGAAACATATTTTATCGGTTCACCGTCTTTTTTAAACGTGTAAATATAACCTTTTGCAGTTTCAAGTTTATAGTTTTTATATTGAACGGAGTTAAAATCTTCTGCGCTAAAAAGAAGTATACAAGCGCATAAAATAAGATTAATATATTTAATTTCGTTTAGTAAAATCACGCTTGCAAGTATAATAAAGGGGAAAAGGAATATGCCCATATGACTGACATTTAGGAATAAAAAGGATTTTGCGCTCGCTAAAATTACGGCAGAAAGAAATATAAACAAGGCTTTATCAGAATATATTTTTTTGAAATTTATTCCAAATAAGGTAATATTGAGGATGGGAAGTATTCCAAATATTGTGAAAATCGGAGTATCAACATAAACTCTGAATTTTGCAAAAAATATTTTTAAGCTTGGCGCATTAATCATACTATATGTAAGTCTTATGATTTCTTTGATATCATAAAGGCTTAAACCTAATGAAAAAATACTTAAAAAAGGTATTATCAAAAAAGAAAATAATGATACAAAAAAGCCTTTAATGCCTATAGGTTTTACAAAAATTATGGTATATAAAATCACTAAAGGATATAAAATAAATTCATATTTATTGGCGATGCTGAACCCTGCAAAGAAACAAGCCAAATATGCCATTAATTTATTTTCGGTTTTAACGTATTTAATAAGACACAACAAGGACAATAAAAACGAGGATAAAGCGTAGATTATTGCAAAACAGTATGTCAGGTTTGAGTTATATAGAAAAGTAGCAAAAACAAGAGAAAACATAACTAAAACAGAAACCAAAAAAGATGTTAATTTATTTAAAAACTCCCGAGCCAAAAGATATATAGCGATTACAATTACAAGTGAATTAAAAATTCCCGCAAAATAAAGCGTATTAATTTTCTGCCCGAAAATTAAAAACAACATTGCATTAATTTGGTATGATAATGCACCATATTGATTTAAGATATCTTTATATAAAATTTTTCCGTTAAGTATTTGCGCAGGAATATAAAATTCTCTGCCCGTATCTATAAGTAATAAGCCTTGATGTAAAAAGAAAAACGGTAATATCAGAAAAAATATCAAAAGCAGAAGTAAAATTATTCCTTTATCCGTTTTTAAAAAGTTAACCATAAGAACCTCTAATCAAAAGATAAAGTTAATTGAGGTACATCAGGTGTATTTGATTTGGATTTTTTACCTGATAAGTCTTTTTGGTAATTTTTTTGCATTTTATTCATAATATTTTGAGCGTTGGATATAACGCAATTAGGAAGTCCCGCCATTTTAGCGACTTGAATTCCGTAGCTCTTGCTGGCTGAGCCCTCTACAACTTTTCTTAAAAATTGAATTTCACCGTTTTCGTCAGATAGTGTGATTCTGTAGTTTTTAATTTGTTCAATGGTTTTAGGCATAACGTTTAATTCATGGTAGTGGGTTGCGAAAATAGTTCTTGCTTTAATTTTGGTAGCTATATATTCCGCAACAGACCAAGCTATGGCAACTCCGTCATAAGTTGAAGTACCCCTGCCTATTTCATCAAGCAGAATAAGGCTTTTTTCGGTTGCACTGTTTAAGATATATGCGGTTTCATTCATTTCTACCATAAAAGTTGATTGTCCCAGAGATAAATCATCAACTGCGCCTGCTCTAGTGAATATTTTATCGGTTATACCGATTTTTGCATAAGATGCGGGGACAAAAGAACCTATTTGTGCCAACAGAACTATTAACGCATTTTGCCTCATGTAGGTGGATTTTCCTGCCATGTTAGGGCCTGTTAAAATCATAAACTGTGTATCTTCAAGGTTATGAATATCTGCGGTAAGTCTTAAATCGTTAGGTACATACTGTCCCATCGGCAGAATTTTTTCCACAACGGGGTGTCTGCCGTCTTTTATATATAGTTCCTGTGTGTCTGTAACTTCGGGTTTTACGTAATTTGACTCTATAGCAGTTGTTGCAAAAGATAATAAAACATCAAGTCTTGCTGTAAAGTGTGCTGTTTCTTTAATTAAATCAACAAATTCTTTAGCGTATTCACTCATATCGTTGAAGATTTTTTGTTCAAGTTCAACGGATTTATATTGAGCCGAATAAACATCGCTTTCGTGTTGTTTCAGTTCTTCTGTCATAAACCGTTCCACATTGGTCAGGGTTTGTTTTCTGATATAATTCATGGGAACCTGATTAAGATTAGATTTTGTAATTTCTATAAAAAAACCGAAATTTCTGTTATAGCCTACTCTGAGGTTTTTAATGCCGGTAATTTCTTTTTGCTTGGTTTCAAAATCTTTAAGCCATTCTTCTCCGCCGGTTAATAAATCTCTGTAATAATCAAGATCGCTGTTTACGTTATCATTAATAACACCACCGTCTTTTGTGTTAACAGGTGCATCTTCTTTTATTGTTCTTTTTATTATTGAAGCAAATTCAGTTAAATCCGAAATTTTTTCAGGCAGAGAATTTAAGTATTCGTTATTAAATTTTTTACATATACTTTGAAGATTAGGCAGAAGCGAGAAAGTATCGCTTAAAGCCAGATAATCTCTGGGGTTAGCACTTTTATTGCTGATTTTTACGCCCAAACGTTCTATATCACAGATTTTTTCCAATAATTCAGACAGATGTATTCTTAAGGAAGAGTTATTTATTAATTCTTCTACCGAGTTTTGGCGTTTGTTTATTTCTTCAATATTTTTAACGGGTTGAGTTATCCAAGATTTTAGCAGCCTTGAACCGATAGGAGTTTTAACTCTGTCTATTGCCCAATAAAGGCTTCCGTATTTAGATTTATCACGTGAAGTTTCTGTCAATTCCAAATTACGTCTTGTATTAGCATCTATTGAAACATAATCGGATATTGAGTAAGGTTGAATGATATCAAACTTTGGCAGGGTGCCTTTTTGGGTTTCAATAATGTAATCAAGTATAGCTCCTGCAGATAAAAAGGCGGTTTTGTATTCGTCGAACCCAAAGGCTTCAAGCGAAGTAACTTTAAAAATTTCTTTAATATTCCTTACTGCTTTATCTTCATCAAAAGAAGACAGGGACATTTTTGTACAAGGGTAAAGCGATGTGATTTCTTTAGGCAGGTCGATTTTTTCGTCAGGTACTATTTGAAATGGTAAAATCTTTTGTTTTTTAACAGGCGTTAAAATTTCGGAAGGTTTAATTCTTGCCAGTTCGGATAAAATTTCTTCCAAATGACCTTGGGTTATTTTAAATTCACCCGTCGAAATATCGCTATATGCTAGTCCGTATATATTATTTTGACAGATTATTGCAGCCAAATAGTTATTCCCCGTGGGTTCAAGCAGATTTATTTCAGTAATAGTGCCGGCGGTAATTGTTTTTACAATATCGCGTTTAACAAGTCCTTTTGCTGCTTTTGGGTCTTCCAGCTGTTCACAGATGGCAACTTTATAGTTTTTATTCAAAAGTTTAGGGATAAAGGTATTTAAGGACTTAACGGGGATTCCGGCCATGGGCACTTTCCCTAAATCTCCGCCGTCTTTATGGGTAAGGGTTAAGCCTAATTCTTTTGAAAAAAGGATTGCATCTTCAAAAAAACCTTCATAGAAATCGCCCATTCTGTATAACAAAACAACTTCGCCGTATTTTCTTTTTATGTCCAAAAATTGTTTGAACATGGGAGTTGCGAGTTCATAATCAACATCGATACTGTTAGAATTCTTGATTTCTTCATTTGTCATAGCTATACTTAATGTATTACAAATTTTGCTTTATTTCAACGAATATACAAATTTTAGTAAAGGAGTTTTAATGAAAGGCTGTTTAAGTTTAATTATAAAGTTAATTATTGCGGTTTTAGTATTTTTCGGGTTGGTGCATATAGGTGCAATTGATTATTTGAAGGATAAACTGGATGATTACAGAAATCCTTCTCAAGAGCAGATGCTTGATAAGACAAAAGATGTTATTGATTTATCGCAGATTGATGATGAATACAGTATTGATAAAAATTTAAAAATCCTTAAAAACAGAATGATTATAGCCGACCATAATGCTACAGGTCAAAAAATGATTATGATTGAGCCGAAAGATGAAGATATTCTTACAAAGCAAGATATTGAAAGTAAGGAAATTCAAAAAAAGATAGATGATATAAGAGCAAAATATAAATATAAAGTTGTAAAATTTGATACGCTCAACGTAACAAAACACGGTAGTTTTGACGGTATAAATCAAAAAATACCTTATGTAAAGATATCAGCCTCAATATCAAACCTGCCAATGAAGGATATAGAAGGTATTGTAGGCGTAGCTGAACTTCAAAACGGTAAAAATATGATAGTAATATCGGTTAATGAAAAAGGCAAATATTCGCAAATTATAACGGAAGCTTTTTATAAAAAGGTTCAGGAATGCAAAGACGATACGAACAGCTGATGCGAAAATGCCTTAGTTTGGCGAAAAAAAGCGAAGGGTATGTATCTCCTAACCCTTTAGTCGGGGCAATAATTTTTGATGATGATTTCAGAATAATATCTCAAGGCAGGCATGAAGTCTGCGGTCGGAATCATGCCGAGAGGAATGCGATACTTAATGCCAAGGAAGATTTAAAGGGGAAATCTTTAATAGTAAATTTAGAGCCTTGTTCTCATTACGGCAAGACACCGCCTTGTGCGGATTTAATAATTGAAAATGGTATAAAAAAAGTAATAATAGGCATGGTTGACCCAAACCCTATAGTTTCAGGCAAGGGAATTAAAAAACTAAAACAAGCGGGAATTGAAGTAATTACAGGTGTTCTGGAAAAAGAATGCACGGAATTAAATGAAATATTTATAAAAAATCAGCTTTATTCTAAGCCTTTTGTAACAATCAAGACAGCGACAACCGCAGACGGTAAAATAGCAACTAAAGAAGGCAATTCAAAGTGGATAACGGATGAAATCTCAAGGAGAGAGGTGCATAAGTTAAGGAATAAATATGATGCCGTTTTAACAAGTTCTGACACGGTGATGAAAGATAATCCTCAAATGACTTGCAGGCTTAAAGGCGGAAGAAATCCCGTCAGAATTGTACTTGATACTAATTTAAAAACAGACCCCAAAAGCAAAATATATAATAAAGACGGTACGAGAGTAATAATTATTACATCGGAAATAGTAAGCCGAGAAAAAACTAAAAACTACCCGTCTGACGTTGAAATATTAAGATGCCCCGAAAAGGACGGTCATATTGATATAAAAAAAGCTATAGAACTCATTTATCAACAAGGGATAAGGTCAATACTGGTTGAAGCGGGAGCCCGATTAAATAATGCCGTAATACAGACAAAATCGGCCGATAAATTAATACAGTTTATAGCGCCTAAAATATTGTCGGATAAAGAAGCAATAAGCTTTTCACAAGGATGCAGCAGAAGAGAAATTGCGGATTGTAACAATTTAATTTTTATATCGACTAAACAATTAAAAAACGATATAATGATTATCGGCAAATTTGTAGATTAAGGTATGGGGAAATAAATGATTCAAAAGGTATCTTTGGGTAGTAATATAAGATTTAAGGGTGCGGAAAAAGAAAATTCCGCTAAAAATGCTTATAAAAGTAATAAAGTAAAAGATTTTTCCGACAGTTTTGTAAGAAATTCGGTCAAATCTATGCCCATGCTTTTGGCTTTAACAGGCGTTTGGTCGATAATTGATAAAAAATCGGCTAAAATTCCTTTAAGTAAATCATTACTTAATAATATTTCTCACTTCTTCCTGCCTGTTTTATTAATATCTTCAACCGTATTATCATTGTTTGAAAATAAAAATAATACAAGAGAAGAAAAATAAATTATTCAAAATAAAAAATATTAATGTATAATAAAGATATGAACCAAGATTTAGCTGAAAAATTATATAGTTTGCAAAAAAATGTACTGGAATTGCACAATCTCTTTGATTTAAATATGGTTGCAAACCAGTCAGGTTCAATTGAAGATTTATTATCGAAAGTTGCATTTTTGGTTAAGTCATCTTTAAATTTAAAGGATTTCAGGTTCTTTTTGTACAATAACGGTATATTTCAAACCAAAAGTATATCAACCGGTTCTGATTTGGAATTTGAGTTTGATGCTGATAATGCTCCTTTTTTACAGGAAGAAAACGAAGAATTAATAAAAACAATAAATCAAGACGGAAGTCCTATATATAGGTCTTTTTGGAACCTGCATAAATTATATGAGCTTCAAAGTGTATATTTAAAAGTTTTTTATGATAACCACAGACCTTATTGTGTATGTTCAATAAGTTCAAAAGAAGATGACAGCGAATTTAAAGAAGAAGATTTAAAGTACATAAGTCAGGTTTTTAATTGTATAGAACCCATATTAAAAAAATTCTTGAAAAATCAGGAGCAGGAATTAAGAATTACCGAATTAAATAAGACAATAAATAACCTGTCAATATTGTACAACATCTCTCAAGCCGTTAATTTTATTGATGATTTAAAAAGGTTAATAAGCGTAATATTAGATAAAGCGATATCAACCGTAAATGCGGAAAAAGGTTCTTTGATGCTGTATGATGCAGCTGATAATACTTTGCAGGTTAAAGTTGTATACGGACTGAAAGATAAAAAACACGAGGATGATATTAATAACGGGCTTGTTGAATGTACAAAGATGAAACCCGAAAGCGGTATAGCCGGTAAAGTGTTTACGGAGAAAAAATCCATAATAACTAACCTTGGCGGAAAAGATCCCAGATTTAATCAGCAATTTGAAAATGAAAACAATGTACAATCATTAATTTGTGTGCCTTTAATTGCAAAAGGTGAATGTATCGGTATTATTAATATTACAAACAAGAAGAACGGGAAACTGTTTACAAAGAAGGATTTAGAGTTTATTGAAGCTTTGGCAAATCAAGCGGCTATTGCGGTTGATAATGCTCAATTATATGAACTTGCAACGAAAGACGGCTTAACAAAATTATATATTCACAGACATTTTTATTATTTATTGGAGTCTGAAATTAAGAGGGTTCAAAGGTATCACCATGTATTATCTTTGATTATGATGGACATTGATAACTTTAAACAAGTCAATGATACCTACGGGCACCTAGTGGGAGATATGGTTTTAAAAGAAATAGCTTCAACAATACAAAAAACCATCAGACATGTTGATATTCCGGCAAGGTACGGCGGTGAAGAATTTACGATAATATTACCTGAAACACCTGCTTTAAACGCGGTTACAATTGCGGAAAGATTAAGAAAAAAAATTAGCGAAATAGCTGTTAAAGTTGATGATGAAACGGTTATAAGACCAACCGTAAGCATGGGTATATCGGAATTCCCCAATGCTGCCGAGGATATTAAAGAATTAATTGACTGGGCGGATAAAGCTTTATATGTTTCTAAAGAAAACGGCAAAAACTGTATTCATTTATATTTTGACGGAAACTTTACAAGATATAATCCTTAATAATTTTTGTAAATAATCATAAACATTTTTAAGCAGTAAATAATCCTAAAAACATGATTGCAATATAATTATATTGTAAGATACTGTATAAAAAAGGTAAAAACTTTGAAAATAGCTGTATACCCCGGGAGTTTTGATCCGATAACAAAGGGACATTTGGATGTTCTTAAAAGAGCCGGAGATATTTTCGATAAGGTAATAATAGTTGTTTCCGTAAACGTAAATAAAAAGAGTTTTTTACCGCTTGAAGACAGGCTTATGCTGATAAAAGAATCCTGCAAGGATTTAAAAAATGTTGAAGTTGACAGCTTTAACGGGTTGACAATTGAATATGCAAAAAAGAAAAATGCAAATGTACTTATAAGAGGACTTAGAGCGGTATCGGATTTTGAGTATGAAATGCAGTTATCTCAAGCAAACAGTGCATTATGTTCTGATATACATACGGTTTTTCTTATAACCAAACCGAAATATAACTTTATTTCCTCTGGCACAGTCAGAGAAATAGCTTTGATGAAGGGTGATGTATCAAAATTTGTTCCCGAACCGGTTGCAAAATATTTAGAATTAAAATATATGAAAGGTTAAAGTCATGACAGAGTTAAGAGTTACTCATTTAATAGATGAAGCGGATGAACTTCTTGATAATAAGTTTCATGTCGGAAGTTATTGTTTATTTATGAATACCGATGATATTCAGGATATTCTGAGCAAAATAAGAGCTATACTTCCCGAGGAAATCAAAACGGCTGAGATGATTCTTAAAAGACGTGATGATATATATATGGAAGCTCAAAGTCGAGCTGACAGAATAATTAGCGAAGCTCAAAATACCGCAGCCAATATTTTAAGCGAGTCTGAATTAATTAGGGCGGTAAGAGAAAAGGCTGCAAAAATTCAGGAACAGGTTAAGGAAAACTGTGAAGAAATGAAGAATAAAGCGGCTGAAGAAGCCGATGCTTTAAGAAGAAGTGCTTTCCAAGAAGCAATGCAGACTCGTGAGGGTGCTCAAAATTACGCCGAAAAGGTTTTAAATACATTAGAACGTGATATAGCTCAAGTTATGGGCAGTTTGGAACGTAATGTTGCTGAAGTTCGCAGAGGTCAGGAGTTCTTAGCTCAGCAAAAGAATAAACCCGCTCAATTACCTCAAGAAAGCGAGCAGCAAAAAGCTTTTGTTGAACAATAATAACCTAAGGAGGAATGGTGGCTTCAAGAGTTGTTAAACAACCCGAATCGGGCATGCTTAAAATGATGCCCCAAAGTATAGAGGCTGAAGAAGCTGTTCTTGGTGCTGTGCTTGTCAATCCTCAGTCTTTGGGAAGGATTGTTGAGTATTTAAGACCCGAAAGTTTCTATAAACCTGCTCATAAAGTTATATTTGAGGCTGTACTTGAGCTGTTCAGAAAAAATGAGCCGATTGATATTGTTACGGTATCGGAACATTTAAGGAACAAAGATGAGCTGGAAAATGCATTGGGCAGAGCTTATATTAATGACTTGGCATTAAATGTTGTTACAACCGTAAATGTTGAATATTATGCAAAAATTGTTCAGGAAAAAGAGATAAAACGTGCGCTTATTAATGCAGGCTCAGAGATTGTTTCCATGTCATACGAAAACGAAGAAACAGATGATGTTTTGGAAAATGCTCAAAAGATGATTTTTAATATCGCGTCGCAAAAAAATACAACAGATTTAGAGCCTATTCAAGATCTTGTAGTATCGAGTTACGAACAGATTGAAATGAGATATAACAATAAAGATGAACTTGTCGGAGTTGATACGGGTTTTTATGATTTGAATACTTTAACATCAGGGTTTCAAAAATCAGATTTAATAATACTTGCGGCAAGACCATCCATGGGAAAAACTGCTTTTGCGCTTAATTTGGCACAGAATGTTGCTTTAAAAACAAAAAAAGGCGTAGCCATATTTTCGTTAGAAATGCCCAAACAGCAGCTTGTAACCCGTATGCTATGTTCTGAAGCAGAGGTAGAAACGCAGAGAATAACCTCGGGGCACATGCAGCCCCGAGACTGGGAAAAGCTTGTAGATGCCATGACTAGGCTTTCCGATACAAGAATATATATTGATGATTCTTCGGGTTTAACGGCTACTGATATTAAGGCAAAGTGCAGACGTTTAATGATGGAAGAAAAAGATTTAGGTCTTGTTGTAATTGACTACCTGCAGTTAATGGAGGGCGGAGGTAATCCGAATGACAGAAACCAGCAGATTTCCGCAATATCGCGTGCTTTAAAAGGCTTGGCAAGAGAGCTTAATGTGCCTATTCTTGCACTATCTCAGCTTTCAAGAGGTGTAGAAGCGAGAAACGATAAACGCCCTATGTTATCTGACCTTAGGGATTCCGGTGCTATTGAACAGGATGCTGATATTGTTATGTTTATATACCGTGATGAGTATTATAACCGTGATGAAGTTGATAATAAAGGCAAAGCCGAAATCATTGTTGCTAAGCACAGAAACGGACCTACGGGAGTAATTAATTTATTGTTCCAATCAAGTATAACCAAGTTTAAAAACCCCACCAAAACAACAGAATTTTAAATAATTAAATTAATTAATTAATTTAATAAAAAAATAAAATAAAAATAAAGTAAGTAAAAAAGTAAAATTTGAATGCCTATATTTGTTTCGTTGTTATTGCTTAACGAAGCAGTATCAAGCGGAGCGTCGCTTAGCGGAGCTTTGGCTGAGTTTAGCAATATAGAAACTAATCTAGTGTCGCACTTTGCCGCCGCCTCATCGTCGCCGTTCAAGTGCTCACCTTTTAAAGTTGCCACTCCAAAATTTCGCTCATATTCATTATCGCGAAATTTTTTCGGACAAACTAATATCGAGCAGAAAATTTTACTTTTTTAATTACTTATTAATAAAAAATAAAATAAAAATAGCGTTCTAGTGCTTCGTACAGATAACTTCTAACCTCAACCAAAAGTCCCGTAACTCAGGCTCCGCCTTCAAACAGACGGGACTCTGATGTTGTTTCGGTAACAAGTTTAACTGTACTTCGCAATGAACTTTATTTTTATTTTATTTTTAATTATTATATTATATTTTATTATTTTTTATAGGTTTATCAGTTTCAATTATGCTTCTATAAAGAGTCTTCTGCCTACAATGTTTGGTTTTCCGTTATAATATCCCGCAAAATAACCGCCCTTTACGGGTTTATTTACCGCATAATTTGTTCTTGAAGGCATTTGTACAAAAGGATTTTCAAACGGGTTATAACCTGCACTTTGTGTTCTTGAACTAACCGCCTGACTTGATACAGGTGCATAAAATACCTGTGATACCATATTTTTTAAACTGTTTATCATTTGCTTATCCTCTTATACATACACATATTTGTTTAATGATAATTTTTACTTTGTCATTATTATATAATAACTTTTGTAAATACTGTTAAAAAATACTCCATATATATGATTAAAAGCCCTATTATAAGGGAATAGTTAAAATACAATGCGGAATTAAATGTTTTTTATATAATAAAATTTTTTTCAGTGATGGTAAAAAGATAGATTTTCTGCTATCTTTAATATTTTGACAAAATTAGAAAAAAATTATACAATTTAATTGGTATTAAGTAAAAGATTTTAAATGAAAGGTAACAAAAATATGAAAAAATTAGGTTTCACCCTTGCCGAAGTTTTGATTACTTTGGTAATTATAGGTGTAATTGCAGCTATGACAATTCCTACTTTGATGAATAACACAAACTCTCAGGAATTCCGTTCTGCATTTAAAAAAGCAATTTCTATGACCAATCAGGCTTTAACTCTTAACTATGCCCTGAACGGTATGACTGCTTCTGATTATAAAGATTCACAAGAATTAGTAGACAATGTATTTAAGAAAAGATTAAGCGTTGTTGATACTGATGGTGAAGCATTTACTTTAACAAGTGTTAACTGTGCAAATACAGGTCTTTTTATTACGGCTGACGGTATGATGTTCTGTGTTACAGGATTTGAAGGTGGTAGTGATACGGATACGGAAGGTACCGGAAAATGTGATTCTTATAACACATTACCATGCGGTACAGCAACTGCATCCCAGTTATGGATTGACGTTAACGGTGTAAAAGGACCTAATGCAGAAACAACTTCTGCTAACAGACCAAAAGATATTTATCAAGCTCAAATATTTTCTCAAAAAGTTATTCCTTTTGGTGAGGCAGCACAACAGGTTATGTATGAAAAAGGTTCTGTAAGCAGTACAAAAGTTACACATGGAGATGACTAAGTTTTAAAAACAGTAAAAAAACAGACATCTTTTAGATGTCTGTTTTTTTTATTATTACAGTAATATTTTTAAATAATAAAAAAATAAAATAAAAATAAAGTTCATTGCGAAGTACAGTTAAACTTGTTACCGAAACAACATCAGAGTCCCGTCTGTTTGAAGGCGGAGCCTGAGTTACGGGACTTTTGGTTGAGGTTAGAAGTTATCTGTACGAAGCACCAGAATGCTATTTTTATTTTATTTTTTATTAATAAGTAAATAAAAAAGTAAAATTTTCTGCTCGATATTAGTTATTCAAATTTTACTTTTTTACTTACTTTATTTTTATTTTATTTTTTTATTTTTGAAATAGTTTTTAACATGTAGTAAAATAATGTTGAATTATGAAAAAGAAATTAACGGTATTATTAATAATTTTAGGGATGTGTGTCTCGGATACATACGCTTTAACATACGCACAAGAGCCGATAAGAGGACATGTTGAAGAAACTGACGTAAATAAAAAAGATACCGAAAAGATTTTTACTAATGAAGTAAAGAAAATAGAAGAAAATAAAGTAATAGAACTTACCGTATCACAGGTTTTGGCGGGAACAACCTCAATGGAAGGCGATGAGTTTTTTGCCGAAGTATCAAAAGATGTACTCGCGGGAAGCGGGGTATTACTGCCAAAAGGAACCGTAGCACACGGGAAAATAAAAAATATAATTGACCCCAAAAGAATGGGCAGAGACGGGTATATTGAGCTTGGGTTCGATTATCTTATTACCCCCGACGGAAGAGAAATTCCGATAGAAGGTAACATGACTTCAAAGCTTAATCCTGCAAAATCTACTGCAAAAGTCATCGGAGAAACGGTAGGTTCAACAGCGGTAGGCGGTGCGGCAGGCGCCTTAGCGGCATTGGAATTTGCGGGTATAGAAGGTGCTATTGTCAGCCAAGGTTATACCGTTATTGGCGGGGCGGCATTAGGCGGAGTTATCGCTCTCGGAATGAGCCTTTTTAGAAAAGGCGAACACGTCTTAATTGCCCCCGGTGATGAAATTAAGGTTAAAATAAAAAGCACCGAAGCAATCCCCGTTATGACATTTGACTCGGTAAGACAAGATGAAATCAAATACGACGGGCTTGATGTATCCATTACCGACGTATTTCTTGAAAAAGACCCGTTCGGAAACCTTAATACAATTACGCTTGACCTGATTATAAAAAATAACTCACAGTATGATTTTTCAAGCTTTGATATTGAGCTTGTAAATGATTTGCATAACGGATTTCACCCTTCCATATTTTCTGAATACAAAAATTCACTTGCAATGAAAACAATTAAGCGCGGGGAAAACGTATCGGGAAGCCTATCCTTTGCGGTTGATAACCCAAACAGAGAACACTGGCTTGTATTCTATAACAGACGCAACCATAAACCGCTTGCTAAAATTTCTGTCGAAAACGCAAAAAAAGATTTAAACATAACCGATTTGAATAAAAAAAAGAAAAAAAGAAAAGATGATTAATTTTTATGCTTGATATTGATTTATTTGAAAAACTGGAAAATAGCGAAGTATTAGAGCTTTTAAAGTGCATGGGAATTAAGACAAAAGTCTTTAAAAAAGGTTCAAATATAGTTAAATACGACTCAAAAATAGATTTTTTAGGGGTAATCCTTGCGGGAAACGCGCAAATATATAAAACGGATATTACGGGTAAACGTGTACTGCTTGAGGATTTAAAAATTAACGACATTTTTGGACATAATATAGTTTGCTTGGGGCAGAATAAATCCCCCGTTGAAATTACTGCAAAAGATGACTGCGAAGTATTGTTTCTTCCCTTTGAAAAAGTATGTACACCTTGCAATAAGCTGTGCAGTTATCATCTTCGGCTTATAAAAAATTTGATGAAAATGATATCAAAAAGAAATC
>CANQJQ010000031.1 GCA_947624265.1 Candidatus Gastranaerophilales bacterium
AATTATAGTTCTGAGTATAACATTGAAAAATGGTAAAAAGAAGATTATATCTGATTTTGCAAATAGTAAAAATTCTTGTTTGATTATAAATAAAATAATAAAAGCAAGTAGTTTGGGTTAGCGAAGCGGAACTCGACATATTAAAATAACAACATTTTATTGTACGTTAGAGGTTATTTTATAACCGCGTCTTGTCAGTTCTTTTTGGATTTCTTCAAAGTGCTGAGCGTTTTTTGTTTCCATTGATATTTTAAGGAAGCAATCGTTAATATCGGTATTTTCTCCGCCCTGATTGTGTCTTACCCTTATAACGTTAGCACCGAGGTCTGCAATAATAGCTGAAACTTCCTTTAACTGCCCCGGTTTATCTAAAAGTTCAATAGTCAAATGCGACAATCTGCCTGATTTTAATAAGCCTCTGTTTATAACTCTTGATAAGATATTTACGTCGATATTGCCGCCTGATACGAGGCATACAGTTTTGAGTCCTTTTATGGGAAGTTTATCGAACATAGCTGCTGCAACGCTTAAGGCGCCTGCCCCTTCTGCTACAAGCTTTTGTTTTTCCATTAGAGCTAATATAGCGGAAGCGATTTCATCATCCGTAACCGTTACAATATCATCAACATATTTAGTACATAAATCAAAGGTGAGTTCCCCCGGTCTTTTAACCGCAGTACCGTCTGCAAAAGTATGAACAACGGGGAGTTCAAGAATTTTTTTGTTGACAAAGGATTGATACATACTGCCTGCGCCTTGAGCCTGGACTCCGTATACTTTGCATTCGGGCTTTAACTGTTTAATAGCAAATGCCACACCTGAAATGAGTCCTCCGCCTCCGATGGGAACAATAACTGCTTCAACGTCTGAAAGCTGTTCAAGTATTTCTAAGCCGATTGTGCCTTGACCTGCTATAACATCTTCATCATCAAAAGGATGAACAAAGGTTGACCCTGTTTGATGCTGATATTCAACACAAGCGTTATAGGCATCATCATATACCCCGTCAATTAATTTAATTTCCGCGCCGAGTTTTCTTGTTGCCTCAACTTTGGAAATAGGTGCGGTTGCGGGAATAAAAATGGTTGATTTAATGTTATTACGTGCGGATGCCAGTGCTACACCCTGTGCGTGGTTCCCCGCAGAACATGCTATTACTCCTTTTTCTTTCTCTTGTTCTGAAAGATTGGCAATTTTATATGCGGCGCCTCTGACCTTAAATGAACCTGTTACTTGAAGGTTCTCAACTTTTAAATAAATATTTCCGTGTTCATTAAGATTTTGTGCGTGAATTAAATCTGTTTTCCTGACTAAATCAGATAATACGTTTGAAGCGTCTTTAACTTTTCCTAATGTAAGCATGTCTAATCCTTTTTTAAAAATTATAACAAAAATATCATTTGATACTATTAATTATAATTAATAAAAAAATACCCCTGACACGATTCGAACGTGCGACGCCTTCCTTAGGACGGAAGCGCTCTATCCAGCTGAGCTACAGAGGCATTTCCCTTATTATACTATAAATAAATAATTTAGTATCTTTTTATATGCAAGTTAAATTGAAAAAAATATACATGTGTATTAATATGCTTTTATGGCTACGGAAAAAGACTTAACGCAGGGAAATTTGGTAACAACCTTATTAATGTTTGCACTACCTTATGTCGGGGCAAACTTTTTACAGGCGTTATACGGTGCTGCCGATTTAATTATCGTGGGTAAATTCTGTAACAGCTCTATTGTATCCGCAGTTGCTACGGGCTCTCAATTGCTTCAAACTCTTATTTTCTTTATTACGGGTCTTACGGTCAGCGCTACGGTCTTAATCGGTAAAGCCTTTGGCGCCAAGGAATATGACAATATCCTTAAAATAATAAACACAATGACTGTCTGTTTTATTGCCGCTGCAATATTTTTAAGTACGGTTATTATAGCTTTTGACAATCAATTATTAACGTTATTGCAAACACCTGTAGAAGCTTTTAAGTCAACAAAAGAATATGTTTTTGTATGCGCTTTAGGTTTGGTTTTTATATTTGCCTATAACGCAATAAGTGCTATTTTAAGAGGGCTGGGAAATTCCATTATGCCTATGTACTTTGTGGCGGTATCCTGCTTTATGAATATTATACTTGATATTTACTTGGTCGGAAAACTTCATATGGGAGCACAGGGAGCTGCTGTAGCTACTGTTATATCTCAAGCGGCAAGTGTTATAGCAGGGCTTGTTTATTTAAGAAAAGGTGATTTTGTATTTAAATTTAAGTTTTCAGGTATAAAATTTGATATTGAAACGGCAAAAGATTTGTTTAAAATAGGGCTTCCCTTATCTTTGCAGGATACTTTAATTCCTCTATCCTTTCTGTTTCTATTTTCGCTTGCTAACTCTATGGGAGTTGCCGCATCTGCCGCTTATGGTTCTGTTATAAGGTTAAATGCATTTATGATGCTTCCTGCGGGTTCATTTGCTATGGCGCTTACTGCTCTCACCGCCCAAAATCTTGGTGCGGGTAATCTAAAAAGAGCGGTAAAAGCACTTAAACTATCCATATTTTTTGCATTTTGTTTCGGTGCAATTTTCTTTATATGGCAGCAGCTTGCTCCATACAGTGCAATAGCGATATTCTCTACCGAAGATGCCGTATTGCATGAAGGGGCAAGATACCTAAAATCCTTTAGTTTTGACTATTTAATTGTTCCGTTTGTATTCTGTCTTAACGGATTTTTCTTCGGATGCGGAAGAACGGCTTTTGCTGCCGCTAATGCAATATTTTCTGCTTTCGCAGTAAGAATCCCGTTAGCTTTTGTTTTATGTACTCTTATCCCGTCGGCAACCTTGTTCCATTTGGGCATTGCACCGCCATGCGCATCTATAGTTACTACTACATCAGCTTTAACATACCTTATATATCTTTCTAAAAAAAATAAACTTTATTCCGCTATTTAAAAACTTAATATAAATTTAATATCTTTTAAATTTTTATAAGGTATTATATAAAAGTAAAGGATATTAAAGGGTAATTATATATGTGCGGAATTGTAGGTTATGTCGGGAATAGAGATGTAGTTGAAGTCCTTTTAAAAGGTTTGACTAATCTTGAATACCGCGGATATGATTCAGCCGGCATGGCGCTTCAAGATTGCGGTGAAGTTAAGATATACAAAACTTTGGGGAAATTAATTAATTTAAAAAATGAACTTGAGGCAAAAAAATCAGAATTAAATCACCCTACAAGCGGTATAGGTCATATAAGATGGGCAACACACGGTTCTCCTTCTTTAATTAACGCTCATCCTCACACATGCAGCTGCGGAAGGTTAGTCGTTGTTCATAACGGTATTATTGAAAACTATAAAGAATTAAGAGAAGAATTAATAAAAAAAGGCTGTACCTTCAGATCTCAAACGGATACCGAAACAATTGCACATCTTGTTGCAGATGAGTATGCTAAGGCTAAAGATTTGGAAATAGCAGTTAGAAACTCCGTTAAAAAACTTCAAGGCGCTTATGCAATATGCGTTATGCATAAAGATGTCCCCGATGTTATTGTAGGAGCAAGAAAACATGCCCCGATGCTCGTCGGTATCGGTGAAAATGAAAACTTTATAGCAAGCGATACACCTGCTATAATCGAATATACTAAAAAAACTATATATTTAGATGATAATGAAACCGCGGTTGTTACAAAAAATTCAGTTAAAGTTACCGATAAAGACGGTAATATAGTTGAAAAAAAGATAGAAATACTTCCGTGGGAACCTATGGCATTAAGCAAGCTCGGATACAAGCACTTTATGCTTAAAGAAATCCACGAACAGCCTGATGTTATCAGAAATGTTTTGAACGGAAAACTTTATGATATTGACTCTCCGATAAATTTAAGCGAAGTAAAACTTGATAAAGAAATTCTGAAAAAACTGAATAAAATTCAAATTATTGCTTGCGGAACCTCGCTCCATGCGGCACTTGCAGGCAAATACATTATTGAAGATTTTGCGGGGATATCGGTTGAGGTTGAAGCTTCAAGCGAATATATTTACAGAAAAACCACTACTGATGCCTCAACACTTGTAATAGGAGTATCTCAATCGGGAGAAACGGCAGACACTATTACTGCAATAAAACAGGCTAAAGAAAAAAATGCACATGTATTAATTATTACAAACAGACCCGACTCAAACATGGCAAGATTGGCTGACAGCTTAATTCCCGTTAATGCAGGTATAGAAGTTAGCGTTGCCGCTACAAAATCATATACGGCACAACTGATTTCCTTCTATTTGCTTGCTATAAATTTAGCGGAAATAAAAGGGACTTTAGATAAAAATTATTTAAAAGATATAAAACATGAGTTAATTCAACTGCCGACAAAAATAGAAGAAGTTTTGTCCAATACAAGTGCAATACAAGAATGCGCAAGAAAGTTTTCTTCGTATAAAAACTTTATTTATATAGCACGCGGAATTAATCTTGCCACGGCGCTTGAGGGTGCATTAAAACTTAAAGAAATAAGTTATATTAACGCAACGGGTTACGCTGCAGGCGAGCTTAAACACGGGCCCATTGCCATGCTGGATGAAACCATGCCTGTTTTATCAATACTTGTCCCAGGCGGAATAACTTATGAAAAGGTTTTATCTAACAGTGAAGAAGCAAAAGCAAGAAACGCAAAGCTTATAGCTTTGACCTCTTCAAAAGACACTAATATTGATAATCTTTTTGATGTTGTATTAAGGATACCGCAGGTTATGGAGATACTATCTCCCGCAGTTACGTGTGTTCCTTTGCAGTTATTAGCATATTATATAGCTGAATTTTTAGGCAAGGATGTAGACCAGCCGAGAAACTTGGCTAAATCGGTTACGGTAGAATAATGATTACCAATAAAGAAGTTAAAGTAAAAATTCCGAAAGAATTAACAAGTGAATATATTGAAACAGAACTTGCCAAAATGGGGCTTAATGTATTAAGATGGGCTATAACCGATTATGATAATGATTTTTATACAATTAACGCAGCAATAGTTTGTGAGTAGATAAGGAGAATTATATGGAATTAAAGGGTTCAAAAACGGAAAAGAATTTAATGGAAGCATTTTCAGGCGAATCTCAAGCAAGAAATAAGTATACATACTATGCTTCTCAAGCTAAAAAAGACGGATATGTTCAAATAAGCAAAATATTTGAAGAAACCGCTAACAACGAAAAAGAACATGCAAAAATTTGGTTTAAACTTCTTCATGGCGGAAAAGTTCCTTCTACCATTGAAAATTTGGAGGATGCTGCAAACGGTGAGAACTATGAATGGACTCAAATGTATGCTCAATTTGCAAAAGAAGCAAGAGAAGAAGGCTTTAATGATATTGCCTTCCTGTTTGAAAAAGTAGCACAAATTGAAAAAGACCATGAAGAAAGATACAGAAAACTTTTACAAAATATAAAAGATAATTCGGTATTCCAAAAGCAAGAAGAAATTGTTTGGGAATGCGCTAATTGCGGGTTCTCGTATAAGGGTTCATCTGCGATAGAAACATGCCCTGTTTGTGCTCATCCAAAAAGCTTTTTCTTTGAAAAACCGAGAAATTACTAAAATTAATAAAAAGAGGGATATTTTATCCCTCTTTTTTTAAATATAACTGAGTATTTCTGTTAAATCTTTATTATCAATAATGATATTTGCATTCTCTTTTAATATAGGTTTTGCGCAGAACGCAGCGCGCTTGCCTGCGTATTTAAACATGCTCAAATCATTTGCACCGTCGCCCACACAAAGAGTGTCTTTAGGTTCAACATTTAACAGATTTTGCAATCGAACAAGCATTTTGCCTTTACTGTCCGAGAACATCATCTCTCCGCCTAAAGTACCTGTTAAAATACCGTCTTTAAAGTGAAAAATATTTGAAAACTGCGCGTCATAGCCCAAAACTTTTTGGGCGGGTATAGTTGCCGTTTCATATCCTCCCGAAAAGCAGACCACCTTATATCCCATTTTTTTTAATTCCGATACTGTTTCTTTTGCGCCTTTTGTATAGGGCAGATTTTCACAAATTTGTTTTATTTTTTCCTCTTTAGCCCCTTTTAGTAAAGCAACCCTTTTTATAAGGCTTTCAAAAAAATCAATTCTGCCCTCCATAGCGTCAGTAGTTATTTGCTTCATTAAAGGTTCTAAGTTATATTCTTTTGCTATAAATTCTAAAGTTTCACCCTCCATTAGTGTAGAGTCAAAATCGAATACGGCTAATTTCATTTTTTATACCTTTCGTAAAAGCAAATTTGTAAATTTTTCTCAATCATTATAAGAAATAAAAAGGCTGAAAACAAGCATTTTACGTTATTTGCAAAATTTAATGTAAAGATAATATTTTCAAAAGAGTAGAGAAAATATTGCTTTTTTGTTATCTTGTTGGTATAAGATACTAAATGGTATAGAATGTTCAGATTATAAAAGGAGAACCCGATGGGATTACCAAATGTAGCATATTTCTCAATGGAAATAGCAATAGACCAATCAATCGCAACATATTCAGGCGGTTTAGGATTTTTAGCAGGTTCGCATATGTTGTCTGCAGGTTATCTGCAAATGCCCATGGTCGGCATTACAATGTTGTGGACATACGGTTATTATAACCAGAGAATTGACCATGACGGCAATGTTGAAGTTGCATATATAAGAAAACATTATGACTTCTTAACTGATATAAATGAAATTGTAGAAGTTGATATTTACGGCGAAAAAGTAAAAGTTAAAGCATATAAGCTTGAACCCGGCATATTTGATACATGCCCCGTTTATTACTTAACAACGGATATTGAAGAAAACTCAGAATGGGCAAGATCTATTTCTCATAAGCTTTATGACGGCAATGAAAAAATAAGAATAGCACAAGAAACCGTTTTGGGTATAGCAGGTATAAGATTACTTGATAAAATCGGTTATAAATATGATTGTGTACATTTGAACGAAGGTCATGCGCTTCCTGCCGCATTTGAACTTTTAAATCAATATAACGGTGATTTACACAAGGTTAAAGAAAAAGTTGTATTTACAACTCATACACCCGTTGCTGCAGGTAACGAAGTTCATTGGGTAGATAATTTATTAAAAGGCGGATTCTTTGCAGGACGTTCAAGAGAAGAAGCTGTTCAATTGGGCGGAGAACAATTCTCGCTAACGGTTGCGGCTCTCAGAATGTCAAGAATAGCTAACGCGGTATCTCAACTTCATGGTTTAGTTGCTAATAAAATGTGGAATTGGGTTGAAGGCAGATGCCCCATAAGAGCTATCACGAACGCCGTTAATCTTCACTATTGGCAAGATGACAGAATGAAAACGGATAATCTCGAAGCTCTGTTAGAATCTAAAAAAGAAATGAAAAAAGAAGTATTTGAATTTATCGCAAATACGGTTGGTAAAAGATTAGACCCAAATGTTTTAACCATCACATGGGCAAGAAGATTTGCCGATTATAAACGTGCATGGTTAATATTTATGGATGAAAACAGAATTCTTAAATTATTGAACGAAAATAAAGTACAATTAATCTTTGCTGGTAAATTCCACCCTGATGATGTTATCGGTAAGGAAATGTTCAATAAAATCTTAAGAAGTTCATATTCCATGAAAAATGTAGTTGTATTAACCGGTTATGAGCTTGATTTAAGCGGAAAATTAAAGAGAGCTTCGGATATTTGGTTAAATACACCTTTAAGACCGTTTGAAGCATCAGGAACTTCAGGCATGAGCGCAAATGCTAACGGAGCACTTCACTTATCAACCTTTGACGGCTGGACTGTTGAAGGTACCTTCCCTGGAATTAACGGCTTTACAATTGAATATCCCGGCTTGGATGATAACATTCCTTGGGAAGAAAGACACAGAAAAGACTATGAATGTATGATGGATATTATTGAAAATCAAATTATTCCTACATACTATAATGACAAAACAAAATGGGCTATTATGATGAGACAGGCTATTAGAACCGCTGAATCATACTTTAACTCAGACAGAATGGTTATTGAGTACTATAACAGATTGTATAAACCGATAGCACATGGTTCTGATGAAGGCGGTGTTTCCAATACCGATTATCAGGCAGCTACAGCTCCCGCTAAAGATGCTTGGACCTTCTCAAATATAAAATAGCTGATTAAAAAATATAAAAAAGGACTTTATTTAAAGTCCTTTTTTATATTTAATTATAGTATGAAAAATGAATTGAGAGAAAAAGCAATTGAAATACGAAAAAGACTTAATACGGAAGAATTGAGCAAAAAAATTCTTCAAAATTTATTATGCCTTGAAGAATATAAAAGAAGCAAAAATATTATTTGTTATTACCCGTTGCCAAAAGAAGTGAATACAATTCCTTTATTAAACGATACCTCTAAAAATTGGTATCTGCCCAGAGTAAACGGGAGTAAACTTGAAATATGCAAATATAATAAAGGAGAATTAACCTGCGGGAGTTTTAATATACAAGAACCAATCGGACAAAAACTTGACGATTTGACAAACATTGATATGATAATAGTTCCTGCAATTGCTGCCGATAAAAACGGCTATAGGCTCGGTTGGGGTAAAGGGTATTATGACAGGTTTCTTTCTTCTTTTGTAAATAAGCACAAAACAATTGTTTTGGTTTATAGTGAACTTGTCTTTGATACAGTATATCCTCAAAATCATGATGTTAAGTGCAGTATATTAATTTCAGATAAAGAAATATTTAGAATTGATTGTTAAATTGCCCTTAATAATTTGTTTCATTTAGTTTTTGGAGTAAAATATTTATATAATCAGTCGTACGATGGGGATATATTATGGAATTTTTTAGAAAAAACAGGAAATTAATAATACTTACGATAACTTTTTGCTTTTTATTATGGACATTCGGCTCCATGTTATTTATAGTTTTACACTAATTCGGGAAGAAACGGTTTGTTAAAAAAAAGAGTTGTTGCAGTATTAATAATAATGATGATATTTGGCATATGTACAAGCGCATATGCTAATGAAGTGCAGCAAAGACAAAAAGTAGAACGTCAAAGACATGCGATTCAGCTTAAAATTAAGTCTTTGAAAACAATGGAAAGACGTGCCGTAAATAATTTAAGCAGAAATCAGCAGAAACTTGAAAAAAATCAAGATGCCTTGAAAAAATCCAGAACTCAATATTCAAAAAAACAGGATACTATAAACTCCCTTCAAAAAGAACTTAATTCTTATCTTTCGAAGTATAATAAAAGACAAAATGCTTCGGCAGAAAGAATTAGATGTATTTATAAAACAAAACATACGCTTATTTTGGATTTACTGCTTTCCACAAACAGTTTAAGTCAATTTTTAGACAGAATATATTATCAAAATCTTATTATTGATTCTGACAGAAAGAAGATGATGGAGTTACAACAGCAATCCAGAAAAATTTCATCGTTAAAACACAGACTGGAATTGGAAAAACGTCAGTTATCAAAAGTTATACGAGATATAGACAGAGAAAACGCAAATATTAAAGAAACCATAAGCCAAAATAAATCAATGATTGAAAAAATACAAAAAGATAAAAAGGCTTATGAACGTTCCGAACGTGAATTAAAAAGACAATCAGACAGCTTAGCTTCCATGATTGCAAGAACAACAAAAGGCAGCAGCGTCAACGTAAAAACAGGATTTATTTCTCCTGTTAACGGGAGAATTACATCTCCATTCGGCTGGAGGACTCACCCAATATTTAAATCCAGAATATATCATACAGGTGTTGATATAGGAGTTCCTTATGGAACCCCCATTAAGGCTGCAAACTCAGGTAAAGTCATATTTACAGGCTGGTACGGCGGATACGGAAAAGTTGTAATTATTGACCATGGTAACTGTACCGGAGCGCCTACTACGACATTATATGCTCACATGTCGCAAATTAAAACGGCAAAAGGTGAAAATGTTTCAAGAGGACAAGTTGTCGGTTTGGTTGGTACTACGGGTTATTCAACAGGTCCGCATTTACATTTTGAAGTTCGTATTAACGGTAAACCGCATAATCCGCTAAGTTATATTTAAAGGTAATTTAAGTTGCTAAATAAAAAATTTATACTATTTCTAATAATTATTATATTGACGTCAACCAGAGTTGCGGCAGCTGATTTTTACCCTGAAATGGGTATGGATCCGTTTTATTCTTCTATTAATCCGTTTTCTCTTATTGAGGATGAAAAACAAGATAAAGATTCGGATACCGTTATGGGGTTATTTGAAAAATTTAAGAAAAAAAGAGCCGATAAAAACAGTAAAAATATTAATAAAGAAGAGAAATCCGCTCAAGGTGAAATAAAAGATTTAGTCCAAGAGAAAAAGGATAAAACTGAAAAAAATAAAGAAACGGAAGTAAACAATAAAACTTTTGTAACACCTGAACCCAAAAAACACTTATCTAAAATAGAACTTGAGAAAGAATTAAGAAAAGAAGAAAGAGAAAATAAAAAGCTTGAAGAGCAAAAACAAAGAGAATTAGAAGGTAAACCTGTTTCTCTTAAAGATAGATTGTTCTTCTTTAAGAAAAAGAAAAATGATGAAGAAAAAGAAGTAAAATCCAATCCAAATATTGAATTATCAGCTGACTATATGGAATATTTCCCCGAAAGATATGAAGTAGAAGCAATCGGTAATGCAAAAGTTACTTTTATTGCTCAAAATACTACATTGTGTGCTAATAAAATAGTATTTAATTATGATCAAAATATTTTAACAGCAACTGAAGATGTTGTATTAACTTCTCCTGAAGCCCAAACCGAAGGTGATTTCTTAAGATTAGATTTAAAAAAGCCTGAAGGCTGGGTAGAAAATCCTGTTACCACCTCAGAAGATATAAAATTATCAGCAAAAGAAGCCTATATATATTCTGACAAAATAGAAGAATATGATGGAGTAGCTAAAATTTTAAGTGATGAAACTTTGAATTTAGGTGCCAGATCTTTTGCTTCATATATTAATCAGGGCAACATTCTTAATAATACTAAAATGAAAGCATCTGAAGAATCAAAAGGTGTATATAAATTAAAAGCTGAAAACATAATTATTAATTCAAAGGATGATCATGAAGAAATAACGGTTAAAAATGCTGATTTGTATCTTAAAAAATTTAGGATTGCTGCAATACCGTCAGTAAAGATAGTTACAAATAAACAGCATAATAGTGTTGAAACAAATATTCCGGAATTTGGTTCTCAAAACATGCTGGGTATGCATATCGGCCCTGCTGTGGTATTAAACGTTCCCGGTGGTTCAACGTTAAAATTAGCTCCTATTCTGACATATCACGATGATAAATTCGGAATAGGCGGTATAGCCAGATTCAGAAATCAATATAATATGACTGAAATGGCTTATGGTACATCAGAAGATCAAATATTAATCAGAGGCAGACACAAACTTGCCCCCGGTCTAATGCTGCATTATTCAAGGTTAACTAACCAAAATGAGTGGTTTCTGGGTTATAGGATGCCAAAATATTCTGCCCATATAGATTATTCACGAAGTGATTATATTAAAGATTTGAAATTACATTTTTCACAAATGTTTTCAGCTGGAGCTTTTGTTGATAGGACTCCTTATCATTTGGGTTTGGATGATGCGGAAGGTCGTTTCAGATGGATGACACAAACGTATAAACCGCTGTATCGTTATGTTAATGATGAAGGTAATATTGAATTTAATACGGGATTAATAGCGCAGACTTCAGCTTCCGTATATACATCCGGAGAAGTAGCAGGATTGTTTAGAATCGGACCTGCTTTAAATACAAGGGTTGGTCCTTGGAGACAGGCTGTTATGTATTATCAGACAGCTTCTGACGGAGAATCTCATTTTAATTTTGACAGGTACAGATATGGAAGATCTAACTTTGTTGTTATTGAAAGCTTAAAACTTCATAAATATTTAACAGTTGGTTATTTAGCTTCTTTAGCAATGAACAATGATTATAGGCAAGATGATTTATTTCAGGAAAGTAGATTTCTTATAAGTATAGGTCCTGAATACGCAAAATTTACATTAGGATATGACGCTTACAGACGGAATACTATGTTTATATTCTCTATGCTGGTTGGAACAAAGGATTCTGATATTGAATTTAAGAAGTCTGTTATAAATAACCCTAATCAATTTGGTAAAAAGAAGCAGAAAAAAACCAAGAAGAAATCTTATAAAAGATTTATAAAACATGATATAGTTATTGATGAATAAAACAACCTTCATCTTCCTTATCAATTTTTTCATCAAAATCGTTATCTATACCATCAAAACATGAGCCGATTGATTCCGAAGATTCTGCATGAGGATCATATTTTTCATATTTAGCGGGAATTTTATTCCATAAATATATAAAACTGCCCTTCAGATATTTTGCTATATCGGGATTATATATTATTAATATGTTTTCATCATTTTTATTATTTGCACTTTTTGTAAAATTCATAGAACCTAAAACAGAAATTTTATCGTCAATAATCATTGATTTAATATGCAATTTCCCGGCATAATTTTCTGTCTTAACCTTTATACCGTTGCTTCTCAGAATTTTATGTATTGAATGCTTTGTATGTGCATTTGTTGCATCATTTATTATCTTGATATCAACTCCTCTTTGTTGTGCGGTAATTAGTGCCTGAGAAAGTTCCTTATGAGTTAAAAAGAAAATCGGAATATAAATATATTTTTGCGCATTATTAATTAAAGGTAATAATTTATTTTGTATGATGTTATCTTGAGGAGAAAATAATGCTTCCATCTTTGTTGTATCATTAATCTTTATTACGGAACTTTTATTTGCGGATTTATTTGTATGGAAATTTCCGTTATACATTTGGTTAAATTCTTTAGTATATATTTTTGCAAGTTCTTCCGAATTGATTAAAATTGAATAATTCGCATTAAAACCCGTTAAATCGGTACTTGTTATATTGCTTGAACCTGTCCAGACTTTCTTGTTATCAAAAATGAAAAATTTATTATGCATTATAGCACTTCTGTTATTTTTATCGTAGTTCTCGTCTGTTTTAAAATCTTTAAGATACTTTTTTAATTTTAATGTGTCGGGATAGTAATTATCGTATTTTTTATCATAATCACATACCCATCTTATTTTTACTCCTCTTTTTTGTGCGTTTATAAGAGAGCGCATTATTTCCGGCTGGTTATTAAAACCGTATACAGCAAAGTCTATGGTTTCTTTTGATTTATTTATTTCATTCTTTAAACTAATACAGGCTTTTGTGCTACATTTTTTTGAAGGTTTCATTATTTGATTTAAATCCGTAAAAAATATTTCTATATTTTTTTGAGCAAAAGAGTTTTTGTATAAAGTTTTATTTTGGGTTTTTTCTTCAGGCAGGATACAATATGAACAGGGTTTATCGAATTTTTTTATATCGGATATTTTAATAATTTTATAGTTATTGCTTAATCTTCCTTTTTCGCAATTGAGTTTATGATAAACTTTGCTACGAGTGTTGTATATTACATAATTATTTAAATTGTATGATTTTAATTTTTCCAGATATTTTTTTTGAGAAAGTTCACTGTCATCAAAGAACAAATGAGATTCTAACAAAAGTTTTTTATAGTTTTTGCGGTTAATAAATATTTCACCGTTATTTATTGCAACAAATTGGTTATTTAATAATTTTTTAGCAAAAGAATTAGACTTATATGATATAAAAAATACTTCATCTTCTGATAAATCTTTAAAATAGGGATATTTATAAAGATTTGTAAAATTGTCAAGATAGTATATATCTTTAATGGTTACAGAATTGCGTTCGTCAAAAATGTAGTTGTTATTCAAGTCAATATATATTTTATTGGGCGAAACAATTTTAAATACTTTGTATAGCGTAGTTATACGGGTAGTATATAAAATTAAAAGAGCTAAAATAATAGTACTAATCAGTAAAAAAATTTTTTTCATAGAATTTATTATAACTGAAATAAATTTAAAAATGATTTCCCGAGCCGGTATATAATACTATGTTGCGTTGAAAGGATAATAAAAAAATAAAATAGGGTGTTTAACAATGTTTTAAATATATTAAAGATGCAATAATATAGACATAGAGTGTTTTACAGGAAGATATAAATGTGTACTTCAAAAGAAAAAATCGGAGAAAAGATTAAAAAAGTAAGAATGCTGAGAGGAATTACCCAGCACGATTTGGCCGAAAGAGTCGGGTTAACCGAAAAGCAGATTTCCAAAATAGAAACTGGTGTTCACTATCCTAAATTCCAAAACTTTATTAAGATACTGCAAGTTCTTGGTATAAGTATGCGCGATTTTGATAATGAGTCAGGCAATGAGACAAATGTAATAGTTAAAAATATTAATAAAATATTATTTAAAGCCAATACGGAAGAACTTAGACAGTATTTAATTTTTATAAGACATTTAGAAAATATATTTAAAAATAGACCTTAAAAAAATTATAGGTTTGCTTTATTTTTGTAGTAAAATAAACATGCAATAAACAACTGGAGAGGTGTCCGAGTGGTTTAAGGTGCAAACCTGGAACGTTTGTGCAGGGGCAACTCTGCCGGGGGTTCGAATCCCCCCTTCTCCGTTTTTATTTTTATTTTAAAGGATTGAAGGCTTATCGACTTCAATCCTTTAAATTTTGTTCTAATTTTAAGAAAAAATTATGAATTTTTTAGAACTGTATATTAATTTTTTTATTCTGGGTCTTCCGTTGGTTCTTCTATAGGTTCTACAGGCTGTTCTTCTACAGGGTCTTCTGCCGGTTCTTCTACAACTTCTTCTGTTGATTCTTCTACAGATTCAGGCTCAACTAAAAGCAGTTTAATCATAAGAAGGTTTGATGGAACTTCCAAGAATGATTCCACATCTTCATAACTTAGTGAATCTGCAGATGTACCTGTATATTCTTCAATAATATCTTTAATTTCATCAAATTGTTCAATATCCAAACCATATTGATCAAATAATTCTTCTGCATTTTCTTTAGTTAACTGGTCAGATGTATTTTCTTCATTATCTGCAGGATCTTCTGCGTTAGGTTCTTCTACGCCTTCTTCACTTTCTGATGGTTCGTCAACAGAGGGTTCATCGGGATTTACCTCGTCCGGAGCACTCGCTTCTTCAACCTGCTCTTCTCCTTCTTTACCTTCAAGTTCGGCAAGTATTATTGCAGCGGCTGAATCAACTCCTGCCTGAATGGCTTCATCAGTTTGATCAGAATCTTCATCGCCTTCAACTTCTGCAGCATCTTCATCGCCTTCGACTTCTGCAGCATCTTCATCGCCTTCAACTTCTGCAGCATCTTCATCGCCTTCGACTTCTGTTGCTTCTTCATCTTCTTGAGCTGCTTTAGCTTCTTCTTTTGCCTCTTCTATGGATATTGATGCTGCTTCTATAGCTTGATCATCGACATTTTTAGTTGCATCTGCTACTTCTTGTGCTATTTCTTTTGCTCTGTTGTCAATATTTTCTATAATTGTACTTGCAGTTTCACTATCAATTTCATTTTCATCTTTATCACCAATTACAGAAGCTTTTTCTTCTTCTATGGCTTCAATTGTTTTGTCGTGTGCAATTTGACGTGTAGCTTCGGCAACAGCTTGTCTGGCTTCTTTTCTTGCAGCTTTTGCTGCCTCTTCTTCTGCAACTTCAGCGGCTTTTTCTGCATCTTTAGCTTTTTCGCCTTCTATATAATTTTTTAATTCATTATATAGTTCTTCTGTACTTAAATTGTTTGTAGAACTTATACTTTCTAAATATATACCGACTTCATCTCTGTTCATATTTAGTCGTTCACAAAGTTCATCAACTATATTTTTATCTTTTGCATCATCTTCTGTGCCGTCATCTTCTTCGCTTCCGTCAGTATCTTCTTCACTCTTATTTGCTTCATCAAGCCTTTCAAGTTCAGTTAACAGTTCTGATTCTTCACCTGATACAAGATCTGTCTCATCTTCTCGTACAATTGAAAGCGCACTGTTCATTTCTTGAAGTTTAGTTTGTTCTGCTATAACGGCATCTTTAGCATTGTCGATTAAGTTTGTTCTGTTTGTTTCATAATCTGTTTTAGCTTGTTCGTATTCTTGTTTTAAACTTTCTACTTCTTTTCCGTGTTCAGTTTCTTTGAAATCTTCTTCAAGTTTGGAAAGTTTTTGTTCTGCTTCTTCTAAGCCTGCCTCTGCAGTTTCCAGTTGTGCTTCGGCTACCCCGATATTTGCGTTATATTCAATTATATTATCTTCAGATACACTAATAGCTTCTTCGGCATTGGAAATTCTCTCTTCTTCTTTTTCAATTGCCGCTTGTGCCTTTTCTATGTAACCTTGATATGCAGCCTGCTCTTCAGGATTATCTGTTGAAGCTTTTGCCGCTGTCCATGCTGCAATATTGCCTTCTAAACTGCTGATTGAACTTTCGCATCCGCTAATTATATTTTCTTGGTTTGTAATATTAGTTTCTTCAATTTCAATGGAAGCTTTATTTACTTGTATTGCTTCTTCTGCTGCATTTTTTGCATCTTCTTGAGCTTCTACTGTTTTTGTGGTATCAAGAATTTGTGCAGCAAGTGTGTCTTCTTGGTCTGCAAATTCTTGAAGTTTTTCTGTGTATGCATTAAATAATTCATCCACATTGGCTTTTAATTCACCAATTTCACCTTCGCCATTTTGTAAATCCGTTAATTCTTTTTGTTTTGTTTCAACGACTCCATTCTGTTCTTCTATTTTACTTTGAAGTTCTTCTGAAGAGTATTTTGTATAATCTTCAGTGGATGAAGCATCCTGATTATTTGTACTGCTGGTTGACGAAGTATTGCTTGAACTTCCGCCGCCGGAATTTATGCTACCGCCGCCGGAATATCCGCCGCCACCGCCGCCGGAATATCCGCCGCCACCGCCACCGCTTGTAGGGGTTGTGGTATTATCCGGAGTTGTATCACTAGGCTCTGTCGGATCCTGATTATCATTGTCTGCCGATTTTATAATATCATCAAGTGAAATGTCTTTTTCGTTTTCATCCAGTTCTTTAACTTTATTTAGGAAGGACTCAAATTCTTTATCCGATATCACACCATCTTTATTTTCATCATAAATGTTCTTAAATTCTTCATCTTCCATCATTAAATTTAAAATATCAACCATATCAGGATTTGTATCGGTTGTCGGATCAGTTGTATCTGAAGTTGGGTCTTCGCTTCCTTTTTCATTTTCTTCTTTTATTAATTTTCCGTCCTTAAGCTCAAGTTCTAGTATTTCTGATATGTCCATAGAAAGAACATCAGATGATACTTTATATTCATCTGTTAAAAATTCCTTAAATTCTTTAGAATATTTAAATATGCTGAAATCCGATAAATCGCCTATTTTATCTTTTTCCTCAGATGTTTTTAATGAATCAACCAAGTAATTGTAAAAATCAGATTTAATTCCTTCAATACTCATAGCTTTTCCTATTTATTTTGTACCCTGTTATATTGTCGAAACATATAAAAAAAAACTTTAATTTTTTTATTTAATTCTATATTAGTTTTTACAAAAATTTACATAAAATTCTTTTACCGTTTTATGCTATAATTAATTAATGAAAACATTTCTTATTGGGTTATTAATACTGTTCTTCGGGTATTTGTTTTATTCAAAATATGTTGAAAAACAATTTGAAATATCAACTGATGAAACTCCTGCTCTTTTAAAAACTGACGGGGTAGATTATGTGCCGATGAGCGGGAACAGAAATATGCTTATTCATTTATTGAATATAGCGGGGCTTGGTCCTATTTTAGGCGCTGTTCAAGGAATATTATTCGGTCCCGTGGCTTTTATTATTATTCCTGTCGGATGTATTTTTATGGGGTGTGTACATGATTATTTCTGCGGAATGATATCCGTAAGAAATGACGGGGCGCAAGTAACGGGACTTATTCAAAAATATCTGGGGAAAAATTATTACAGATTTTTTATTACGGTTGTATCTTTGCTTTTATTATTGTTAACCGCTGTTTTTATTTATTCATCAGGTGATATTATTGCGGAAAGCATTCTTAAACAAACAGATTTTTCTTTGAATAATCCTGTTCTTATTTTTATTTATCTAATTATAGCTTTATATTACATATTAGCTTCATTATTTCCGATTGATAAAATAATCGGCAGATTTTATCCTGTCTTTACTCTGGTGCTTTTACTAGGGAGTGCTCTTATTCTTGTCGGATTTTTTACTGTCGGCATTTCAATTGAAAATATTAATTTTGCTGCGCTTAATCAACACCCCTTAAAACTGCCGATTGTTCCTATGTTCTTTTTAACGGTTAGCTGCGGTTTATTATCAGGGTTTCATTCTACTCAATGTACAATTGTTTCAAGAACTTTAAAATCTCAAGAAGACGGCAGAAAAGTGTTTTACGGTATGATGTGTATAGAATCCGTTATTG
>CANQJQ010000032.1 GCA_947624265.1 Candidatus Gastranaerophilales bacterium
ATGATGTTTTACATATATTGAGCCTTGTCGGTCATTTCTTTCATACGTATCAAGATTCAGTAAATGAAACCCTCATTGTTTTGTTGTTTTTGGGATGGCAACCTTTAAACTTTTATTTATAAAAACATGGGGTTTACTTTACTGTAATGACCCGTCGATCCTTCTTTGAAACCCTCCCCCCCAAAAAAAAATGATCCCTCTTTGTACTAATTTCCTATATTTGGATTATCATAACAAATAACCATACAAAAAGCATAGCATACTAACTTTTTTTTTACAAGTATTTTTTTTTTATTAATAAAAAAAGTGTTTCTATGATTTTTTTTCTATATATATTAATTATATTATAAGGGGAGGGGGGGAAAGGGGGGGAGTAAGAACATTTACATTGTAATATCTATGTACAAAAAAAAGATAATTATTATTATTATTATTTATAAAACTACTAGAATAAAGAAAGTTTTATAATAATTTAAAACGTCTTCTCTTGTAACTGTTGAAATAATTTTTTCATTACCGATAACATCGCGTTTATAAGGATGTGAAGTATACATATTTTCATTACAAAGATTGTATACTTTTGTCCAAGGTTGATCTTTACGCATTCTGATTTCTTCAATAACAACATGGCGTTCTCTTTTTGTTGTTATATGAGGATTATCTATATCAAAAGGTGCACCTATTTCATTATCGGGAATAATAGGGTCAAGCATCATATCGGCGTGGAGTTCAAGTGTATCATTAAAATTTTTATTATCCGTACCTTTCGGTATGGTTACATAGTAAAAAGTGTAATCCTTCCAAGTTGCAGCATTAACTATTGCACCTCTTGACTCCAAGGTTTTGTCAAATTCTCCCGCCTTGTGTTTTGAGGTACCTTTAAACATAAGATGCTCTAAGAAATGCGATATACCGTTATTTTCATCGGTTTCATTAATTGACCCTGTTTTTACCCAGCTGCTTATGTTTATTAAAGCTCCTGATTTATATGCAAATACTATTTTATGTCCGTTTTCTCTTTCATAAATAGTTACGGGCATTTCAAGATACGGATATTTTACAAAAGTTTTCTTGATATTTTCCATTTATTACCTCAATAATTTTATACTTTAATTGTATCAGATTTTAGTTTAAAAGATACTAGCAAGTTTTTTTTTCTTCATGTTTTGAAGCAGACAAAGTAAGAATTTAAGGATAAAAAAGCATGATAAAACCCGTATCTTTTGGTTCTTTAATGGTATTTACAATAAATGATAACAGACCGAAAGCAAGTATTCCTCAATTAATGAAAATATCTTTTAATAATAATCCGGCTTTAAAAACTTATACGTTGACTGATACAATAGAATATACTCAGGAAAAGATAGACGGCACGGTACATAATGCGGCTCAAAATTTTGCGGAACGTTTGGATAAAGAATATAAAAATAAACTGCCAAAAGGTTCCAGAAGAGTTATCCTTACGGAAGCCGATTTTTATGTTAACCCAAGAGATACTCAAAAAAAATATTTTTTGACGGCCGCAACTAATGATGATGAAAAGAAAATTCATAAAGCGTTAAATAAAAGTTCTATTTTTTATGTAGCTAAATTTAGAGAAAAGAGATAGAAAAATAATCGCAAAATCCTTTTTTTAAAACTTCCGTAATATCTTTACGGGTTATATTCGGATTTATTTCTTTCATACAGGTTAATATAGATGGATTTATCTGTTCGGTAAAAATATTTTTAAGCAGGGATTTATTATAGCTAAAAAGAATTGACCCGTGTTGAAGCAGGTAGTTTTGAGTTCTGTATTGAGCTGAACCTATTAATTTTTTACCTTCACAACATAAGTCTGCACCTGTTGATAAAAGCATACAGTAATCATGAGCGGTATCCGCTTTTTTCCCGCCAAGTTCCAGCTCAATATTCAGGTATTTGAATCCTTGGATTATTGCGGATGAAATTTCTTTATAGGAAGTAATTATGGAGCTTCCGTTTTCCAAAAAATCAATCGGGCAGATAAAAGAATACGTTAATTCATCATCATGTAAAAGTCCTCTGCCTCCTGTAGGACGTTTTACAATATCTATATTATTGTCTGTACAATACTTATAATTAATACTTTCAGGATTTTGGTTTCTGCCTAAAGAAACACATTTGGGCTTCCAGCCGTAAACTCGTAATATAGGTGTGTTTATTTTATGCTTAACGGCTTCATTCAAAAGATAGGAGTCAAAATCCATATTGTATTTGCCGTTATTTTCACTGTAATGTATAAATTTAAACATATATCGGATTAGAAAGCTCTTTTTTTATATCTTCAACAATAATATGTTCAATTTCAGAGTTATCGTCTTTTTTTAGGTAAACATCTTTTATCCCTGCTTGAACAATAAATCTTTTACAAAGTATGCATATAAAATTGTGTCCGAAAATATACATTGTTGCATTTTTGCATCGGTCTTGACCTGCTTGTATAATAGCATTTTGCTCTGCGTGGATGCTTCTGCAGGTTTCATATTGTGTACCTGAAGGAATATTATTTTCTATTCTGTAGCATTTGCCTAGTTCATAACAAGATATAACCTTTGAAGGAGTTCCGTTATATCCGGTGGCTTTTATTTTTTTATCTTCTCCTACTATGACTGCGCCCACGTTTGCTCGTAAACAATTTGAACGTGTTGCTGCTGTTTTTGCCATCTCTAAAAAATATTCATTCCATTCCTTAACCATATTTACCTCTTTTGTTAATTATATATTATCAGGCTTCATATTAAGTAACAATATTTGTAAACTATTTTTTCAAAAATTGAGTTTTAAATTAAAATTAACTTATGGAAACTAAACATTTACAATCGGAAAAAGAGAAAAAAGTTTGGATAAGTATAACGGCGTTTAGAACCTTAGTAATATTAAAAACTTTATTAGAAGGCGGAAAAACTGTTAATCAACTGGTAGAAATATTAAAAAATCAGGCTTATTTGAATAAAGCCGTTTCTAAAGACACCGTTAGAGTAGCAATAAAAACATTAAAAAGCGCGGGATGTGAAATTGTAAGACCTTCTAAAGCTAATAAATATTTATATGAGCTTACTTATCATCCGTTTCATTTAAATATTGATAAAGAAGAATTAGAAGCTTTGATAACTTTAAGAGAAAGATTATCTCAAGATTTTTCTTGGCAGGAAGTTCTTATCTTGAATGATTTATATGATAGAATCTTTGCTTTAACTTTTAATAACGAACAAATGAATTTTATATCAGAATCCAAGCCCTTGGTTAATGTTAATAAAAGTATTCTTATGGAACTTGCCAATCCTAAAATTTACGGCAAAAAAATATCAATACAGTATTATTCTCCCGAGTTCGGTTTGGAAGATATTGACGTAATTCCTAAAAGACTGTCCTATAATAACGGAAAGCTGTATTTATTTTGTTTCAGCTTTAAATATAATAAAACCAGTATGTTGAACATTGAAAGAATAGTTCGTATTAACAAAATAGATGTCTCAGAAAGTTTTGAAACCGAAAACAGTTATTCCGTAACATATAAACTTAAAGGTAATTCTTTTGGAGCGTATACTAAAGCGGATTATGAAGAAATTATTGAACAAACAAATGATTCAGTAACAGTCAGAGCAAAAGTAGAAAATGAATTTCTTTTTATTCAAAGAATTTTAATGTTCGGAGCGGATTTTAAAATTATTTCTCCTGATTTCTTTAGGGAAAAATTAATTGATAAAATTAACACTATAAGAAGAAGGTATACAGAACAATGAAAAAACCCGAAAAAAATCATGATACAGGTTTAAGGGTGCTTGAGGTATTAAAAATACTTCTTGAAACCGAAGTTGCAAAAAAAGATTTGATTGTGCAAATTAAAACTAATAATCGGGTTGAAAGTGTTTTTACCTATGAAGCTTTTCTTAAATATTTTAACACTTTGGAGTTCGCAGGATTTAATGTTGAAAGAGATAAAAATAAATATAAACTTGTTAATGCTTTATCAAAAACTAATTTAACAAAAGAAGAAGAAAAAATTTTTTATAAATTAATTGAAAATATTAATTCGTTAAATGATAAATCAAAAGAAGAAAAAATTGAAAAATTTATAGAAAAATTGGATAAATATGTTGATATTGATTTATCTTCCAAACTGCAGGAAGTTAAAAAAAGAGATAATTTAATTTATAATTCAAATATAAAAAAGAATATAATAACAACTTTAAAAGATATGATATTTGATAATTATGATGTTGAAATAACATATAAGAAAGATAACGGAAGTATTGAAAATAAGTTAGTTGTATTAAAAGAAATAATTAAAAGTCAAGATAAAAGTTTTTTGGTATTTTATAATCCCAAAGCCGGCAGAAACAAAAAAATAAATATAGAGTCAATCATATCAATAAATCAGATGCCTACAAAAGCAGCGGAACAAAATTGTTTAAATTCTATCGTATTTGAAATATACGGCAGACTTGTACATTCATATAAATTAAAAAAAGAAGAACATGTTTTGAACGTAAGTAATAACTGTTTAACGGTTTCAAACAGGGGCGAAGATAAAGATGCTTTACTTTTAAGACTTTTAAAGTACGGAGAAAATTGTAAAATATTAAGACCTCAAGATGCTAAAGAAGAATTTATTGCCCTGACGGATAAAATATTAAAGAATTTAGAGGGCTAAAGTATGACAAATATTGCTTTAATCCCGATTGATAACAGACCCGTCTGTTATAAACTGCCTAAAAATATAACTGAGCTTGATAAAAGCTATAAACTTTTTTTGCCTGATATTGATTTAATGGGGAGTTTAACAAAAAATGCCGACATAAACGGTATATTACATTGGCTTGAAGGGTTGGATAATATTGATATTATAATAGCGTCTTTAGATACAATAGCATACGGAGGACTTATTCCCTCTCGAAGAAGCAAGGATAAAACTTCTGAAATAAAAGCACGTATTTATAAATTTATTGAAATAATAAAAGAAAAAAGTACTAAGGTGTTTGCTTTTTCAAGTATAATGAGGATTTCCAATAATAATATAAATGAGGAAGAAAAAGATTATTGGGCTTTATACGGTAAAAAGATTTTTGAGTATTCTTATAACCTTGATAAAGATGGTTTTTCCGATACCTTTGGGGTGCCGGATGAAATTTTAAATGATTATTTAAACACCAGAAAACGTAATTTTGAGATAAATAAATATTATTTGGAACTAAAAAAACAGGGAATTTTTGACACGCTTGTTTATTCAAAAGATGATTGTGCGCCGTTCGGTTTAAACGTAAAAGAAGCGAAAGAACTTTTTAACTTGTCTAAAGGACTTGACGGGGTTTATATAAAAACTGGTGCCGACGAAATACCCCTTACGCTTCTATCGCGCGCAATTAATAAAGATAAAAAAGTTAAAATAGCGCCTGTTTATACTAATCCTGACAGTATAGAAAAAATTTCCAAATATGAAGATATATCCGTTAAAGAGTCTGTTAAATCTCAAATTGAACTTTCAGGCGGAATTTTATCTGATAAAACAGATTGTGATTTAATTTTATATGTTAATAACTTTAAAAATGAACAGGGCGAGCTTGTTATGAATGTATTTGAACCTTTGTTCCAAGAGCAAATACCGAAATTTAATAAGCCGTACTTTGTTACTGATATATTAAACGCAAACGGCGCGGATAATAATTTTATGAAAGAACTTTTAAAAACTGATTTTAATAACTTTTACGGTTACAGCGGTTGGAATACAACGGGAAATACTTTAGGCGGAGGACTTAGTGCTGCTTTAACTTATTTTAAAGCTAAAAAACCTGATGAAATTGCATTTAAAAAGCTTCAAACGATACGTTTTCTTGATGATTGGGTTTATCAGGCTAATATCAGAGGTTTAATTAGAAACAATTCAGAAAATTTAAAAAATAATACAATCGCTGAAAAAATGAAACTTTATGAAAAAATAATTCTTAATAAATTTGGTCTTGATACTAAAATTACATACACTTTCCCTTGGAACAGATTTTTTGAGATTGATATAATATTATGTGAGTGATATAAATTAAATTAACCAGTACAAGGGAGTTGTTTAACATGGAAAAGAATAATGAAACATTGCATATATTAAGGCATTCGGCATCACATATTATGGCACAGGCAGTACAAAAATTGTTTCCGAACGCTAAATTAGCTATAGGCCCGGCTATTGATACGGGATTTTATTATGATTTTGATTTGGAAGGCCACTCCTTTACGGAAGAAGATTTGGCTAACATTGAAGCCGAGATGAAGAATATTCTTAAGCAAAATTTGACCTTTGAAAAATATCAAATCCCTGACGTACAAAAACAAATAGATAAGTTTAAAGCTCAAGGCGAAATATATAAAGCAGAACTATTGGAAGAACATAAAAATGACAACCCTACTTTGTATTTGACAAAAGATAAAGACGGAAATGTTCTGTTTAACGACCTTTGCTCGGGGCCTCATGTACCAAATACCACTTTTATTAAAGGCAATGCAATAAAATTATTAAAAGTTGCAGGTGCGTATTGGAGAGGAAATGAAAAAAATAAAATGCTCCAAAGAATTTATGCAACTGCTTTTTGGAATAAAGAAGATTTGGAAAGCTATTTGAATTTCTTAGAGGAAGCGCAAAAACGCGACCACAGAAAACTGGGCGCGCAGCTTGATTTATTCAGCGTTCGTGAAGAAATCGGCGGAGGTCTTGTTCTTTGGCATCCGAACTTAGCAATAGTCCGCGAAGAAATTGAGAACTATTGGAGAAGCGAGCACAGAAAAAGAGGTTATGTAATAGTTCATTCTCCTCAAATAGCAAAATCAAAGCTTTGGGAATTATCAGGGCATATTGACCACTATAGAGAAAATATGTTCTTCATACAAAAAGACAGTGAAGATGACGAACAATATATAGTTAAACCGATGAACTGCCCGTTCCATATTATGATTTATCAGGCAAACAGGCATTCATACCGCTCATTGCCTTTAAGAATGGCAGAACTCGGAACCGTATACAGACGTGAAAAATCAGGTGCTTTATCAGGCTTAACCCGTGTTCAAGGGTTTACTCAGGATGATGCGCATATCTTCTGCACCCCCGAACAACTTGTTGATGAAATTAACGCTATTATTGATTTTGTAGCAGATACAATGAAAATCTTTAATATGAGTTTTGAAGTTGAACTCTCAACCCGCCCCGAAAGCTACGTAGGCGACCTTAAAAATTGGGAGCTGGCTGAAGCGGGCTTAAAAGAAGCCATGGATAAACGCGGTATGCAGTACGAAATCAATGAAGGCGACGGCGCTTTCTACGGTCCTAAAATCGACTTTAAAGTTAAGGATGCAATCGGCAGAACTTGGCAATGCGCTACTATTCAGCTGGATTTCAACTTGCCTGAAAGGTTTGAAATCAAATATCAGGATAAAGACGGACAATTAAAAACTCCCGTAATGCTTCATAGAGTTATATTTGGTTCTATGGAACGTTTCCACGGCATATTAATTGAACACTTTGCAGGGGCATTCCCGATGTGGCTTGCACCTTCTCAAGTATGTGTAGTACCCATTTCGGAACGCCATAATGATTATGCTAAACAAATTTATGATAAATTGTTTGCTCAAGGCATAAGAGTTAAACTTGATGACCGTTCTGAAAGTATGGGCTATAAAATCCGCGAAGCTTTACAGGATAACAAAATTCCTTACGTACTTGTTGTCGGCGATAAAGAAATTGAAGAAAATAAAGTGGCAGTAAGAATCAGAGGTATCGGAGAAGCAGGCAAACTGTCTTTGGATGAATTTATAAATATTGCAAAAGATAAAATTCAATCAAAAACTCAAGATTTAAAATTGAATTAAAGTGAGGCATTATTTAAGGATTAACCTTTATATTTGAACATAATGAAATATGTTCATCTCTTATAAACCTTAGATTTTCTTTATAACTTTTATTTCCTTTAAATAAAGTTGCTGTTCCCAAAACAAAGCCTTTAACTCCTTTTGAACTCCATATATTAATACGTTCTTTCGTAACTGACCCGTCTATGTATATTTCAAAATTGAAATCAGATTTTAAATTTAATAATTTTTCAATTTTTTTATCTACATAAGGTTGATATTGTCTTCCGGCATGTCCGGGGTTAACACCTAAAACCAAAACTCTATCGACGGTATTTAAAAGTTCTTCTATTGTATATATAGAAGTACCCGGATTAATTGCAATTCCTGCGATTACTCCGTGTTTATGCATTTTTTCTATGGTTGTTGCAGGATCAGGATCAACTTCGGGATGAATATAAATAATATCAATCCCTAAATTAAAAAGAATATCTAAATAATTATATGGTTTAGAAACCATTAAATGAGCTTCAACCTTTTTAGAAGTAATACTTTTTATAAATTTCATATCCTGATAACCCATACCAAAGTTATCAACAAAACTGCCGTCCATAATATCGATGTGAAATATATCAATGCCCGCTTCTTCAAGAAGTTTAACTTCATCTTTTAAACAAGAAAAGTCAGCACACATCATTGACGCGGAAAGCTCTATATTCATTTAAAGTTCCTCCTTATTTAAAGGTCTTGCAATAACAAAATCGGAATAGTTTAATTTAACGATTTCATCAGGTTCTAAAATAATAGTTGTACCCCGTTGAATTTTTTGTCCTTCAACAAAAGATTCACCCTCTATAACCGTTAAACATTCTAAGGTCTTTGAATTATTAGTATATACATCAATGTTTTTAAATAATTGAGTAGAATATAATCTTTCAATTTTTTCGCCTATAAAAGGAATAGCTTTTGATTTCAAATTAACATTTATTGATTCGAGTGCTTTTTGGGTATGAAGCGGTCTTTTTTTGCCGTCTTTATCTGTTCTGTCAAAATCATAAACTCTGTATGTTGCATTGCAATTTTCTTCAATTTCATAAACTAAACTGCCTGCAGTCATTGCATGCATTGTTCCTGATTTAATATAAACATAATCCCCGTCTTTTATATCCAAATAGTCAATTATGTCATTATATTTATTTTGTATAACTTTTTCTTTTAATTCTTGTGAATTTTTAGCTTTACATCCATTATAAATTTTGCCTGATTTTGGTGCATCTATAAAATACCATGATTCATTTTTACCGAAATCAGTACTCTCGAGTTTCTTTGCCGTCTCATCATTAGGATGAACCTGTAAACTTAAATCATCGGTTGCATCAACCAATGCTATTATAAGGGGAAATTCTTTATATACTGAAAGTCCGAAGCGAGACTTATTTTCATTAAAATATTTTTTAAATAACTGTCCTTTATATTTACCGTTTAAAATTTTACTTTCAAATTCACCGTTTGAAATAAGTGAATATAAATGTCCTATATTTGTTTCTTTTGTGGAAGAAAACGGGGTTAGTTTTACCCCCCCCCATATGGTTTTATGTACTATATTGTTTAAAATTAACATTTATTTCTCCTAAATATTTTTTCTTTTAGAAATTTTATTGTCTTTTTTCATATTATTCAATGTAAAAATTCCTTTATTAAGTATGTGCCGTTATAAAAAGCCAAACACATTGAATCATAATCTTCAAAACAATGACTTGCTAAAGAAAGCCATATTATAGCGTGGATAAATTTAATATCCTCTACTTTACAATTTTGCATATTTTCAAGGACTTTTTGTGTATATTTTTCCCAGTTGTTTGATTTTATTTCGTAATTAATTTCATTATTTTCAATTTTTAATCTGAAATCTTTTACATTAAATCTGTCAAAATTTCCTTGCATTGAATAATACAGTTTTGCCCAGTCGTAACGGATATCGCCAAATACTTCTTGTTTACCGAAATATCCTCTTGCATCAATAAAATAAATATTATTATCTTTATCAACCATTGTATTTGTTAAAGTACAATCACCATGAATCGGGCAGAAAACTGTATCAAGCAGATTTTGTTCTATTGAATGTTTTAAATCATTTTGAAACAATATGGGGTTTTTACAGTGTACACCATTGATTAAAATATACTCTTTATCGGCAAAAGGGATTACTCTTTTAATAGAATTTAATCTGTCAATAGTTTTTGTGTAATACTCTTGTATTAAATCATTTTTATCCGCAGTTTTTGTTTCATATGAGTGCATTTTGTTTACTGCATTTATCAAATTATCTGTGATTTTAGACTTTTGAATATCGGTTAAATCTGCCTGAAAAATATTAGTTCCGTTGATCAATTCCATAGTTAAAGGTTCGAATGAATATATTTTAGGTACATAAGTAAAACCATATTCGGCCATTTTTTTGTACCAAACGATTTCTCTTGTAATTAATTTTTTACCTTCCTCTGTAAGTCCTTTTTTTATAACCTTATTATTCTCAAATTCCATTTTATTATAAGGACGGCATCGGTTTTTTGTATCTTTTAAATTTTCTATAGCTTGTAAAGTTCCGACTTCAGGACATTTTGGCATTTTCATTTCAAGTAATTCTATTTTGCTGTTTTTGAGCCAATTAGTAAAAGAGCCTTCTTGCGGAATATCTTTTAAAACTGACTTATTTTCAAATATAAAACATCCTGCTACCCCGTATTTGTCGGATGAAACTTTGTCCAGAACACCGTTAACAAAACTCCAAGAGCATTTTTGCCCCTCTAAAATTCCTATATAATTTCCTTGCGGTAATTTTTCGGGTTTAAAATCATCGGATAATATTAAATCTGACCAAACAAGCATAAAATTTTCATCTTCATTTATATATTTTAATGCCTGTTTTATTCCGCAAACATTCCCTGTGCCTGATGCTTTTATAAGTTTATAATTTATATTTTGAGCAAAATTTAAAAGATACTTTTCTAAAACTTCATACTTATAATCACCAATAATTACAAATTCAGAATTTTTATATTTGTCAAAAAGATGAAAAATCATAGGTTTATTGTGAACAGGAACCAAACATTTCGGTTTGTTATATGTTAAATGTTCAAGTCTTGTCCCTTTACCGCCGGCCTGAATTATTATTTTCATCAATACATACTTTCATTCTTAAAAGAAAATTTCTAAAATTTTTAAGTTAACAATATATCTGCATTTTATATTATTTCAAAACAAATATAAAGTAAAAAATTTATTTTGTAAAGCGTATTTGTTCACTTATTATGCCGAAAATTTCATATAAAATTATTAAAAATAAGAATCAATTTATATCAATATAAATTCTTTCATCGCTTAAGATTTTTTCGTAGCTTAATATACTGTATAATTCATTATCCTCGGTAAATTCAGATATAATATATTTGGAATTTCCTGTGTATCTTTCGTCTTTTTTTATATTATTTAAACTTTTTATATATTTAATATCATCAACCAAAAATGCGATATTAAAGTTTCTGCCCTCGGTTATTATTAATTTACTTGAATCTTTTATTATACTTTCTTCTTTATTCAAGAAGCGTTTTAAATCTATTACTACAACAAAATCTCCTTTGGAATTTATTATTCCTTTAATAAAATTTTTTGTATATGGCAGTTTTGTAATATTTACTCTGTTGTATGAAACAAATTCTTTTATATATTTTAAATCCAAGTAGTAATTATTGTTATCTAAAGTAAACAATAAAAATTGATTAGTAACGGGCAGATTAATTAATGATGTATAGTTGTCATTATTTAGAATGTTATTTTCAGTTCGCAGTCGTAGTGTTTTTTTTGATTCTTCGTCTTTAGGCATTAATTCGGAATAATTAATTGTGTTTTTTTCCGTATTGTTCAATGTAATGTCGTTTAGAATTTGGATATCAATAATATTTATTGAATGTTCCTGCGAGTTATAAATTTCTCTTAATATTGCATTTTTGTTTTCAACAGGAAGAATTTGAACATTTTCTTCTGCAAGAGGAATAATATTAATTATTTCTTCCGCATGAACGGCAAAACAATTATCTTGAACATTAACAATAATTAATTTATCATTTACGGAAAAATTATCGGTGCTAAATCCCAGAAAAGGATTAATATCAATAATTTTTATCATCGCACCGTTATAATTACAAAATCCGATAATACCTTTTGGCATTATCATGGGAGTTTCAATTAAAGGTATATTAATAATTTCAAGAATATTTTTAATGTTAATCCCGTATATATTAACACCCTTACGAAATATAATCAGGTATTCAGTTTTGTTGCCCGCTAAATTATCAGAAATAATTATTGAATTATTGTTCATTTTCTCTTAAACCTTTATAATAATTATACTATATATTAAGGATTAAAAAATCCAAAAGATAGCCTATAATTTTTTTAAATAAGGAGCAGAATATGTCCGAAAAAGATAACAGTATTATTAAGAGAATATCAAGAAAGAACTTGAAAGATACTATAATACTTGCCATAGTAACGGTATTAATAGTGGCAATAATGATATATATAGATGATAAATCGGTAATGGTAAGCTACTCGGTTATAATTCTCTTGGTTTACTTTATTCAGTATCAGTATTCCCGAAATGACCTTATGAAATCTTTAGATAAGTTAATTGATAATGAATTAAAGGATTTTCAAAAAATATCAACTAAGGTGCTTCAACTAACGGAAAAACAAAATCAGTTAACAAATAAATATATACCAATGCTTAATAATATTGTTCAATTAACCAAACAATTTAAGAATTCCGCAAATGACACAAAATCCTTGACACAGGATATTACTTCAAAAATAGAAGAAACTTATGATTATGCAAATAAAGAATCAAAATCTTTAAGTGAAAGTATATTACTAATTCAAAAGCTAAAGCAGAAGGTTCAAATTATAGCGGAGTTAATAATAGAATTAACTGATTATATAAAACAGATAGGTGCTACGGTAAGTGTAGTAAATAATATTTCGGAACAGACAAATATGTTAGCTTTAAATGCGGCGGTAGAAGCGGCAAGAGCAGGTGAATACGGTAAAGGATTTGCTGTTGTTGCCGGTGAAATAAGAAAACTTGCCGATGAATCAAAACAGGCAACAAATAAAATTACTTCCTTGGTTTCAGAAATTGAGCATGCTACTTCTTCTACAATTATTGCAACAGAAGAAGGCGCTAAAGATATTGATCTGGGTTATAAAAGTGCATCAGATGTGAGTGATAATATCAATAGTGTTGTTAACAGGCTTAAAGTGATTAATGCAGATATAAATGATGTGCTTGTAGCTTCTTCTCAACAGCAGATTATTACTAATGATGTATGTGAAAAAATAGAAGAAATTCAAAAATCCACTTCCGAAGCGTTGGTTGTTTTGGAAGAAAATACGGAATATGTTAAAGCTTTCGCGGAAATTTTAAATAATATAAAAGATAATATTGCCAATTAATAAGGGTTTATATGCAATACAATCCTGACGAATATGATGAGATATTAAATATTTTCAAATCAGAGAGCGAAGAAATAATACAAGAGTTAAATAATAATTTTCTGGAATTGGAAAAATCGCCTCAGAATAAAACACCTATAAAAAGATTGCTTCAACTGGCACATTCGTTAAAAGGTGCTTCTAGAATGCTGGGATTTAATAATGTTCAGGATATTTCACATAAATTAGAAGATATTCTTTCTTACTGGAAAAATGATAATGTTGTTATAAAAACAGATAGTTTTCAGATAATTTATGATACCTGCGATTTTCTGTCAGAACTTTTATCAGAATGCATTAAAAATAAATCCGACAGAAATAATCCTAAAATACCTAATATTTTAAATAAATTGGGCAATCTTATTTTTTCGGATAATAAAGTTCCTGTTAAAAACTTTAATAATGTGCCTGATGATTATATATATAAAGAAAATATGGATATTAATGCTATTGTATTGGAATTAATGTTTGTAATAGAAAGAGATGATGAAGAAAATACTTCGGAAGATATTGTTTCCGTAATTGCACAAAATCTGAAAGAATTATCCGACATATTTAATAAAACCGATTATAACAATATAAAAGATAAAATTAATGAACTTTATTTCAGGGTTAATAATAATTTTGAACTGAAATTTTTTAAAAAAGAAATTCCGAACCTAAGAAAAATAATTTATAAACTGTATAAAGACTTAAATATAAAGTCAAATATAAATAATCAAATAAAAAATAACGATATTAAAGAAGAAAAAACTGTACGGGAAAAACAAAATCCGATTTTAGATAAGCTTGATTATATTATTAAAAATATCCAAAAAATTAAATATGAAAAAGATATATTAATAAAAATAACCGAGATAATGAAAGAAACAATCAATTATACCGATAATGATAAGGTTATTTTAATACTTAATAAGATTATAACTTTATTGGAATTAATAATTTCAAAAGATATAATTATTGATAATGATTGTTATATGGTAATTCTGCATACAATTTATATGGTAAAGAGCATATATTCAAAAGAATCTGTTAATGAGGGGAATTTAACATTTTTAATACAGAGATTAAACGTACTTTCCGATATGTTTAATATTTCCGGCACTCAGGAAAAGGAAACTAATAATATAGTTCCTAAAAATATAAACGGAATGATAAGTTCCGACGGATATGCAAGTATAAATAATAATATTAAATCTTTTGAAATACAAGAAATAAGAACTTTGAGAATAGACAGTTCAAAGTTGGACAATCTTATTTCACAGGCAAGCGAGCTGCTCGTAAACAGTATGAAAGCAAGGGAACATATAACAGAACTGGCTGATATAAATTCTAAGTTAATTAAGTGGAATACTTCAAGTAAAAAAATTTCTGATTATTTAAAATATCTTGAAAAAAAAGGAGTTTTTAATACGCATACTGAAGATGCGGTTATTAATTTTTTCAAAAAAGCACAAAATTTCTTTAATTCTAATGCCGATATTATTAATGAGATAAATAATGATTTTACTAATATATTTAATATGATATTCCAAGATAATAATAAACTTCATCAAAGTGCTTTAGAGGTTGAAGCAATAGCAAAAGGAATAAGAGTTCTGCCTTTAGCAACAATATTCCATTCTTTCCCGAGAATGATTAGAGATATAGCCAAAGAAAACGGAAAAAAGGTAAATTTTATTATATCGGGAAGCGATACTATAATTGATAAAAAAATTCTGGAAGAGATAAAAACTCCTTTAATACATATTCTAAGAAATGCAATATATCACGGTATAGAAAAAAGTGAAGACAGAATAAAAAACGGGAAAGATGAAACAGGTACAATAAGACTAATTGCCAAGCAAATAGAAAATAATATTGTTATTATAATTGAAGATGACGGGTACGGGATTAATTTTGCCAAAGTCAAGGAAATAGCGAAGTATAAAGGTTTGCTAACGGAAGAAGAAATTAATAATATGACGGATGAGCAAATAATGAAGTTATTATTTTTACCCGGGTTTTCGACTTCGGAAAATATTAATGAAATTTCAGGCAGAGGAATAGGACTGGATGTTGTAAAAACCAAACTTATAAACTTAAACGGAGATATTTCCATTGATTCTGTTTTAAATAAAGGGTGCAGGGTTACGATTAAACTGCCTGTATCTTTTTCCACTCTTAAAACCTTTATTATACAAATCGGAAATGATAAATATGCAATTCCGATAAACAGTATTAAATATGTTAAACAAATTAAAAACGATGAAATATTCATAAAAGACGGTATAAAAAGCATAAGATTTGAAAATCATACCATACCTGTTTATAGTTTATCCGAGCTTTTTGGGGAACGACAAATAAACGACGGAAATTATTTAACGGTTATAATTATTGAACATCAGGATAAACAATCCGCATTTATAGCAGATAAATTATTGGGAACTCAGGAAGTATTCCAAAAGAAACTTGTCCCGCCTATTATAAAGCTTAAAAATATCAACGGAATAACGACTCTTTCCGCGGGTGAAATCTGCTTAATAATTAATCCTTATGAATTAATGCAGAATACGTTAATAATGAAAAATTAATTATTCAATTTAACTTGTTCTATTGTATTTTCATTATCCTTAATATAAGTATAATCAATCATATCAGCTACTTTTTGACCCCATTCGTCAATAATGACGTCAAGTTCCTGATTATAAGAAATAGGTTCTCCGATTGAAATTTTTAATTTTCCTTTAAACGGAATCCAATTATATTCTTCACTCCCCGTAATACCTATCGGCAGAATATCGGTTTTCATTTGTTTCGCAATAACGGCAAAACCCTTATTGATTTTTTCAATTTTTCTGTTTCGTCTGATACCGCCTTGAGGGAATATCCCGAGCATCCAGCGGTTTGTTTTGAATACGTTTATTGCGGTTTTGATTGTAGAAACTTCAAGCTTCTCACGGTTAACTGCAAAACATGCTAAAGAATCAAGTAAAAATGCCAATGTTTTATTTTCAAACAATTCTTTTTTGCCCATAAAAGCAATGGGTTTTTTTACCGCTTCACCTACTACAAACGGGTCAAGGTAAGAAATATGGTTAGGTGCAACTATAAAATTTCTGTCAGAGGGAATATTTTCACGTCCTATATATTCAATTTTATAAAAAATAGGCAGTAAAGTTCTTGGTACAAGCCAGCGCCCGAAAAGTTGAAATTTATATTTACCCTCGGTAAAATCAGAAACTTCTCTTTTGGTATAATTTTTCTTTTTTTCTTCCATTCTCAAGCTCTTTCTAATTAGAGGGGATATATTCAAACCCGCCCAAAGTACAAACGGAATTTGCCCATTCTTCAACAATTTCATCCACGCTGTTATTACAAGAAATCGGTTTACCTGCTTTTAATTGCATTGTATTTTTCCCGTTTTCATTTTCTTTAACTATTATTGCAATAGGAAGTATGTCAATATTCATTTTTTTTGCAATTGAAGCAAAACCTTTTGTTATGTTTTCAAGTTTTCCGGTATTGCTTCTTGTGCCTTGCGGAAAAAGACCCAAATGCCAGTCTGTTTTCTTTATGGATAATGCTGTTTTTATGGTGGAGACATCGACTTTATCTCTGTCAACGGCAAAAGCTCCGCACCAATCCATTAATACCATAGACCAAAATGTTTCAAACAACTGTTTTTTTGCCATATATGCTATAGTTAATCCGTATTGATTTGCGATAAAAAACGGGTCAAAGCCTGTTACATGGTTGCTTGCGATAATATATTTTTTTGATTTATCAATATTTTCAATGCCCTCAGCTTTTATTATTTTATATTTTGACCTGATCATATTAATTATAACCGTATTGCAGGCAATATATTGAAAAACTCGGCGCCATATATTGAAACTTTTAGGTGTTTTTGTTGAAAATTTAGTTGTCATAATAACCTATGTTTGTCTGATTTCATGATGAATTATATCAAAAAAATTTACTTGATTAAACTTTATGTTTAATTTATAAATAACTCATGAACAAATAATCATGGTAGATTGAAAAGGAGATAGAAAACTATGGTAAATGTTGCAATTAACGGATTCGGAAGAATCGGAAGAAACACTTTAAGAGCAGCAATCAAAGAAGGTATCTTTGATAAAATTAACTATGTTGCTATTAATGATCCGGGTTTAAAAGCTGAAGATGCTGCAAGATTATTAAAATATGACTCTGTAATGGGCAGATTTGAAGGCAGTGTTGAAGCATACGATGAAGGTATTAT
>CANQJQ010000033.1 GCA_947624265.1 Candidatus Gastranaerophilales bacterium
CCTTTTATTGACATATATTAGTTTATCTAAAGCATAATTTAGAGTCAAGCATTTTTATTAAAAAGTTGTTTTATTCTGTATTCGTTTCATATCATTAAAATGTATACCTATTTGTCTATCCTAACGGGTCATAGCTTATATCGGTTATTTTGATTATTTTTATGTATACGAAAACGGTTTAAAACAGGGATATTTTTATTTAATGGTTTTGTCCAAGAGAAAATATAAAGAAATGAATTTATATGATTTGATTTGCAGTGCTCAAGAAAGCGATTATGATGCTCTTGAGGAACTGATTAAACGTGAACAAAAAAATATTTATGCTTCCTTTTGTTACTTGGGTGCCTCAAAAGAAAATATCTCAGATTTAACACAGGAAGCTTTGTTCAGAATGTCTAAAAATATAAAACATCTTAAAAATCCTAAACTGTTTAAATCATGGCTCGGTCAGATTATAACAAATCTTTTCTATGACGAACTCAGAAAAAAACAACGCCTGCCTGATTCTGTTTCTATTGATTCTTATTGGGCAGATGATGATGATAACGAAAATAATGCTCTTAATATCTGTGATAATACTTTAAAACCTGACGAAAAAACAATGGGTAAAGAATTAACCGATATTATCCGTGAAATGATTACTAAACTTCCCGATCATTTCAGGATTGTTATTATTTTACGCGAACTTCAAGGTCTGAGCTATGAAGAAATCGCAAAAATTACTCAAACTAATGTAGGAACCGTAAAGTCAAGAATTTCACGGGCAAGAAATAAACTGCAAGAATGCCTTAAACCATATTTAGTCTAAAAGGAGTCGTATATGGAAAATCCTATCTGTAAAAAAGTTACTTCTATGCTTTCTTTATATATTGAAAATAAACTCGAAGAAGAAGATATAAATTTTGTTGAAAATCATCTGCTAAAATGCCGTAAGTGCTATAAAAAATATCTTGAAATGAAGGAAGTTATCAATAATCTTCATTTTGAATATGAAAAACTTTTGAGTGAATTTGAACAGATTGAAGCTAATAAAATGTTTAATATAAAAGAGTATGAGCTTTTTTATGATAATATTTCACCTTATATTGATGATGAACTTTGCTATGATGAAAGCATAAAATTCAGAAAATATCTTTTAAAGTCAAAACCTGCAAGAACAGAACTGGCAAATGCTTACGGTTTAAAAAATAATATAAGAAACTCGGTCATTAACTTTAAAGACAACCTTAATGTAAATTTTTCAAAAAAAATAATAAAAAAATTGCAAGAGCAGAATAAAGACTCTTTTGAAAATGTGTATAATCGCGCCGCAATAGTTTTTGGATTTATGGTTTCAATTCTTATTATAGTTTCCGTTTATTTCGGGTTAAGCTTTATAAATAACTCTTATATAAAAGCTCATGCTGCAGAGGTCGCAACAATTTTTAACTTCCCAAAGGATGAAGATTTGGTTGAATTCTATTTTGATATTTCAGGTGAAGCAATCTTAGCGCTTAAATAATTATTTATCAAAATTAAATAAATCTTTTAATTTTACATTTAACGCATTTGCTATATCAATTATTGTATCAAAAGAAGGTTTAGAAAATGCCACCTCTATTTTTCCGACAAAATTAAGTCCTTTGCCGATTTTATCGGCAAGCTCCTGCTGAGTTAGACCTTGTTCAATGCGCAGTTCTTTTATTTTCTTCCCTAATTTTTTATATGTATTTTTGTTCATAAATAAAGCATATATTTATATCTGCAGAGATTATACGTATTGACAGAACGTAAAAAACGTCGTATATTAATCATGAATTTGTTTTTGAGCAATTAAAATAAACCAAAAATAAATAATTTACATTAGTAAATTGGCTGGAAAAAAGAGGAATTATGTTAAAGGAATTATTGAAAAAGTTTACAAAAAATGATATAGGCGAACCGCCTTATGACTATGATTTGCTTATAAATCTTAAGGAGAGTGAATATCCTAAATATTTAAAAAAGATGTTTTATAATATTACCGGAAAAAAATTAAATTTAAGGCATCCTAAAACTTTTAACGAAAAAATACAATGGATTAAACTATATGATTCCACACCGTTAAAAACACAACTAACGGATAAAGTTTTGGTTAGAGATTGGGTTAAAGATAAAATCGGAGATGAATATTTGAAACCGGTTTTATGGATTGGAAATAATTTTAACGATATACCATTTGAAGAATTACCGGAAAAATTTATTATAAAAGCAAATCACGGTTGTAAGTGGCATTATATCATTAAGAATAAAAATGATTTTGTTAATAATTCTATATTAAAAGAAATAGTTAAATCTAATTTTGACGGCTGGATGAAGCAGACATTTTTCCCTTGGGCAGGATTTGAAATGCAATACAAATATATAGAACCTAAAATATTAATAGAGCTTTTATTACGTGATATTACAGACGAAAAACCCGAAGAAATCGAAATTTATTGTTTTAACGGAAGACCTAAAATATTTCAAAAAATAAAATATTCATTGCCCAGAAAAGTTAGTGTTTATGATGAAAAATATAATAATATAAATTTAAAATTCATACCGGATTATATACTTGAACCCTTTAGTGCAGATGAAAATATTAAACATGCAGTAGAATTATCTAAAAAACTTTCGAAAGGTTTTAAACTCGCAAGAGTTGATTGGTTAATATATCAAAACAAATTATATTTTAACGAAATAACCTTTACTCCGTTTTCCGGATTCTACAAATTTGAAGATGAAAAATGGAACTCTAAACTTGGTAATATGCTGGATTTGAGAAAGGATTAATTATGGATTTTAGTAATATTGAAGGTCTGAATGAAGAACAAATTCTGGATTTATATCAAGGGACTATTGAAAATGGGGACCTTAATTATATAGCAAGCAGATGTTGTACTGGTCTGTCTGGGTATCCGTATTTATATTCGGGCAATATGTGCTGTGCTACAACAAATGGTCGAAGTTGTATGGCTGCAAATTATTGTAAGTAACAAACAGCAAAATTTTTCGTGCTATACTTAAAATATGTACACCTCAAGAAATAAACTTCCTGATTATTTAAAACGCGGAATAATAGATACCGATAAAACAAAAACAGTAAGGCATATATTAAAAGAAAATTGTCTTAATACCGTATGCGAAGCTGCAAGATGCCCTAATAAATGTGAATGCTATACTAAAAATACCGCAACTTTTTTAATTATGGGTAACAAGTGCACACGCAATTGCAGATTTTGTAATATTACATGCGCCGAACCAGAAGCATTAAACCCTTTAGAGCCCAAGAAAATTGCTCAAGCAGTAAAAGATTTGAATTTAAAATACGCAGTTATTACTTCCGTTACCAGAGATGATTTAAAAGACGGCGGAGCTGAACATTTCAGCAGGGTAATTTATGAAATAAAAAATTTGACTCCCGAGGTTAAAGTTGAAGTCTTAACCCCTGATTTTAAAGGCAATAAGGAGGCTATTGATACGGTTATTAAGGCAAAACCTGATGTATTTAATCATAATCTGGAAACAGTTCCTTCTTTATACAAAATTGCAAGACCCCAGGCTGTTTATGAGCGCTCGCTTGAATTTTTGGAATATATAAAAAAAACTTCTGACATTCATACAAAAACAGGACTTATGGTGGGTCTTGGAGAAACAAAAGAAGAATTGATTGAGGTATTTAAAGACTTGGTTAAAATTAAATGTGATATTGTTACAATAGGGCAATATATTCAGCCTTCAAAACAACACCTGCCCGTTATAAAATATTATGAACCTAAAGAATATGACGAACTTGCTTCCATTGCAAAACAAATGGGGATAAAGCACACATTTTTCTCCCCGCTTACAAGGAGTTCATATAAAGCTTTTGATGTTTTTAACGAAAATTAAAGCTGTTTTTCTCTTCTGTAGTTTTGAAGATACATAAATATTCTTTCTTTAAATAACATAAAGAATATTCCGACCCCAACCAACATAACGGTATTTATAAAAGTAAATACAACAATTTTATTTCCGTTTAGTAATTGCGGCATATTAAAATAAACCACACCAAAAAGTAATGTTAAAGCAAGTAATAAAAATATTACCGTAAAATAAGTAGCAAACTTATGCATACAAAACCGCCTTTTCTCATTCTATAAAATTAAAAGTAACACCAAAAAGTAAGGCACTCACTTCAGGTGTCGGAAGAATAAGAAGATAAACAGTCTAATAATATTTTTCTCATGCCTTTATTATATCATTTATTTTGACAAAAAAAAAGCCCCCGGCAAAAGGGAGCTTTTTTTAATTTTATTCATCCTGAGATATACTTTCAGATGCTATTATATCATTAGTAATATTTGGTCGTAATTTTAAAATTTCTTTTGTATATAAATCTTGTGCCGCGTATGCAGGTGTTTCTAACGGATTAGCTTTATATACTTCCAATACTTTTTTCATATCATTAGGTGTAGAGAAAAATGGACTTATGTTTAAATTTCTTATTTTTTCAACATCTGATGAAACTTTTGCTATTAGTCCGTCCATATATGTTTGGGCTTTTAGTGCTTCTTCCGTTCCCTTTGCAATTACGCCTTGTTCTTTTACTATTGATTCATAAAATTCTGAATTAAATATACTTCCGTCGCCATGTACCAAATTTTTTGCATATCTGATATTATCTGCTGGTAATGATGTTTCTCCTAAATCTAATGCTTTTTTATAATATTCAATAAGATTATTTTTTAAACCTGTGACTCCAATTCCTTCCGTTCTTGCTATGTCTGCAAATTGTTGGAAATGGGTGAGTTCATGTTTTAAAATTGCTTCAGGATTTGTTCTTGTAAGAATTCTTGCAAGAGGATTTAGGGTTTTAGGATTGATTTTCATAACTCCTGTTGTGGGTTCATATTCCCCTGCTGTTGCTATTCCTTTTGTCAAATCAAACTGCATGTTATCATCAAATACAAGTTTTGGTTTTGTTTTTAACCCCATTTCATTACCGATGGTTTCATAATTAATTTGCAAATCACCTTTTAATAATTCTGTATATTTTGCGCCTACGCCCTTTGCATTTTTTATGTTTGATAATAATTCTTTATTTAAACATAATTTGGGAGCATACTGAATATTACGTTTAATATTTTTTAATGCTTTTGGTAAGAATGGCATTGAAAGTGCTAAATCTAAACAGTCGCCGCCGATTTTGCCCAAATCATTTCTTAATTGTGCATATTCACCATTTTTATTGTGTTTTATAGCCTTTACCGTGTGTACGGCTGTTTTTCCGATTGCTATTCCTGCAAAGCCGGCAGCTAAAACAGAAGCTCCCAATGCTGTACTTATTCCTATTAATGGGAGCGCCGATAAGGCTAATGTTGTACCTAACATTATTCCTGCGGTTTTAATAGGATGTTTTATAATTGACTTTGCTAAATCCTTGACTTTGTTTTTGAAACCATTACATATTAATTTTAAACCCTCTTTAAACGTTACTTTAGAATTATCTGTTTGCGTTAAATCAGGATTATTCTTTTTAGATGTTAATTGAATACTATCTTGCGGAGTACTTAAATTTACTTTCCTTCCAACTGTAATGGGAGTTTCAAGCCGCGGTGTTGAATTTAACATGTTAATGCTATTAATGTTGGACATATTAACCTCTCTTTTTTCGTGCTTAATATAATAAAGAAATTTTTAAATATAAAATTGCCCTTTTGTTTTTTTTTGTAAACTAACATTAAAAAAACTCCCAAATAATTTTGGGAGTTTTTTGCTAAATATTAATCTTTTATGCTTTTTCACATTCAAACACGATTTTTTGATCTTTAAGTTTAAGAACTATCTTGTTACCTTCGGTATACTTTCCTGAAAGAATTTCTTCTGCCAGCCCGTCTTCAATTTTCTTTTGAATTAATCTTCTTAACGGTCTTGCGCCGTATGCTTCAGAGTATCCTGCTTCGCCCAAGTAATCCTTTACTTCTTCCGTTACTTCTATTGTAAGGTTTTGTGATTCTAAACGTTTAAATAAATCATTTAACATTAAATCAACGATTTCACGGATTTCAGGTTTAGATAAATGAGCAAATACAATTATATCATCAATTCTGTTTAAGAATTCGGGACGGAAGGCTTTTTTTAGTTCTTCCATTACGGTATCTTTTAATTTTTCGTATTTGTCTTTTTGTTCATCCTCTGCAACGCTGAATCCAAGCTTGCTTGTATTTGTTATCATACTTGCACCAACGTTACTGGTCATAATGATAATTGTATTTTTAAAGTTAATATGTCTGCCTTTAGAATCAGTTAAACGTCCGTCATCTAAGATTTGAAGCATTATATTAAATACATCGGGGTGTGCTTTTTCGATTTCATCAAAAAGAATAACGCTGTAAGGTTTCTTTCTGATGATTTCCGTTAAGTGTCCGCCGTCATCGTATCCGACATACCCCGGAGGCGACCCGATTAATTTTGCCGTTGAATGTTTTTCCATAAATTCTGACATATCAACACGAATCATATTATCTTCACTGCCGAATACAGCTTCAGCTAAAGCCTTTGCAAGTTCTGTTTTACCGACACCGGTAGGTCCTGAGAAAATAAAGCTTCCGATTGGCCTATTTGGTGATTTTAAACCGACTCTTGCACGTCTTATGGCTTTTGATAAAGCTACAACTGCTTGGTCTTGACCTATCACACGTTTATGGAGAGTTTCTTCAAGCTTTAATAATCTTTCACTTTCGCCTTCCGTTATTTTGGTTGTAGGAATACCCGTCATTTGGCTTACAACTTGCGCAACATGTTCAGCGGTAACAGTCGGTTTATTTTCTTCGTTATCTTCACGCCATTGCATTGACATTTCACGGATTTTTTCTTTTAAATCCGCTTCATCATCTCGTAAATTTGATGCTGTTTCAAATTCCTGATTGCGAATAGCTTCTTCTTTTTGTTTAATTATTTCTTTAAGCTGTTTTTCAAGTTCTTTACCCTCAGGAGGCAGTGCACTTGTTTGTATTCTTAATTTTGAAGCAGCTTCATCTATTATATCAATAGCTTTATCCGGCAGGAACCTATCGGTAATATATTTTGCCGAAAGCTCTGTTGCCGCTACTATTGCATCATCCGAAATATTTAACTTATGATGTTCTTCATATTTTGGTTTTAAGCCTTTAATAATTTCAATAGTATCTTCAACGGAAGGTTCTTCAATAATTATTGATTGGAAACGTCTTTCAAGAGCAGGGTCTTTTTCAACGTACTTTCTGTATTCATCAAGAGTTGTAGCGCCGATAACCTGGATTTCGCCTCTTGATAAAGCAGGTTTAAGGATATTCGCAGCATCTATAGCACCTTCAGCGGCTCCTGCTCCTATTAAAGTATGCATTTCATCTATAATAAGAATTATATTTCCCGCTTGGCGGATTTCATCCATAATCTTTTTAAGACGTTCTTCAAATTCGCCTCTGTATTTAGTACCTGCAACCAAAAGTCCCATATCAAGCTGGATAACTTTTTTACCGTCTAAAATATCAGGTACTTCCGAGTTAACTATTCTTGCGGCTAAACCTTCGACGACTGCCGTTTTACCGACACCGGGTTCGCCTAATAATACGGGATTATTTTTTGTTCTTCTCGCAAGAATTTGTATAACACGTTCAATTTCTTTTTCTCTGCCGACAACAGGGTCAAGTCTTTGCTCCTGAGCTGCCAACGTTAAGTCAGTTCCAAATTCATCCAAACTCGGGGTTTTGGTTTTACCCGAAGAAGAACCTGCAGTTGCTGTTGTTTGAGTTGGTTTTGTCTCTCCCAGCATCTTTATAACATTGCTTCTTACCTTATTTAAGTCAACACCAAGGTTCTCAAGAACTCTTGCCGCAACACCTTCACCTTCTCGGATTAATCCCAGCAGCAAGTGCTCCGTACCTATATAATTATGTCCTAACTGTCTTGCTTCATCCCATGACAGTTCCAATACTCTTTTTGCTCTTGGCGTAAAAGGAATTTCTACCGCAACAAAGCCTGAACCTCTGCCTATAATTTTTTCCACCTCAACACGAGCGTCTTTTAAGGTTACTCCCATTGTTTTCAGTGTCTTTGCAGCAACTCCGGTGCCTTCTCCGATTAAACCTAACAGCACCTGCTCCGTACCTACAAAATTATGACCCAGTCTTCTTGCTTCTTCTTGTGCAAGCATTATTACTTTTATAGCCTTCTCGGTAAAACGTTCAAACATCTACTCATTCTCCTAATAAGACTCTTTAATACTATTTTACACGATAATATAAATTATACAATCCGTTTGTTTAATTTTTCAAGCTTATTTTTTGCGGGAAGATATTCCCCTGTTATTTTATTCGCTTTATTATATTCTTTTTTTGCTTCTGTGTATTCTTTTTTTATTTCATATATTTCTCCAAGCATATAATGAGTTTCCGGATCTTTATACAAAATATCAAGACTTTTTTTTAACAATTTTTCGGCCGTATCATATATTTTGTTATTAAGAAGCACCCTTGCACTGTATTTGTATATTTCTCTATTATATTTTTCAAAATATTGATTATTATTTAAAATTTTCCGTACGGTATCTTTTTGCTTGTATAAAAACAACATTTCTAAATCTTGTTCATAAAAATTTCTTATTTGAAAATAAGAAGGTGCTGTAATTTCTTCTTTACCTTCTGTTATTGAAATTAAACTTAATAACCAATTAGCCGCGGAAGAACTTTCTTGTATAGGCTTAAGAAAGCATTTTGCGCCTTCAAAATCACCCGTAAGAAAACAACAGTAAGCCTGCCCGAATAAATTTTTTGATTTTTTAAACAAATCAATTGCCGATTGAATTTCTCCTGCCTGCAGAGCTTTATTGCCTTCAAAATTATGCTTTATTTGCATTGATTTCGTTTTGTTTCATTTTTAAGCGTTCCTGCCTGATAAATTCTTGAGCATCAGGATGTATGTTATTTGAGTATGATCCTTTTATAAGATTTTCTATTTCTATTGTCTGGGCGTCTTTTTCTTCAACTATTTCTTTTTTTGCAAAATATTCTTGTAAAAATGCTGTAGGATCAGCTTTCAATTTTTTTATTTCTGACAAAGTAAAGTTTTTATAGTTACAATTTATCGGATTTTCCATGCATAATTCTGCTTGAATTGAATAAGAGGTAAGTTTTGGAACTGTATTTAATGCTACAACTTTTTCAAAAGCTTCATGGGCTTCAGGTTTCATGGCTATTTTCATATATGAACTGCCTAAATAGTACCAAGCTGTTGCGCTATTTGGGTCTTTTTGGGTATATATTTTTAAATCCGATATGCAACCCAGATAATTTTCAGCTTTATATTTTTTTATTGCACCGTTAATAAGAGCTTTATCCTCCGCATATACATTTTGTATAGAGCAGAAACAAAATGAAATTAATAAAACTAAACCCAGCACAAACTTTTTTTTCATAATTTTCCTCTTTAAATTTCCGATTTATATATTATAAATTATATACCCAATTTTTCAAAAAACCTAATTTATTTACATTATAAATGTTACATTTTAATATACTTATTTATTAATACTCGGTTTAATTGAATTTTGATTTTTTTCATACTTTAAAAGAATGATATATTTTTTTAAATAGTATATTAACAAATGTAACACATGTATAATGTTATATATATTTGTTGAATAAGCGGAGGGGAAATGAAAATAAAAATTAAAGAGACGGTAAAAGCGAAAAGAGGATGGAGTTTATATAAATTAGCTCAAGTATTAAACCTTCCCCAGCAAACTGTATATTCTTGGGCTTCAGGCAGAACTCAGCCTTCTTATGAAAATATGGATAAACTGTGCGAAACTATTTGCTGCTCCATTGGTGATTTATTTGAAGCAGAACCTGTGCAGCAAAAATTGAATTTAGCTGTTAATCAATAGACAAAGTTTTATGAGCGGTATTTACAACATCTTGTGTTGAGATGCCGCTTTGTCGTTCCTGTGTTGATAAGTATATTAAATATTCAATATTCCCCTTAGCACCTTTTACGGGAGAATATGTTAAACCTTTCGGATACAGATTAATTGATTTACAAAATTCAATAATTTTATTTATTACTTCTATATGTATTTTTTTTTCTCTGACTATTCCGTTTTTGCCTACTTGTTCCTTGCCCGCTTCAAACTGAGGTTTAATTAAGGAAACTGTTTCAAAATCTTTTTCTGCAAGAGTTATTATATTAGGAAGTACCTTTGTTATTGATATAAAAGATAAATCCATAGTAACAAAGTTTGCTTTTTCTTCATCTGAACTATATATATCAGATATTGAACAATTTTTTATATTAACTTTTTCAATAACTTTAACTCTTTTGTCGGTTCTGAGTTTCCATGCGATTTGCCCGTAACCTACATCTACACTGTATACTTTTTTTGCTCCGTTTTGCAGCATGCAATCGGTAAAGCCCCCTGTTGATGCACCTGCATCAAGGCATACTTTATCTTTTAAATTAATGTTAAACTCTTTTATTGCCTTATCAAGTTTAAACCCGCCTCTTGATACAAACGGCATTGATTTTATTTCAAATATTGTATTTTCTTTTAGTTCCATTAGAAAACCTGATTTGGTAATTATTTTGCCGTCAACTTTTACATCACCCGCCATGATTGCGGCTTGAGCTTTGCTTTTGGTCTCAAAATAACCTTTATTCGTAAGTATTTTATCCAGTCTTTCTTTTGTCATTAAAAATTAAATATCCTTTTTGCATTTAGTGTTGTTTGAGTTTTAACTTCTTCAACATTAATATTTTTCAAATTGGCAATTTCCTGGGCAATATATATTAAATATTCAGGTGTGTTAAGCTTGCCTCTATATGGAACGGGGGCTAAATATGGGGCATCTGTTTCAAGTAAAATTTTGTCTAAGGGAGTATATTTAGCGGTTTCTTTTAAATCTTTCGCATTTTTAAAGGTTACAACTCCTCCGATTGCTATATAGTATCCTTTATCAAGACATTTTTTAGCAAATTCCAAATTACCTGAAAAGCAATGAAACACTACATCTTTTAATTTGTAATCCTGCAAAATATCAAAAGTATCCTGATGAGCTTCTCTATCATGTATTAAAACAGGCATTTTGTATTCTTGCGCAATTTCCAGTTGGGAGTTAAAAATTTTTTTTTGCAGTTCTTTTGTTTCGGTTTCCCAGTAATAGTCAAGTCCTATTTCTCCTATTGCTACCGTTTTTTTATTATTTAAATACGGAAGCATTTCTTCTTTTTTATAAGATTTTGCTTCAGAAGGGTGTGTTCCTATTGCGCAATATAGCATTTCATATTGTTCGGTTAAGTCTGATATTTCTTTAAATGTTGAACTGTCAACTCCGGGGATTATTACTTTTTCTACATCAGCTTCTTTTATTTGTTGTAAAAAACCTTCGAAGTTTTCTTTATATTCTTCAAAATTAATATGTGAGTGAGTGTCAATCATCTTTTTGATGTTTTAAAATACACGTATGGCGAACATTTCAAATAACATGGTAAATTTTTCGGATTTAGTTAGTAAACCTCAAAGTTTTATAACTAAACCCAAAGAAAATAATAAGAAGAAAGTAATGGCAGCATCTATCGCAGGTAGTGCGATAGGTATAATTGGTGCTACGGCAGGTGTTTTTGCTTTGGCAAAAGGCAAAAACCCCGCTTTAACACTATCTAAAATGAACTATGATGAAAAAGATGCCCTTCTAATCGGTTTAGGTTCGGTAGTAGGCGGACTTACAGGCGGGTTATTATCGGATAAAAATAAAGAGAATACTAATCTTAAACTGCGTGAAGCCTCTCAGCAATTTGTCGGAAACATGGTATTTCCTTTCGGATTATTAGCTATAGGCAACAGATTGCTTGAAAAATCTAATTTTAAACTGCCCCAATTAAAAGCTTCTTCTAATTTTAAAAAAGCAATTAATCATGTTTTAAAAGTACTTCCGAAAGTAGCTGTTACAATAGGTTCTTTAGTTGCCGGCATGGAAATCGGTAACTTTGTTATAAATAAAATTAACAATAAAATCTTCAAAGAAAATATTAAGCACGATGTTAAAGCGGAAGACTACCTTGTTCATGCCGATGATATTTGTATTACCGCAAACATGTTATTAAAAGATGTTGAATCGTTATCTAAAGTAACTTCAAAAATCTTACCTGCTTCCTTCATTCTCTCAGGTACAAAAACAGGTATTCAGCAGAAAAATTAACTTATAAATTCACTCATAATTTCATTGCTTATCAACATGCCGTTTTCATTTAAGAATATATGATTATCCTTTAAAACAATATAATCTTGGTATTTTTCAATAATATTTTTATAAACATATAAAAAATTCATATTATATTTTTTATTAAAGTCGGAAATATTTAAACCTTTTCTTAGCCTGAGAGCAAGAAAAATCTCTTCTTCCTTTATTTGATTAAGGGTTAAAGTAATTTCTTCTTCATATTTAAGTGGATTTTTTATGTATTTTGACATTATGGTTTGATTTTTACATCTTTTATTACCGATATATGAACTTGCATTTAACCCGAAACCATAATAATTTTTATTTTTCCAATAAGAAAGATTATGCTTTGATGCAAATCCTTTTTTTGCGAAATTACTTATTTCATAATGATTAAACCCGTTTTCTTGTAATTTTTCCGACATATATAAAAATAAATCTGCCTGCATTTCATCATCAGGAATATTTAATGGCGGATTTTTATAAAAGAATGAACCTTCCTCTATCTTTAAACCGTAAGAAGAAATATGGTTTATATTTAAAGCAAGAGACTTTTCAATATCTGATTTAAAAATTTCTTTTGTTTGATAGGGAAGCCCGTATATTAAGTCTATGCTTATATTTTTAAATCCTGACTGTTTAATTGTCTCTATTGCATTATAAATAGTTTTTTCGCTATGATTTCTGCCGATAAGATGTAAAATATTATCATTAAAACTTTGAACTCCGAGTGAAATTCTATTTACATTGTAATTTTTAAATTTTTCCGCTTCAACTGTTTCGGGGTTGGCTTCAAGTGTGATTTCACAAGCGGGCAATAATTTAAAACGGGAAATAATTTTATTTATATCTTCAGCATTTAATAAAGTAGGAGTGCCTCCGCCTATATATAGAGTCTTCAACTTTTCACCCTGATATTTTTCTTTTATTTCACAAAGAAGGGCTTTTATATATTCTTCTTTTCCTTCAATATTTTCACCCGAAACAAAAGAACAGTATTTACACTTTCTTATACAAAAAGGAATATGAATATATGCGTGTTCTATCATTTTTAAATTATATCATTTAATTGAAACTTTAATTTCTGTTTGTTAAAATTACGAACGAGGATTAAAAATGGAACAGGTAAAAGTTGTAAAAATGACTCCAAAAGATGTGGATGAAGTTTTTCATATTGAAGAACTTATTCATCCAAAACATCATTGGTCAAAAGAGTCATTTTATAATGAGCTTGCTAATAATCTTGCTTCATATTACTGTATTAAAAATGAAAAAAATAAAATTCTTGCCTACATCGGTTTTTGGCAGATTATAGAAGAAGCTCATATAACTTCTCTTGCCGTACACCCTGATTTTAGAAGAATGCAATTGGCTCAGGCACTTTTAATCAAAACCATAGATGATTGTTATAAAAATATGATTAAATACATTACTCTTGAGGTTAGAGAGAGTAATTTTGAGGCAATCAGCCTTTATGAAAAATTTTTATTTGAATCCATAGGAATGAGAAAAAATTATTATCAAGATAACGGAGAAAATGCTGTTATAATGTTTACACAAAATATTTGGTATGATACATTTAAAAATAATTTTAATAATATAAAAAACTCGATAAACAAGGTCTTGGTTTCTTATGATTAATAAAAGAGTAAAAGCGGAAATAAGAAAATTTCATAAGCCTGATATGAAAATAAAATTCGGACTGGGAACGATTGCTATAGTTTGTGTATGTTTATTACTGATTATTATGGCAACTTTTACTCAAATAAAAATAAGTTTTAATATACCGGAAACAGGTATCGGCTCATATTTAAAATTTGAATATATTCCTCAAATACCTGTAATACTTTTTATTGCTGCGCTTTTGGGAGAATATTGGGGTTTATTTACCGTTATATTATATATTATACTTGGTCTGACTCCTTGGATGAGCGTTTTTGCTCTTGGCGGTGGGATGTCTTATGTATTTCAGTATAATTTCGGCTATATTTTTGCTTTTATATTCGCTGTTATCCTTTGCGCTAAAGAGTTAAAGTATAAACCCTCCATTTTAAATATCGTACTTGCGGTACTATATGGTGTATTTGTAATTCATTTGACGGGTATTATTTATATGACCATAATAGCTCTTTTAAGACATGACGGATGGGATTTTATAGGTCAATGGATTTATTATCAGTCTATTTCTAAAATTCTATATGATATAGTATTTTCGCTAATTGCAGTATTTATAGCACGTGGTATCCGAAAGCTTTTATGGCTTATTATGGGTTAAAGGTTAAAGCCCGAAATTAATTAGACTTCTTGTAATTATCTGTTCTATAATTTGTAAAACAATAAAAGCAATTAAAGGAGAAATATCTATCATCCCTATTGGCGGTATTATTGCTTTAAACGGAGCCATTATATAATTATATAATTTTACCAAAGATGCTAATGGCTGTTTCCTTACATCGAAAATAGGTATCCAGCTCAATAATACTACAATCAGTATAACTAAATATATTATTCTAAATAAAATAGATATTATATATGAAATCATGACTTTTCCTTTTATGAAGTATGAGAGATGTTATAACATTCACAATTATTTCTTTCAATAGGAATATTTTCTATAATTGCAACCAATAAAGATTTTAATCTGGTAATATTTGATTTAAATACCTGCATAACCTCTTGATGCGTTACGGGAGGAACATCTCCTACAAGTCCGGCATCATAATCTGTAATTAATGCAATGGTTACAGGACACATATCAAGTTCATGTACAAGATGAACTTCAGGATATTGGCTCATATTAATAACTTCCCAGCCTTGATTTGTAAAAAACTTGGACTCTGCTTTTGTTGTAAATCTCGGCCCGTTTATTACAACAACGGTGCCTGTATGATGAACGGTAATGCCTAATTTTTCCGCCTGTTCAATAGCTATTTTCCTAAGTTCCGGACAATATGGATCAGCTGCAGACGGGTGAACACATTTTGGTCCTTCAAAAAAAGAATTTTTTCTGCCGTCAGTCCAATCGACAAATTGGTCGCAAATAACAAAATCTCCGGGTTTTACGTGTTTTTGCAGGCTTCCTGCCGCACAGGGTGATATAACTCTTGTTACACCTAAAGATTTTAACGCCCATACATTAGCTCTATAATTTACAAGGTGTGGTAAAAATCTGTGATCTCTGCCATGCCGAGGAATAAATGCTACTTTTTTACCGAATATTTCGCCTATTGTAATTGGATCGGAAGGCTTTCCGTATGGAGTGTCTACAGTTATTTCTGTAACATTATTTCCTGCTTCTTCAAAAAAACTGTAAAATCCGCTTCCGCCTATTATACCTATTTGTGCTTTTATATTATCACTCATATTTTCCTCCCTCGGTTATTTAATTTTTAACATAGATAAATTTTTATGGCAAATAAAAAAGGAACCGTTTAAAATTAACAGTTCCTTTTTTTACTTTTTTTTACAATTTCATTTTAGTTTTAATTTGGCAATTTACCGGCTGTAACTTGAAGTGAATTTTCTATTAATTCATTTTCAAATTCAGATCCATCTGTAGGAGTGCCAACTTTACCGTCATAGCTTACCTGAATTTGTAAACCTGTACCATCACCATTTTTACCTCTTTTTGCTGCAATAGTTCTTAATTCATTTGATCCTAAAGCACGGTCAACATAAATTGTACGAGTATCACCTGGGAATTTACCTTCAAGACCCCAGTATCTGATGCCGTCCGTTGTAACAAAGTTAGGACTGTCATAACTTGAAGGATAGGTACATTTAGCGCTGTCGTCCGGTGCCTGACAACAAACCGTACCTGTAGTGTTTAAAGCATCAGCTACAGATTTACAGAATGTGTAACCTGTTACGGTTTCATCTTTCCAATATGCAGCAGAGTTAGCAGCTGCAGAGTATAAAGTTGAATCCATAGCATTGGATATAGCACCCTGCATGGAATATAGCGCTTTTTTATAAGTTATACGGTCTTTATCCGGTCTTACGTTATTTATGACAGGGATTAATATAGCTGCCAAAACGCCTAAAATTGCTAATGTAACCAACGCTTCTGAAAGAGTAAATGCTTTTTTCATTTTGTTATTCCTTTTACTCGCAAAGTGAACAATAATTTATCTTCTTATATAATAATACCACAATTTTATAATTTCAACACCTTTATAATTTTAATTTTATTTTACCGGAGAATAAGAACTTGTTATTAATTTATTTTCGTATTCGTATTCGGTTGAATTTGGTTTTGTTCCGATTTTACCGTCATATTGAATATTAATTTTTAATCCCGGTGATGAATATTTTGCGCCGCGCATTTTTGCCAAATTTTTTCTTTCATCGTTGCTTAAACTTCTGTCAACATATACATCTCTATCAGTTTTATTTTCTTTATCAAATACTTTTCCTTCAAAACCCCAAAATCTGAGACCGTCTGTTGTAACAAAATTAGGATTATCATAAGATGAAGTTCCCGTGCAATGGAATTGACCTGAAATATTAACTTCGTTAGTAAATGCCTCGCAAAAACTATCTGCACTCAGACTACTATCAGCCCATAAATTAGGACAATTATCTAAATCATGTGAATCCATCATTACTGCCATTGCGCCTTGAACGGTTTGCAATGCTTTTCTGTATAATATTTGATCTTTATCGGGTTTTGTATTGTTTAATATGGGTATGGTAATACTTGCAATAATTCCCAGTATCGTTATAACAATTAAAGCTTCCGATAAAGTAAATCCTTTTTTCTTCATATAAACCTCTTAATGACTACGAACAATTATACAATAACATTTTTTAAATATTATTATCAAGTTTTTGAGTAAAACTGTTACTTGATTAAAAATATTTAGGTATTATAATTTCATTAGTAATAAATTAGATTAGAGGTAATTAAAATGAAAAAAGACATACATCCCGAATACAAAAAAACAGTTATAAAATGTGTTTGCGGTAATGAAATCGAAACAGGCTCGGTTCAAGACAATATAACAGTTGAAATTTGCAACCACTGCCATCCTTATTATACAGGCAATCAAAAAATTGTTGATACCGAAGGTCGTATTGAAAAATTCAAAAAACGTTATCAAAAAAATCA
>CANQJQ010000034.1 GCA_947624265.1 Candidatus Gastranaerophilales bacterium
ACTGGACGGAAGTTTTGAAGATTTAATTATTGATACAATAACTGCAGATGCTTTTAACCCGAACGGACATAATATTGATATTTCAGATATTACCTTGCGTTCCGTTACGGACAGAAAACGCTTTTCCGTTTCTCCGATAGGAGAAGATCTAAATGAAAATGTAAAAAATCTTTTAAAAGATGCGATAATATATACGGCAGGGGATGTAATAAATTCGCCTATCTACAGGTATAAAACATGGTATGATGCCGATACCGGCTTAATAAATTTTGAACGTCTTGAAGAAAATTCATTTAGTCCTCATACATATGCCGCAGCCGTAGCTGCACAGCTGGGCGGATATTTACAACAATTAAATACTTATGAGGACGTATTCAGAAGGATGAGCACCTATATGCTTATGCCGCAGGCACAAAGACTTAATATAAAATTTATAAATAAATATGCTGATGCTCAAAATAACGGGCTGTTAAGTTATAAGAAGACTCCATACTCAAATAAATACGGCTGGATAAGCCCGTATTCGGTATTTGAAAATGTACCTTTAAAAAACGGGCCTAAAGTTTCAAATACAGCATACGGTACTTTGGGCGGCATAGAATCCGAAATAATCGAGCTTCCCCATGCTTGGGATTTTATAGGAAGTATTTATACGGGTTATAACGGGTCGCATCAAGCATATCAAGGAGTAGACATTAACCAAAATGGCGGTACTTTGGGTGTTTTAGGCATGGCTTATAAAGATAATTTCTTTACAGGGCTTACTGCCAATATTGCTTCAAACGGATGTGAAGCGGATAGCGAGTTCGGAAAGGAAAATTTTTCCATGCTTATGACGGGTATCGCTTTAAAATCAGGATATAATTTTGAATTTGCCGACGGAAGATTTATTATTCAGCCAAATTATTTAATGTCATATACCTTTGTTAATGCGTTTTCATATAACAATGCATCAGGAGTCAATATAAATACAAAACCGTTAAATGCAATACAAATAGCACCAGGGGTGCAGTTTATAGGCAATTTTGAAAACGGCTGGCAGCCTTATTTGGGAGTAAATATGGTTTGGAATATTATAGATAAGACTGAATTTAAAGCTAATGATGTTTCTTTACCGAATTTAAGCGTAAAACCCTTTGTTGCTTACGGATTAGGTGTGAGGAAGCTTTGGGGCGAAAGATTTACGGGATTTATTCAGGCTTTTGTAACAAACGGCGGAAGAAACGGGATTTCTCTTCAAGCCGGCTGTCGTATAGCTATATAATTGTTCCGTTTGAACCAAGTGCAAAATTTATTAAGTTTGTGCTTAAATTATTTAATACTTTTTCATCAGGTGAATCTATAAAATATCTCATTATGGGTTCTGTTCCGCTTTTTCTGATGAGTATTGAAGAATGATTTTTAAGATAGATTTTATAACCGTCGCCTTCCGGTTTATATTTTTTAATATGTTCGTTATGGGCTATTGTTTTTGCTTTATCTATTTCATAACCGAAAATATTATCTTGTTCTCCTCTTGAATAAGGAGCAAAACTATTTACTGCTTTTAATTTTTCTTCTTCTGTCGGGAATTCGATATTTATGTCTTTAGTTATAAAATTATCTGCTAATAAAGAATTAACCTCTTTTAAAATTTCGCCTATAGGCTTTTTTTCCGAAGCCACCAAATCGGCAAGATTTGAAATAGCAACAAAACCGTCTTTTTCGGGCAAATGACCTCTTACAGTTAACCCTCCCGATGACTCTCCTGCAAGAATGATTTCTTTTGGAGTACCTTTTAAACGCATCATTTCGCCTCCAAGGTATTTGAATCCTACAGGAGTCGATTTTACTTCTATATTACAGCCGAGTTTATTGAAATAATCAGCAAGAGCATCAAGTTTATCTGAAGTTGAATGATTTTTAACAATTGTACCTTCTGTCATACCTTTGTTTTTTATTAAATGATATGCAATTAGTGTAAGAACATCATTAGCGTTGATAAAATTACCGTTTTCGTCAACCGCACCAAATCTGTCGGAATCTCCGTCAGTTGCAAGTCCTATTCTTAAAGGATTTTTGGATTGTTTTACCGCTTTTGAAAGTTCTTGAAGGTTTTCTTCGGTAGGGTTAGGACCTTGTGTTTTAGTACTTAATACTCCTTTTAGTTCAATACCGTGTTCGGACATTAACCTTGGGTAATAATATTTACCCGTACCGCCAAAATCTTCATAATATATATCTATGCCTGCTTTTTTTATATTTTCAAAATCTATTAATCCTTTTTTATCTATGTAATTTTTATACATGATATATGGATTAAAAGTAATTCTTCTGCCCTTCCTTGTTGCTTTAACAGGGTTTTCACCTTTTTTTGAAATATCCGTTATATTTTGAGCTATTTCATCAGATTGAGCAGTTTCCGCTACAATACCTTCTATTGTAAGGAAATTATATCCGCCGTCTTTCCAGGGGTTATGGCTTGCAGTTAAAAGAACGCTAAGAGGTACCGAGTATAATTTTGTTGCCAAAGCCAAAATGGGACTTGCAACAGGGCTTATTTCATCACCTTTTGTGCTTTCTAATTGAGGATACATAACGTCTATTCCGTTATTTCTCATATCTGAAGCGATAATTGTACTATATTTCTTTGTTGCTTCTCTTGTATCTCCGCCTATGATTGTTTTCGGATTTTGTGTATTTTTATGGTCAATCATGTATTTACTTGCAGCTTGGGTCATTGTATATACAAATCTGTCATTGAAATCTTTGCCGTATTCGCCTCTATAACCGGAAGTTGATGTTTTATATTTATCAACATATTTTTGTGCTTCTTTATCACCCAACAGCATTGGATTTCTGCCAAAACTAACGGTATCAAAACCGGAATGGTTTTTATTTATTACGGGTGAGTAATTTATTTTACTTACTTTTTTTGTGGGTATAATGTTTAAAAATTGAGGATTAAAGGATATTTGCATGTAAAACTCTCTTTCTGTTTTTTTATAAATCATAAACAAACAGTTTTTTGCTATGTATTTAACAAAGATTTTAATATTTTATTAAGCAATTTTTTTATCAAATTTAACTTTATTAATATATGTTTATTGATAAGGCACAATATAATCCGATACCTTTTTCGGAAAACAAGGCATCAAAACAAATTTCGGTTTCAAAAACTCCTCAGTCTTATTCAAACCGAGTTAATTATCCTGCGTATTATAAAGATTTTTTAATTGATAATAAAAAACTGCTTTCTTTCGGCAGCAGTTATGATTCTGTTTCTCGAGAACCCGAAACTCGCGAGGAATTTATAAAAGGATTAAATTCTTTAAATAAATATTCGCAAGATGATATTGAGAATATTTTAAGTTTCATACAAGAAATTTTAGATTCTGATGATTGGGAAGAAACACAAGAAAATATTTTGTTTGAAATGTTTACTTCCTTAGCTTTATCTAAAGATAATAGCAGTATGGAGGTATTATCAGCCGTTAAAAATGGTGTTATAGAGCTTGAACAGGATGATGATTATGTTGATGTAAACGCATATTGTAAAGGAATAAGTGCACTTTGTTCCGATATGGATTACAAGGATTACAGATTTTCTAACATAATAAATCATATTACAAGCATTGATGAAGAAAATAACGAGAAATTCTTTGAGCTTTTAAGAGATAATATAAGTGGTGCTAACCCTGATAAAATATCTAAAATGATTGACGATATATGCAGAAAAAATGCTCAAAAAGGTTTAAAAGAAGTTAATTCTTTAATTGAAGAGATTAAAAATAAATACGGATATAAAAATGAAGATTTGATTGATAGCATCTCTATGGCAGTTAATGAAGATATTGCAGTTGAAGATATACCTGTTAAACTGAAGAACAGACGTGTTGCTAAAGATGTTTATTCTGCATTAAAAATTGATTTTTTACCAGATAAAAATGCTTTTGAAACGGTATTTGCAAAACCGATAGAAGAATTGACTAAACGGGGCTACACTCCCGTAGAAATCGCCGATATGATTTCTCATAACAATTTTATTTTTAAACTTATGGATATTGAAAATATTTCAAAAGCAAATGAAGTTATTCTGGCTGATTTTATCGAAGATATACCGAATATGTATTATAACGAAGATATTATACGACAGTATACAAAAGGTTCATCCGTATTTAATGAATTATTGTCCATATATAAAGGGGATATATCTAAATTTCCAAAGGATAAAATTTATGAAACGGAAAGCGGTGTAAAATATACTGCAAGTGATGCAAAAGGTACTATATATGAGCTTTCTGAAGTTTTGGAAAAACAATCATTAAAAAGGGATATGGTTGTATACAGAGGCGAAGGCTTCGGAATATTGAGCCAAAAAACAACCTTGGATGGAACTCCTATGGATGAAGCTTTAAAAAAAGCAATTAAAGATAATGATGAACCTGCAATACAAAATATTATTGCTCAATTGAACGGTTCAACCATAACACAGCACAGATTTATGTCTACCTCATACGATAAAGGCGGTGCGTATAATTTTATAAAAGGCGGGAGCGGTATAATTTGGCAAATTAATGCACCTAAAGGTTCTCATGCTATTTATTGCGACCCGTTTAATGTTGATCATGGAGTTGAGAAAGAAATTCTGTTTAATAAAGGTTGTTCGTTAAAAATAAATAATGCCGAATATAAAGACGGGAAATTATTTTTACAAGCTGATTTATTATCCGAATAAAAAACCTCCTTGAGAAGGAGGTTAAATGGTGCCGATGGCCGGACTCGAACCGGCACACAGGGTGAGCTGCGTCAGATTTTGAGTCTGATGCGTCTACCAATTTCGCCACATCGGCTTTTCGCATCGTAACTCATATATTAGCTTAAATATATTTTTTTTTCAATAATGGAATATTTTAGTATTCATCCTGACAGCCGCAAAGCCATTCTCCAATGTCGTGAATTATAGAATAGCAAATCAAAAAATAAATAATACTCATAATTTTTATTCCTTTCATATTATTATTTTATGAATTGCATACGTCAAAAACGGACATTATCATTACGTGAAAGATTATTTAATCTTATATAACAATAAAAGTAATTTTTATCAAAAATCATGAAATACTTGACAAATGCGGTTATTGAACTGAGTTTAGTGATGGATTTTACAATATTTGGAAAGCGTTTTATTTACTATGCAAGGTTAAAAACCGTGCAAATTCAATTGCTGTAATATTTTGATTTTTTTGGGCGGGATTACCTTTGTATACTGAATTTTCCTCTGTATTTTTTCTTATGACCGTTCCCATTGCCAAAAAGTTATCTTTGGCTATTTTAACTTTGTCTGCAATATATACGCCGCTTGCCAAAAAACAATTTTCGCCCACTTCACAAAATCCGTTTGTAGAACCTACTATGTAACAATAGTCTTTTATTATATTATTATGGGAAATAAACGCACTCGGCCAAATAATCACGCCATCGCCAATTTCAGTTCTTTGTAATACACGGCAAAATTCCATAAGAATACAATTTTTGCCGATTTTAACTTTTGAGCTTATGTTTGCTTTTGGGTGTATAAATGTTGCAAGGTTATAGCCTTTTTGGATAGCTCGTTTACACACATCTTCTCTGATTTTATTAAGATTTGATGAGCCTATTGCTATAAACATATCATATTTACTTGGCGGATAGTTTTTTTCTATATCTTCAAAATCAACGATTTTTTTACCGTAATATTCTTCACCTTTTCTGTATTTACTGTCTACCGTAAATAGGCATACTTTATACTCGCTGTATTCTTCAAAGTAATCGCATACCATTTCTGCATAATTTGTATTCCCGAAAATAATTAATTTTTTAGGTGGTTTCTTCCCCCCCCCATTGAAATTTAATTAATTTTCTTATTAAAGACATATTCCTTCCGTTTTTGCTCCTATTTTTAATCCGAATTGCAAATTTTTATAAAAATATTCATCGAACCCGCATTCTTTCATTTTAAGCTGTGTACATTCAATGTCATAATCAACTCTTATAATTTTAAAATCATTCCCGTCAAAAACAGCAAAAGAAGCTTTATTATTTTTATCTCTGGGTTGACCTACGGAACCCGGATTGCAATATATAAAATCATTAAATTTTTTAATTATGGGTATGTGCGTGTGTCCTGATGCCAAAAATTTTTGTTCAAATTTTTTATCTTTTAAAAAATCAGGCTGCAAATATTCATCCAAAAAATTATTCCACGAACCATGAACGCAATTAATACCGTTAAAAATGCCGTATTGAGCTAAAGTCTTTAGCCACAATAAATTATCTTTCGTAATTACGGTTTTTTGGTAATTTAAACATTTATTAGCGGAATTTGAACGGGGGCAATTTTTGTTATAAGCCAGATAATAATCATGGTTTCCCATAATCACACAATCGGTAATTGAGCGAATTGTTTCTATACATTCATTAATATAGGGATAATAACCGGCAATATCACCTAAGCAAATAATATTTTTAATATTAAGGTTTTTAATTTCATCCAAGACCGATTTTAATGCGGGGTAATTACCGTGTATATCAGATATTAAAGCTATTGTATGTAATGCAGTCATCAATAAACCTTTGTGCTTTGCCTGTTTTAATTTTTATAAAATCAATGTGTTTATTTTCAAGGAAAAAATCAATACACATTTCACTTTCATTATAGCAAAAAGCCTTTCGAATGGAAGTTGCCGATGAAATGCGGGGATTAATTTCCAGTAATTTATAAGTTTCGTTATCTTTTCTGAATTGAAAATTAGTAGGCCCTATCGGTTTAAGAAAAGCACACATCTTTTTTAATAAATCAACCAATTTATCATCAAAATATGTTTCCGCTTTAGCGGTAGAACCTTCTTTTGATAATTTACGTTTTAGCGCAATCATAGGCCCAAAATCACCTTTGCCGTCGGCAAAAACCGATACCGTATATTCCGAGTCATCATCGCCAACTATAGGCTGCGCTATATAATCATTTTTATCAATCCAATAATCAAAATCTTTTTGATTTTCTATTTTAACAATTCCTTTTGATGCGTAGCTCTTTTTAGGTTTTAAAATAAAAGGCAGAGAGCATAGTGAAACAATATGTTTATAATCTGTTTTATCCAGACTTAAAATAACATTATCGGGAAAAGCATCTTTTAAATAATTATATGTATCAAATTTATTTTTTGTAATTTCTATCAGCTCAACTTTATTTAATACAAACTTGCACGGTAAATCTTTAAATTTATCTTTGTTGGCAGCAAGGAAATGAACATCTTGCTCTATACCGGGAAAAACAATATCAATTTTATTATCTTCTATAACATTTCTGAGCCAATTTGTATAAGACGGATGATTTGTATATGGAGCTTGTATAAACTTATCTGACCAATGCTGTCCTACTGCGTCAGGGTATATATCCGCTCCTACGACATAGCAATTATCGGGCAGGCTTTTCAATATTCCGTATCCTATAATTGCTCCAACTCCCGTAACTAAAACATTATATTCTTTATTCATTTATCATTTGCTCCACGGTTAATCTTATATTTTCTTCGGTAATTCCCATATTTTTATAATGTTCTTTTGTATAGCCGTATTTTTCGGCAAATTGTTTTTTTATACCTATTTCCTTAATCATTATTTGCTCATTGTTCAAACAATCCGTAATTAAATCAGTAATCGAACCTATATAAAAAGGTTCACAAATGAGTATTTTTTTGCTGCTTGCATTTTGTATTAAGGTTTCAGAGTCAAAAGGATATATTGTCGTGTAGTACAATATAGTTACATCCATATCTTCCAAAGATTTTAATACCATATCCAACATTGGTCCTATGGCTATTACTACCGCTTTATTTCCTTTTTTGATAACATTTGCTTTTTTAAATTCAACATTATAAGATGTTTTATTTTCATCACGGCTTAGCCTAAAGTATGTCGGATAATTGTCAGAATACGTTTTAAGATATAATTGTTTAAATTCATCGGCACTTCCGGGAATAATAATTTCAAAATCAGGAATTTGCCGCAAAAGAGCAATATCCGCAGGACATTGATGAGTTGCACCAAAAGAAGAATAATCCAATGATGCACCGGTTGTTATAAAATTACCTCTGAGTTTTTGATAGCCAAAGTCAATTTTTAATTGTTCATAAGCTCTTTCAACCAAAAAAGGAGCTATTGTATGTACAATCGGTATCATGCCGGAAATAGACAAACCTGCTGCAAATCCAACAACGGCTTGTTCGCATATTCCTGCATTAATAACGCGGTTTGGGTATTTTTTAAATTCATCTTCAAAACTTGCCATGCTGATACCCGCCAGAACTAATGCAGTTTTATCGTCATTATTTAACAGTTCTTTGGTGGTATATATAAATTGTTCTCTTTCGTTCATGACAATTCCTCCATTAAAGTTTCAAATTCTTCATCTGTCGGAGTATGATGGTGCCATTTTTCGGGTTCTTTCATCATAAGTTCAGACCCGTATCCTTTTTTTGTGTTTAGAATTATGGCTAAAGGCTTTAAATGTTCGGTTCTTAGTGCATTTTCAATTGTTTGAAGATTATTGCCCTTATCCATATCCGTTTCAAGTGTTTGCCAGCCAAAAGCTTCAAATTTTTTAAGTAAGTCGGGTGAATAACTTTCCGAATGATTATTGTCTACGATACATGTTAAATTATCAAGGTTATATCTGTCTGCAATTAATGCAGATTCCCACACCGAACCTTCATTAGCCTCACCGTCTCCAATAATAACAAAAACTTTATTGTTTTTATTTTGTATTTTTTGGGCTAATGCAATTCCCGCACCGCAAGGTAAACCGTGTCCCAATGAGCCTGTTGATACTTTAACTCCTTTAATTTTATTTCTATCCGGATGTTCCCCTAATATACTGTCATATTGGGAAAATGAAAAAAATGTTTCTTTGGAAAAAATTCCCATATCATAATATAGTGCATATAAAGCTAATGCCGCATGACCTTTTGAAAGGATACAAATATCATTTTTATCGGAATCGGGATTTTGTATATCAAATCGCATAATTTTCTTATATAACACATTTAATAGCTCCAATACGGAAAAACAACACGACAGATGTCCCTGTTTTGCTTGTTTTGTAACAAGAACCATATTTCTGCGCTGTTCGGTTAATGATTTTTGTATATCCATATAAATTTCCTTATATTACTTCCAAGCCAAAAAACCGGAGTCCATAGTAATACCGCTTCCCGTCATATATTTTGCATTATCTGAAAGCAGATATTCAATAATATAGCTTACTTTATCCGTATCCATTGCACCTAAAGGATAAAGCTTTACAAATTTTTCGTTAAGTTCCGGATTCTTTTCTTTTAAAGAATCAATCATCGGGGTATTTACAAGTCCGGGTGCAATGTAATTAACCCTTATTTTTCTTTCCATTAATTCTTTTGCCATACATTTTACCGTTTCGACAAGCGCTGCTTTTGAAGATGCGTATACGGTTTGACGATATGAAGCTACGGAATGCACTATTGAGGATATTGCAACTATCGAAGAACCTGAATTAGAATACTTATCTTCGGAAAAATACTTGACGGCTTCAATAAATGAGAACAGATTTATATTGTATGTATTAAGCATTTCGTCAATGTCATTGTCTTGAACTTTCATTAAAGGTGAAAGTCCCGCGCAATGTACAAAACCATCCAACTTAATATCATAATCGGATATTTGTTTAAATATGTTTTTAATATCTCTTAAGTTATTCAAATCATAAACAACGGGTATTATGTCTTTATATTTTTCTTTAAGCTCAATTAATGCACTTTCGTTTCTTCCTATACAAATACATCTATATCCCCTGCGGGATAAATATTCTGCGCTATGTCTGCCTATGCCCTTTGTTGCACCTGTTATTAGAATATTTTTTACCATTAGTTTTTATTCCTTATGTAATTAATTGCATCTTTGCCCGTGTTAAAGATTAAATCTATAATACTTACTCCATGTTCAAAAGGCGGATATAATTGATTATACTCGCGATAGCCCGAATAATCCATCCAAGCAAGTTCAATATTTGCTTTTTTAAACAAACTTTCATCAATATAATCTTTTGCGGCAGGCCCTGAAAGATAATATGTTGCTTGTGTTTTATTTAACAATTCCAATACTCTGTCGCCCTTTGATTTTGTTAAGCAGTATTCTCTTGAATCTTTGAATGTTGTATTAATGCCAAGAATTTCCTTTGATATCTTTTTTATTAAATTTTGATTCATATCTGATAAGTTTTTATGGATTTGCCCGATATAAAATTCTTTAAAAAATTCTTTATATTCTTTAAAGAAAGGGGCTTTACCGTAATATTGCTGAATTATACTCCAATGCTTTTTTTGCCAGGAAGAATCGTTTAATTGCACTTCACAAATTAAACGATGAGTGTCGGTGCCGCAAGGTATTGTCAGCCATATTATACCCTTATCCGTTTTAATTTTATTTCTGTTTCTCCAATCATTTTTTGTATATTGTAAATCATCATGAAATATAAATTCATCTACAGAGGCAATTATATCAAAATAGCCTTTCCACGGTATGTAGTTTGATTGCAATATTGCAACTTTTTTATTCATTTTGCGCCTTCTTTCCAAAATAAAGATGATACCAAACTTAAATTTTAAAAATTAAAAAATAATACAAATTAAGCATTATTTGATAATTTAAGTTCATATCTTAAGAATCGGGAATCAGATGAAACATAATTGTTCCCCCCCCGTCATAAATACGGGTAAATCCCAGTTTCTCATATAGTTTTATTGCTCTATGGTTACTTTTTAGAACATCTAAAAATAATTTATTCAGGTTTAAGATTTCTTTTGCATATTCAATGCATTTGGTTAAAACAACTTCGCCTATGCCTTGTCCTCTTAATTCTTCATTATAGATATATATACCCCAATCCGCTTGTTTTTGTGAATAATTAACGGAGTGAAAATATGTAACACCAATGGGGCGATTATCTTTGTTAATAACAAAAGCAATATTTTTCGGGTTTGTTTCTTTTAAACTTTCAAGCCATTTTTTGTGCATTTCAACAGTTATATTTGAAATTTTAAAATATTTTTTTACTTCTTTTGAATTACGCCAATTTCTGGTTTCCATTTGTAGTTCATAAGGTATATCATTAAAGGGTTTTAGTTCGATATTCATTTTAAATCCTCTTCAATAATATTAACTATTTTTTCTTTATATACATTGCTTTCATACGTTTTTAGCCAAAAATCATAATTTTTTGTTATAATTTCTTCTCTTTTTTCTTTATTATAAAGAAGCTCTATAACTGCATTTTCAATATCTTCGGTTTTTTCAAACATATAAGGATAATTTGGCATTTGATATTCTTGGAACGAATATTGCGGATTTTGGTTATTGATTTTCACCACTGATGCTGTTTTATTTCTCATTAAATCAATTTGTGTTAATGCGCTTGAAACGGGGAAACTGTCAATAAAAACATCGGCTAATTGAAAATATTTATCAAAATCTTTTTGGAAAGGTATAATTATCAATCGTTTTTTTTCTTCCTGTGCGTTTGCAAAAATATTATCGACAATACTTTTTTCCTTATATTTAAGTTCAGTTATTACTACATGGCATAAATTTTTTTCTTTTTTTAAAATGTGTAAAATCATTTCAAAATATTCGGAACCGCCGTTTTGATCAAAAAATTTGTAAGATGTACCGCCTGACATTGTAACAAAATTATTTTCGGGAATTCCCATTTGCTCTTTTAATTTATTTAATTCTGATTGAGGATAATATACTGTTTCATCTTTTCTATAAGATTGTAAACCAATAATTTTAGTATTATACAGATGCCTTTTTTCGTTTGTAAATTTAACTGTTGAGGGCATTCCTTCCAATATAACATCTGCAAATGTCATACCTAAATCAGGGAAATGGGATGCGTGGTTATGAAAAATAATCTTAATCCCCGTCTTTTTTATTATAGAAAGCACGGCAGCCCCTATAATATCATCGGGATGTATATAAACATTAATTGCACAGGGAGCATATTGAATAATTAAATCGGAAATCTTTTTTGCACTTTCACATAATTTTAATGGTGTTAAATTAGTGTCAATGTCGACTACCTGTGCATGTTTGGTGATTTCTTTTATTGTATTTGCTGCGTTTTTATATGTATTATTATATTTATCTGTTAAAAATAATTTTTGTTCATATTCTCCGTCAAGTGATTTTATTAAATTGCTTATACATTTACTGTGTCCTCCCGTATCATAAAGCTCTGTAGCAAAAAAAGCTATTTTATGCTTATCTGTTTGGATTTTATCGGGGGTTATATCTTGTGTATATTTTGCAATTTGATTATCAAAATCCTGCATATCAAAGCTTTTGTTTTGATATATTTCTTCAATTAATTTTGAAATTTCAGTTTTGCATTTAAAAAGTTTAATCCCTAAAAAATAAAAATAAATGCCTGTTTTTGTCGTTCTAAATTTAAAAAGAGTAAAATTTAAAATCTTGAATTTATCGTTGTAAAAGCTGAATAATTTCATCTTTTACTCCAAAATTCAAGAATTTTATAAATGACTGTTTTTAAATCTTCATCCGTTATGTCAAAATATAACGGTAATCTGACTAAAGTATCCGAAACCTTGTTTGTAACACTCATAGTGCCGTTTGTTCTGCAATATTTTTTGCCCGCAGGAGCGCTGTGCAAAGGTATATAATGAAACGGTGCGTATATATCGTTTTGTTTTAAATATGAAATGAATTCGGTTCTTGTTTCTAAATCGTTGAACAATAGATAAAACATGTGGGCGTTATTTGAGGCATAATCGGGTATAATCGGACGTCGGATTTTGTTTTCTTTTTCCAATTGTTCAAAGGCGCTATAGTATGTGTTCCAAACCTTTTTACGTTTTTGCTGGATTTTATCGGAAATCTCCAAAACGGAATATAAATATGCCGCAACAACATCACTCGGCAGATATGATGACCCCTTATCCACCCAAGTATATTTATCAACCTGTCCTCTGAAAAATTTGCTTCTGTTGGTGCCTTTTTCACGAATTATTTCCGCGCGTTCGGCATATTCCAAGTTATTTGTTACAAATAACCCGCCTTCACCTGACATTACATTTTTTGTTTCGTGAAATGAAAAACACCCCATATCACCTATTGTTCCTAAAGGTTTACCTTTATAGTAAGAATCAAAAGCTTGTGCCGCATCTTCAATTACAAGCAAATTATGACGTTTTGCAATATTCATTATGGTATCCATTTCGCAAGCAACACCCGCATAATGAACAACCGCAATTGCTTTTGTTTTTGGAGTAATTGCTTCTTCAATTTTTGTTTCGTCAATATTGAGAGTATCGGGTCTTATATCGACAAAAACAGGAACCGCACCTTGAAGCACAAACGCATTAGCCGTTGAGCAAAATGTATATGAGGGCATTATTATTTCATCATTTGGTTTTAAATCCGCTAAAATCGCAGCTAACTCTAATGCAGCCGTACCCGAATGTACAAGAAGCGCTTGAGCGCATTTTAATTTTTCAATGAGCCATTTATTGCACAATTTGGTATATTTGCCGTCGCCTGATGCGTGTTTTTCTTTAAAAACATCTAATATATACTCGGTTGTTTTATCTGTATGTGTCGGAATATTAAAACTAATCATAAAAAACTTATACTTCAAAAGCATATATTAGTCAATGAATATGAGTTTTTAAGCAAAATTTTGGACTGCAACTTTAAAACAAATTCTAAATATAGAGTGAAAGGCATACATGACACAAAAGGGAAAATATTAATAAATATTTTCAAGCATATTTTGTCTGAAATTTTTGCGCCATTGTTTTACTGGAATAAATAATGTAATTAGTTTTACAATAAGCTTAAATAAAGTTACATAAACTCTTTTACATATAGGAATATCCAATTTATACTCTTTAAAAATCGGTAATACTAAACTTTCATTACCTAATGTCTGAGGTATTCCTTTTTCATCACACTTTTGGGTATGGCAATTATATCTCATTATGTTAGCAGATATATGTCTAAATTGGACTTCGTATAAATCTTTAGTATGTTCGATAATTAAAAAATCTATATTTTTACTGCCCCCCCCCGAACACATTTTGTCAGAAAATTTATTACACAAATCAATAACAACTTCATCAGGTGTGTTATTTAAATGAGAAAACCAAATTATTAAAACTCTTTTTCTTTTTTTTATTAAGTTATAAAATCTGTCGATACGTCTAAAATATTTTTCTTTAATTTGAGGATAAACTTCATCAAAAGATTTATCTTTAGGAAAATCATGCCAAAAACATAAACCTGTTTTGATATTTTTATAATAGTCATTATTTTTATCGGGAGGAAATTGATTCGGTTTGGGCATGAGCTCCAAATCTTCTTTATTAAAAAAATCCTTAAAATCATTAAGCATAAGTTCAAATCTTGTTTGAAAATCCGCTCCCGTCAGCCAATCAAAAGGACCTGAACATGAACGAAGTTTTGCAAGTTTCATATATAAAGCACATGCACAATCATTCCCTATTGAATATATAATGTCATATTTTTTATTTTTTTCCATAATTTTTTATATATAAAATATTTATAACTTTAATAAAACTGAAAATCAATATATTATTTATAAGGTTTGTAATATAAACTGCGCTAACTCAGATGGGTTATTGTTATAACAAAAATCCTTGCAGTTATTTCTGTTATAATTTTTTTCAATGTTTGTCCACTTATAAGATTGAGGAGCTATGGGTTTTGTATCATCTATCCATTCCGGTTTTATTTTTCTTATTTTGTTTTCATATTCATCTATAGATATTTTCCACTTTTTATGAAAAAAGTGTGTAATACCGTCAGGATATATGGCAACCATAGGTGCTTTGGTTGTTAACGCCAAAATCTCGGTGATACCTGATCTGAAAGATACTATTCCATAAGCTAAAGAGGATAAATATATGGTTTCTTTTAAAGGTAAGAATATGTTTTTATGACCTGAAATCGGGTTTTGTCTGTTAAAAATAATTTCTAAATTTTTGACTTCTTTATTATTTTTTATTTCATCGGCAATAAATTTCCAAGTGTCATCATCGATTACGGAAGAATCATAGGTATTTGCATCGGGAAAAATCAAAATGGTTTTATTTTCTTTCATAAATTGTTCAGTTAAAATAAATTCATTGCTTACCTGTTCCGGTCTTTTGGGAACTATTTTTTGGATTGGTGCTTTTAAATCCAAGTGCAAATATTCTTTTACATATTCTATATCCAGATTGTGTATAGTCTTTTCGAAAATGTTAATGTATAAAGAATATAGTTGACCTTCACGCGGATTTTCGGGTATTGCTTCAGGTAAAAATTTTAATTTTCGTAAATAACAACCTTGAACTGTCGGATTATAAAGATTGCATATATCTATTTCAGTTAATCTGCTTGTTAAAATAACAATGTTTTTATTAATTTTTTCTTTAAAAGCCTTCATTAAACAAATTGATTGGGTAAATTCACCTATGCCCGCTAAAGGAGAGAACAAAAAAATACTTTTTGGATATTTCAATCTCAAAAAAGGTAAAGTTATAATTTTAAATATTTTTTTGCGCATATATTTTCTTAATTTTCCGGAAAAAATGCAAGCTGTAAGTGTATTAGTAAGTAATATAAGTGTATTAATAATTAAATTTTCCATAGTTCCTCTTTGTGATTTTTTATAAAGATTCATCAATTACTATTTTAAAATTATTAAACCCTTCATCCCTTTTTGTATTAACACAATATGCGCATTTTAATCCCGAAGGTTTATCATCATTAATTAAAATTCTCTCTCCCATCGGCATATCAAAAAGAATTTCATTAAACCTGATATTATTTTCTTTTAAAAATTTAATGGTTTTATCTTTGGCTTCTTTTTCTCTTGCAGTTAAAATTAAAATATAATCATCCTTTGGAATTGATTGTAAAAATTCTTTTGCCCCGGGAAGAAATTTATCTTCACCGGTTTTGTACCCGTTATGAATAACTAAAGTTCCGTCAAAATCTAAAATCCAGCTATGCCTCAGAGGTGAAATCCTTAATTCTTCTTTTAACATATTTTTTCCCCTCCCACTGTATTAATTTGTAAATTAATATATTTCATTATAACTATATTATCATAAATAAATTTTTGTATTTATGGTGGTTCAAAACGAAAATCACTTTGTTATCAGAGTTACCGAGATGGCAATATTAATTTTTTAATATTTAATCGTTCAATATGGAATTTACGCTTTGCCTATCCCAGCTTATATTTTCTTTTACAATTTTGGCAGGGATGCCGGCCAAAATACAATTATTTTTTTCAAATTTACCGCTGACTACTGCTGATTTTGCTACAATACATCCATCCTTTATAAAAGAATTTTTTAAAATTGTACTTGCCCACCCAAGCCAAACGTGGTTACCTATTGTAAGGTTTTTTGCCTGATTAATTATTTTTCCGTTTTGATATATAGCATGTCCGTCAGTATTATAAACGATGGTATCATAGCCAAACATACAGTCTTCGCCGATTGTTATTGAAGAATCATTATCATAAGCAGAAATTTCGGTTTTGTAAAAAGATGTATTATTGCCTATTATTATTGAACAATTTTGACTGTTATCATGGTTATATATAACAAGCTGTGAAACGATTTTAATATCATCACCCAATAAAATATTGTTATTTGAACCTGCAATAGTTATTTTAAATAATCCGTCGCATTTAAAATTACTGCCGATTGTTAATTTATTATTATTCCCCAAAATACTTATTTTTATATTATAAATTCTTGCCTTTGGACTAACTTTTACAATGTTATTATTACCGATGATTTTAAAATATCTTTTCTTGCATTTAAAAGGTTTATCAATTTCCAAAATATTATTTTTGCCTTTTAATTTGCTTTTTACCCCCCCCCCACATAAAGGAATTAAGAGTTTATATAATGAATTTATAATATTTGTTATATATGTCATATTTCCTCTTTAAAGTATGTATTTATGAAAACAGCGGGCGAAGGGACTTCTTGCTCGTTCGCGATAAACGGCATTTTGTGTCGAATGCTCAACGCATCCGCCACATCAGCCTCTGCTCACTTGCGCTCGAACCAAGTCAAAACTTCGTTTTGAGAGGGTTCTCATCCCTTTTTTATTGTCAATATACTATATTAAACAGCGGGCGAAGGGACTCGAACCCTCGACGTCAACCTTGGGAAGGTTGCATTCTACCACTGAATTACGCCCGCATGTGTT
>CANQJQ010000035.1 GCA_947624265.1 Candidatus Gastranaerophilales bacterium
ATAGGTTCAATTTTAATCTTACAGTTTACTGCTTTTGCAAGTTTAATTAATGTTTCTACATTCATAGACCTTAAAGGGTTTACTTCCATTCTTGCAATAAAAGACCTTTTGAAACCACATAATTGAGCATATTCTTCTTGTGTGATTTTCTTTTCTTTCCTTAATTCAATCAGTTTCCCTATTAACTCAAGTTTTAAATCCAGTATTTCTTGTTCTTCAGGGGTTAAAGGATATTCTTTTAATATATCATCAAGGTTTTTCATTAGTTTCCCTTTCTTTTATTAGTCTTATGGCTTTTTCTATTTCTTTTTTTGGGGTCTTTTCTGTTGACTTTACAAAGTGATTAAGAATTATATATTTATTCTCATCTTCAAATATAAAGAAAAATCTATCCCTTAATGGTCTTAACTCATATAATTTATATTCAGAGTTAATAATTTGCTTTATATACGGTTCCCCAATAGTTGTACCATAGTATTTTAATAAATTTAGATACTCAATAATCTTGTTATATTTTATTCTTGCATCTTTTGACCTTTCTCTTTTCTTTGCTAAAGATACAATATAATCATAAGAAAGATTATCTACATTTGGTCGTGTATAAAATTCTATAATATATTTTATTTCATTCATATTATATATTGTAACTCTTTGGTTACATTTTCGTCAAGTCTAATAACTAATTTTGTATTAAATCTTTAGGATTTCATGTAGCTTATATGTATCCAATTTTTATCTGTGATTAAAATTTTACGCGGGAAGAACAAAAAAAATGCTCAATAATTAGAAAATTATAAGAGTGAGTAAATTTATTAAGTCTTGACAACTGTTGGTTAACGGTTTATAATATAGATATGATTAAGTCATTTAAGCATAAAGGACTTGAAAAATTATATACAACCGGCTCAGTTAAGGGTGTTCAAGCAATACATGCAAAAAGGATAAAAGAAATTCTTTTCTTATTAAACGCTATGACATCAACTGATGATTTAAAATTGCCCTCACTAAAACTACATAAATTAAAAGGAGAAATGAGGAATTTATATTCCGTAACTGTTCAAGCCAATTGGAGAATAACCTTTATGTTTGATAAAAAAACAAAAGATGTATATATAGTAGATTATCAAGATTATCATTAGAAAGGAATATTAAATGGAAATGTATAATCCGCCGCATCCCGGAGAAATATTAAAGAATTTGTATTTACCTGATTATAAGTTAACGGTAACATCTTTTGCGTTAAAAATCGGAGTATCAAGAACGACGGCGTCAGAACTAATAAACGGAAAGAATGGTATAAGTGCGGAGATGTCGTTAAAGTTAGCCAAGGCGTTTGGAACAAACGCACAATTTTGGCTTAATATGCAGCAGGAATATGATTTATGGCAGGCGCGTCAAAAAGTAAATCTTGATAATGTCGAAGTTATAGCCAATTAAAAAATAAAACATCAGTTACAATTGCATTAACTCAAAATCAGTTAAAACCATATATGGTTGAAAAATTACAAAATGTATTAAAACTTTAATGGAATTAATATGAAAAAAAATCTTAAATATTATCAAAGCATACCTTATAGCTACATTGTAGAGTGGAGTGATGCTGATAATTGTTATATCGGCAGTATTATTGAACTTGAAAAGAATATGACCTGCGGTGAGACACCTGAAAAAGTTATTACAAATCTAAGGGAGGCGTTTGAATCGTATATTAAAACAAGTATTGCCAATAATTTAGATATACCTGAACCATTAAAAATATATAAAATAAGTTAACTTAAATAAATTAATCTAGTGTTGCACTTTGCCGCCGACTGTCTTGAAATTTCTTTTCGCTCGGGATAGTCGCTCGTTCGACTTCGTCTTGCACTCGCTTTACCCTCGCTTACCGGACTTGCGTCCGTCCGAAATTTCGCTCCTCGCCACCGTTCAAGTGCTCAGACTCCACTTCATTACGCATACATGCTCGCAAAACTCATTCTTCGCTTGCTCGTTTTGTAACCTTTTAAAATCGCCACTCTAAAATTTCGCTCATTTTTCATATCGCGAAATCTTCTCGGACATATTTAGAATAAACTGTGCAGAAATTACACATTTTATATATACATAAGCGTAAAATAGTAGTAATATAAGGAAAATAAAGAAAAATTAATAAGAACTCATAATCCCTTGATCGTAGGTTCGAATCCTACCGGGCACAGTTTTTATTGTAAAATATAAGCACATATTACTTTTTTAAACTAAGAATCAAAGAGGATGTATTTTGGAAATAGGTGTTGATATAGAACAAATAAGCAGATTTAAAGATAAAACACTTGAAACTAATGAGCATTTTTTAAAAAAAATTTTTACCGAAAAAGAGTTAGAATATTGTTTTTCTGATAAAAATTATGCGCAGCATTTATGCGGAAAGTTTTGTGTAAAAGAAGCTGTTATAAAAGCATTATCCGCTTATAACATATTTGACATTACATACAAGGACATAGAAGTTTTAAATAATGAACATAAAATTCCTTATATAAAAGTCGAGAAATATCCGCAATATTGTTATAAAGTCTCAATTTCTCATACAAAGGATAATGCGATTGCCTTCGTTATTGTTAACAATGAAAAATTGTAGTGTAAAGATTTATAAAGCAATCCCTGTTTTAGTTTGATGATAATTTGAAAAAAAGTATTTTTGTCAGATAATCAAATTTGGAAGTTAAGTTCTCAAAATATAGTCAAATAAGGATAGTTAAAATGGAAAAAAGACTTTGTGCTGCATCTGTTATATGTTTGATGATAATAACGGTATCAAGTGGTTTTGCACAGGATGTTTCGGATTTTAGCGAATTAAAAAACTCATTAAAGCAAGATGAAACTATAAATGTAACAAAAGATATAGCGTTTTCCGAGGAATTAAATGTCGGAGAGGAAGGCTCTAATGTTAATATAACAATAGAAGGAAAGCCCGAAGCAGAAGGGCGTATAACTCTATCTCCTAATAATCCGGATAATTCAAAATATACACATGATGCATTTACTATCAACAAGGGAAGCAGTCTTACTCTAAAGAATATAACCGTTAAAAATTTTAAAGGTAAAAAAGGTTATGTTTTTAGCGGTGCTATTAGTAATTTGGGAACTTTAATAATAACTGCCGAAGATAATAAAGACGTAATGTTTACAGATAATGCCGAAGATAGAAGAGGGGGCGGGGGAGATTTATACCTTGACACTGATTCTACTACAACAGTTAATGGTTCGGGAGGTACGGTAACTTTTAACACTGGTATTAAAGGTACAGGTAAATTGACTCACGAGGGACAATCTAAAATGATTATTGGTGGGAGCAATAGTCCTTTTAGAGGTGATTTTGTAAATGAATCAGGAGCATTTGAAGTAAAACATGGTGCCAGCTTTTTTGAAGGAAAATCAGTATTTAAGTCTGGAGAATTGGATTGGTATTCTCAATATGACCTTAGAAATTCAAGCGGTATTTCTTATGATAATGTCAACTTAACATTGCAAGATAATATCATTTTAAAAGTCGGAAACGGTAATGATAAAGCAAACTTGACTTTAAGGTCAAATAATTCTTCCATAGCAAATACTATTGATATAACAGTAAACAGTGAGGGAACTCTTACTCTGCAGGGAATAAAAAATTTAGCATTAAAAAAACAAATTAAAGGTAACGGAACTTTTGCTATTGATGCAATGAACTTAACTTTTGACGGTGCAGATGCTTTGGAAGAACATAGCGGTATTGCTCAGAGTATCAGATTTGTTTCAAAAAATAATTCTACAGTTAATTTGAATAATTTAAACAACGATTATTCTCTTGAAGCTATTGGCGGATTAAATTCAGAAAATAGTGCTTTAACTATAAATATTAAAGATTATATTTCTGCATCTTCAAACTCGGAGTCAAATTTAACAGTAGACGGAAGCAGCATTAAGGCACTTAATATAACAGGTAATAATAATAAAATTGCAGGTAAAGTAACTCTTTCGGGAGAGGGCGAAATTACTAATGATTCTGAAAATTTAGAGATAACAAACGGTTTAAAAATAGAAAAATCAAAAGATGATAAATTTATTAATAATAAAAATTTGACCATTGGCGGTGCAGAAGGACTTGAAAACAACGGTGATTTTGAAAATAAAGGCACTTTAAAACTGCAAGGTCAGTCCAATACAAATAAAAAAGATGCCACATTATCAAATTCGGGAACAATTACTGCTAATAAATTAATTAATGAAGGAAATATTAATAATATAAATTCTATAACCGTACAAACATTAGAAAATAATGACGGTATTATAGAGGGGACAGAGTCTGCCTCATTAATAACAGATAGTATTGAAAATACCGCTTCTATAGATATGAGTAAATCAAATGGCGAGTTTTCAGCGACAGGGAAAGTAACAAACAGTGGTACAATAAAAGGGCAAAACATTACTTTCGGTGCATTAGAAAACAATAATAATCTTGAAGCAAACGGGAAATTACTCTTAAATGCAAAAGGTGATGAATATAACGGTGATTCTTTATTGGTAAATTCATTAGAAGGTATACTAAATGCAAAAGAGTTGGAAGTACAGGGCAATATTACAAATCAAGGAAAGATTAAAACAGAAGGCGTTCTTAGTACATCAGGATTATTGTTAAATGAAAACAATGCTTCTTTAAGTTTCGGCTCTGCAAATTTAAATGATATAGATAATGACGGAACTATAACAACGAGCGGAAATATAAATGCTTCAGGTAAATTGACGAATAAAAATAACGGCAGTATTTCGTTTGCAGGCGGTTCTTTAAGCGATATTGATAATTCAGGTGTAATTACAAGTAGCGGGAATTTGTCAATCTCAGGAGGTATAACAGGTTCAGTAGAAGATGCCCAAATTGTTAATAACGGAGGAACCGTTAATGTATCTGGAGATGCTTCTTTATACAGAGGGAAATACATACAAGAAAACGGCTCAACAGTTGTGGGAGGAATTGAGAATCCTAATGCAAAATTATTTAACGGAGAAAAAGAAATAAATGGCGGAAGTTTATCTGTAACATCGGATAAACTTGACTATAATGGTGTTGTCAAACTCGGCAATAATACTACCTTTAACTATACAACCCTTGAAAAACAAGGCGGGACGATTTCCGATGATATATTAAAATATACCGGCAGCGCTGCTACGGCAACTTTCAAAGGGGCTCAAGGTAATGATAAATCTTCTTTTAATCTTGAAAGTAATATAACAGGTTCTCAAAACAATAATTTAACAATTGAAAATGCTGATTTATATTTATCAGGTTCATCTAATCAATATAATTATAATGAATTTAACTTAAAAAATTCAGTTTTAAAATTAGGTGAACAATATAACGGGAATCATGAAAGTATAGTAAAAAATTATATATTTGACAGTTTTATGTCAGATAACAGCGCATTGGATTTAAATGTACATATTATGAATGATGAGGATAACGGTTATCTTCTGACGGACTCTTTGACCATCAATAATAATTCTTCAGGTGTATTAAATCTGGATAACGTATTTATTTCGGGTGAAGAAAATGTAAGAAAGAATAAAAAATATAATACGAGAGCAGATGAAGATGTAATCAGAGGAGAGGGCAGTTTAACTCTATCAGATGAAGGACATGCCATAAAAGGTGCAACAACAGAATTTACGTATGATATTGATGTTACATCCGATGGAAAAAGTATTACACTTGATGTTTCGGGTGAATCTGATGCAGGTTCATTATCTGATATGAATAGTGAAGATGGCGAAAGATTTTTCCAATTTTCAGAGGACGATAACAGGGAATATCATATTGCCGAATCCTTGGACCCGACAAGCAGCGGTAAATTTAACGTAACGGGTAAAAATGCAAATGCACGTGATAGTGTTTTATCGGGTAAATTGAAAAAAGATAGTCAAATTACGGAAGAAAAAGGAAGTTTCTTCGCTATAGAAGAAGGAACAAATACAGAATTATCCGTTAGAAATTTAACTGTTAAAGATGCTGACAGTAAAATTAAAGGAGGTTCAGTATTAAATAATAATAGTGAAGATTCTAAAATTCTTTTTGATAATGTAATCATAGAGAATAATTCCTCAAATTCAGAAAAGGGCGGTGCTGTTTATAATAACGGCGGCAATGCTGAAAGTCATAGCGGTGATAATTTCTCGGGATTATATTTAAAAAGTGTTCAATTTAGTAATAATAGTGCTAATGCTGATGTTGAAAATGCCGGCGGTGCTATTTACAATGATACAAATGGTTATCTTATCTTAGAAGATGTTATAGTTGATGCTGCAAACTCAGCCGCTAAAAATGATATTTATAATGCGGGAGATGTTTATGCAATAGGCTCTAACACTTTTGACAGCGAAATTAAAAATGCAGGTCATTTTACGTTTCATAGTGATAATATAGAAGGCGAAAACGGTTCAAGTATCAAAAACTTTAATAATGATACTTCCGGTATAGTTATTTTTTCAGGGAAAAATACAATTGCCGATATTAAAAACAACGGAACGGCAAATTTTTCGGGCGATAATACGATTACGGGAACATATACAAATAATACTTCTTCAAATGCGAAGAATAGCGGTAATTTGTATTTAAACTCAAAAATGCAAAATAACGGAAGCTTTGAAAACAGCGGTTATTTTGAAGCGGGGCAAAATGCTTCCGTAGCGGGAAGTAATTCCTCTTTTACAAATAAAGGCGGTTTGTTATTATCGGGAGATGCTTCAAATTATAAAGGCACTTTTACGCAAAGTGCAAAGGATTCGGAGAGTAATTATTCGGGCAATGTTCAGACCAATGTTACGGGTAAGTTCTTTGGAGGAACTTCAATAATTAATGACGGTATTTTAAATTGGCTGACACAAAATGATATTTCAAATGACGCTAAATTAAATGTTGAAGGAGGAACTTTAAATATAGGTGATGGAAATACCCGCTCAGGTAAATTAACATTTAGAGCAGGCAGTTCAATATCAGATAATGTTCAAACAAATATATACGGAAATGGCGAACTGGGTATAGATGGTGCAAATATAACCTTGGGAAACGGCTCAAACTGGCTTGGTGCTGTATCACTAAACAGCGGTTCTTTAACTTTGGATTCAATACAAGGTAACGGTAAATTAACGGCAACTAGCGGTAATTTAACACTTAAAAATCAGACAGCTCTTGCGGTTAATAAAAATAGTACAATAGCAAAAGATGTTGCAACGGATATACAGGAACAATCTTCAATATTTATTCAAAATGACGGTATATTATCCGTTGATTCAAATGATAAATGGAACGGTAATATAATTATTGATAACGATTCAACAGGTACTTTAAATATAGACGGATACAATTCTAAATCATTAACAAGAGATTCGGGGAATAAGAATGGTTTGTTATACGCAGCAAGCGGTAATGTTAATATAAAGAATTCTTCGGAAGTTACTCTTTCTAAAGTCGGTGAAAATAACAGTATTATAGACAGAAATGTTGTAGCAAATATAGAAGAAGGGTCAACGGTAAATGTTGAAGATGGCGGTTTTATAGTACTTAATGACGGTGAATATGCCGATACTTGGGATGGAACCGTTAATCTTAACGGCGGAACATTAGAATACGGCAAATCATCAATTGACGGTACTTTAAACGCAGAAAAGGGTAATATGGATTTACTTTCAGGCTCCGTATTAACAATAAAAGACCCGAGTGCTGTTCATGATGAGGTTTCTGTTAACATACAAAAAGGTTCAACTGTTGATATAAAAAGCGGAAAGTTTAATTTAGACAGCCAATCTAATGATAAATGGAACGGTTTAATAAAAAATGACGGCGGTACTTTAACAACAAAGGGTATAGAAAATTCAACTCATTCAGGTGGTGCGCTTCAGCAAAGTAAAGGTAGTTTGGTGTTGGATGAAAATTCAAAGATATCAATAACGGGTAATGACAGTTATATTAAAGGCGGAGATGTATCAATATTAAATAATTCAAGTTTAACTCTTGCAAAAGATGTTAAGGATTTCTATGCAGATAATTTAAATATGTCTGGAAATTCCACGTTTGATATAAAAAACGGGGAAATACAATCTGTAGAAGCGGGAAATGTTGATATATCAGGTGAAGTAAATTTTGCTTTTGATATTAATCCACGAACAAAAACCAGTGATAAATTTATTTTTGATAATTTAACAAGTAAAGATAATGCAATATTAAATGTATATGATTTTACATTCCAAGGAGGAGCTCCGATTGATGAAACCGTTGAACTAAAATTATTTGACGGAGATATAAACGGAAATATTGAATATAATACTTCAAATGCTTTAACAGGTACTCCAATCGGATATTACGGTTTGCAATCAATGGGCGGCGGTGTATATAGAGCATACCTGCAGAGTCTTAATCCTCAAGTGTACAGAGGCCAAGTATCAACCATGGCGGCTTATACGCATCAGGTTATGGTCGATGATATGCTAACAAATCACTTTATATTGCACGAGGAAAAATTTATAGATAATGCAAAAAATGCAAATAAATACTCGGCAGGTCAAACATTATATGCTCCTTACCAGAATACATTTGAAAACGGAGGTTTGTGGTTAAAAAGCTATTTATCATTTAATAAACTTGATATGACTCAAAATCTGAATGTCGGAAGTAATGTATGGGGAACATTAATTGGTGCTGATTTTAGGGCTGTTGATTTAAACAGTAATTGGAAATTTATTCCTACGGCTTATATAGGTTATAATGGCGGACATCAGCATTACAATGGTGTAAGCATGTACCAAGAGGGCGGTCAGGCAGGTTTAATGGGTACGTTTATCGGTCATAATGATTTTATAACCTCAATTACTGCTTATGGCGGCGGATATATGAATGATATGGATGTTGAAGGATTTAAAGATAACGCGGGTAACTGGTTTACGGGTACTGCTTTAAAAACCGCATATAATTTACATCCCGTTAAGGACTTTATTATTCAACCTAATGCGTTTGTTTCATATAATTTATTCGGCAAGCAAAATTGGGGAACCGACTTCGGAGTTATGAGTATGAACTCGGGCATGTTAAACGGTATAAATGCGGCTCCGGGAATTAACTTTATTCTTGCAAAAGATACTTGGAGTTTATATTTAACCGCACAATATATGTTCTTTATGAATGAAGGTATTGACGGGATGGCAGGACATGTTAATCTGCCGAAAGTTAAGATGGATCACGGATACATTCAATACGGTCTTGGCGGTACAAAAATTGTTAAAGACAGACTTGGTTTGTACGGGCAGGTTACTCTCAGAAATGCAGGTATTAACGGTGTCGGTATGCAGTTCGGACTTAATTATATGTTCGGGATTAAATCTTCTCCGTATAAACAACAACATTTTGACAGAAGAACAATGCCTGATTCAAGACTTATTCTTAAATCATAATTATAAAGCAGTATGAATGAGTTATAATATCTCATTCATACTGCCTGTTCTGTATCCTTGTAAGTCCATAGTAATATATGTAAAACCTAATTTTTTAAATTCTTTTACAATGTCATCTCTTATTTGTTTTTGCATTAATTTATCAAATTCATCTTGGTTGATTTCTATTCTTGCCATAAGATTGTGTATGCGGACTCTAACCTGGTTAAATCCCATGTTAATCAATAATTGTTCGGCTTTATCAACCATTTGTAATTTTTCTTTGGTAATTTCTTCGCCATATACAAATCTTGACGCAAGGCAGGCAAAAGAGGGTTTACTGCTTGTAGGTAAATTTAATTCTTCAGATAATATTCTTATTTCCTGCTTTGTTAACTTTGCATGTCTTAGAGGGCTTTTAATCCCGAGTTCTTGGATTGCAAGCATCCCCGGACGATAATCACCTTCATCATCAAGGTTGGACCCTTCTAAAATATTTTCTATGTTATTTTCTTTTGCAATTTTTTTTATTTTGGTAAAGAGTTCTTTTTTGCATAAATAACAACGATTTGGAGGATTTTTACTAAAACCTTCAATGTCCAGTTCTTCAGACATAACAATATAATGTCTGATATTATTTTCTTTACAAAAAGCTATAGCTTCATTAAGTTCTCTTTTGGGAAAAGAACACGAAGATGCAGTTATTGCTATAACGTTATTATTTAATACATCGTGGGCTATTTTTAGCAGAAAGGTCGAATCAACTCCCGAAGAAAAAGCAATTGCTGCTTTTTCTTGGAGTTTTATATATTCTTTCAGTTTATTATATTTTTCCTTAAGTTCCTTATTAATCATAATTAATCTAAAGAAATTAATTCATATTCTCTGTTACCCAGTCCGAGTTTATAAGCTGCTTCAACGGTGTGAATACCGTGGCGTGAATTCATTCTTTCAATCAAATCGGATTTTCCTTCATCGGGCGAATTAATAACGGCATCATAACAAGCCTGATCAACCGCAACGGGATCAAGTGAAGCAAATATACCCATATCTGCCATCTTTGGTTCGGCCGGATGCGAGTCGCAGTCGCAATCAACAGAAAGTCGGTTTGCTATATTAATGTATGCCATATTTTCTTTACCCATATAATTTATTACAGACTCGCATGCATCTGCCATTGATTCAAGAAAATAATCTTGCGGCGGCAGATTATCAAACAGTTTAGATGCATCTTGGGTTACACTTGCCGTATGAATGTTAGTTTTACCTGCGGTAGATGCTATCCCTATACTTATATTTTTTAATGCCCCGCCAAAACCAGCCATTAAATGTCCTTTAAAATGTGATAAAACCAAGAATGATCCGTAATTTTTTATATGTTCTCCCACATAATTTTCTTTTAAATGAAACCCGTTTTTTACGGGCAGCGGAATATCTTCAAATTCATCCATAATATCACAAGGTGCTATTGCTTTAAATCCGTGGTCATGCATAACCTGCCAATGGTCTTTAGCGTCCATTCTTTTACCTTCGTATGCCGTGCAGCATTCAACAATAGTACCGTTTACTTTATTTACCAAATCTTTTATTAAGTTCGGCTGTAAAAAATTATGACCTCCGGGTTCTCCCGTCGATAATTTAACTCCGACTTTTTCTTTTAAATTTATCCCGAGTGCTTCATAAATTCTGATTAAACTTTGAGAGGTTATTTCTTTTGTAAAAAATACTTTTGATTTTGTCATATAATTACTCCTTTTTATATATTGTAACTTATGATATCTGCTCTAAGTCAAGTACTAATATAAAATTATTAAGACTGAACCTATAAGCATTATTATAAAGCCTATGAGTTTTTATATAAGATTTTTTTCTTTAAAAATTTTATATTTGAAAATTACCGTTATAATTAAACTGTACACATTGCGGATAAAAAAACTGCCGTTAAAATCAGTATAATTAGTTCTTTATTATAATAAACATTAAACAGGTATTTGGGGATAAACGGTATGGTAAATATACTTAACTGCGGTTATGAATAAAAATTTATTACGCTTAAAGATATTCCCTAAGACAGTTTTTTTGAAAAACATTTGCAATCGGGTTTGATATTATTCTTATTAAAAGGAAAAAAATTAACGGCAAGGTTTTCATAATTATTATTTTTTATTCTTTTTCAAAATAACATCAACTTGATTACAATGCTCTACACCCAAACCAAGATTGGAAGCAATGTTATTAAAATAACTGATTAAATCAAAGTATTTATTAGGAACTTTAGTATTTGAATTTAGTGTATATTTGTTAAAATCAACATCAATTCTTACATTTTTTATCCCTAAAGAATTAACAATATTAAAAAAAGAGTTAATTTCTTGAATATTATCATTAATATCATCAACTAAGATATATTTTAAAGTTATATTTTCTTTTGCAGATTCGGACATTTTAATATAGTTACTTATATTATTAATAACCTTATCGAAACAATCAACCTTTTTAATGGCTTTGTATGTTTCTCTTGTTCCGGAATCTAAAGAAATTATTAATGTACACCTGTTTAAAACAAATGCTTTTTCTATTGACTTTGAATATATTATGCCGTTTGTTAAAATTTCTATTTTTGATTTTAGAAAAGATAAAAGTATGTCCATTAACTCTTCAAATTCATCAGAAATGGTAATTTCCCCGCCTGACATCAAAGCGACTGCATTTTCGGATAATATATTATTCTCTATTAACGATTTAATAATAGGCACCGTATTATATTTAGTGCCTTTTCCTACCTCTCTTTCAAAGGTGCAATATGAACATTGTGCATTACAAGACATATTATTTTGAAAATATAATCTTTGTATTTTATTTTCAAATTTTTCAATTTTTTTATCCGATAGATTCCCGTTAATTTCAAAGCATTTTTTACATTCCAACGGAATATAATCGGCTTGTTTTGCGGAATTTATTTCTTCAATCTTGTCTTGTCTTACTTTATATACATAGTCCCAATCTATTTTTTCCCCGTTATAATCCTTATAGAAGTTAATTCCTTCCGCATTGGCGCAGCATGTTTTTATCCCGTAATAAAAAAAGTGAATAGAACTTTTAAGATGAGGACAATTTAAATACTTGTGTTTTTTAGCAAATAAATTAAACATAATTTATACCAATACCTTAATTTTTTGTCTGTCAGATAAATATTCTAAATGTTCTTTTTTTATAACTTCTCCCGGGAGCAGAACAGGGATTCCCGGCGGATAATCAGCAATTAATTCCATAGAAACTCTGGATAGAGCATATTTTAATTCGACTTCTTTATATTCTCTGCCCCAAACAAGTCCCGGGGTGTATTTTACACGCGGTTCAATCGGTTCAAAATGTTTTTCGCTGTCATCTTCGGTTATTTTTATATTATTTGCACATATTTCACTCAAGGCCTTTTCTAACTTTTTTAGTTTTGATTTAGAAGTTCCAAGACCTGTTAAAAATAAAACAGACTTCTCGTTTGCGAGTTCATCTTCAATCCCGTATTTTTCATATATAATATTTGATAATTCATATCCTGACATATTTGTAACTTTAACTAATATTTTGGTAACATCGTTGTTGTATGAATATACTTCTAAGTTAGGTATATTTTTTAATGCTCGTATTAAACGATTGACATTTTTAACAAAATCGTAAAGGTAAAGTTTGCCTTTTTCTGAATTTAAAAATTCAATTGTTGCTTCAATATTTACCAACAACGGATAGGATGGAGATGTTGTAGTGATAAGATTTAAAGCATTTTTAATCGCTTGAGTTCCTAAAGGTGAGTTTTTCCCTATATGTAACAGGGCAGAAGGATTTAGAGCGCCGGCTGTTTTATGCAATGATTGTACGACTATATCAGCTCCCTGAATTAATGCCGGAGTTCCTAAGGCTTTATGGAAATTCCATAAAGCGCCATGTGCTTCATCAACAATCAATATTACGTTATATTTTTTACATATATTGGAAATTCTGTATATATCAGACATAACCCCTTCATAAGTGGGGTTAGTCATAATAAATACTTTAATATCCCTATTTTTTGACAATATTTCTTCGAGGTAGTCAATATTAATTGCGTCAAAAATCCCCCAATCTCTATTATACTGAGGCATAAGCCATACAGGCACTGCTCCTGTAAGTACAAGTCCGTTATATACTGATTTATGGCAATTTCTTGCAATTAGAACTTTATCCCCTCTTTTTAAGATGGCATACATTGATGCAACAATCCCGGAAGTTGAACCGTTAGTGAGGAAAAATGTGGCTTTTGCATCATAGATTTCTGCGGCTCTGTCTTGTGCTGTTTTAATGATACCTATAGGGTTTGAAAGATTATCAAAACCTTCTATCTCGGAATAATCGCAAGTAAAAAATTTATGCCCGATATGTTTTAGCGATAAAGGCGCAACAAAATCGCCCTGTCCGTGAGAGGGAGTTGTAAAAAGTGTCCTGTTGAGTTTCTTAAATTTTTCTATAAAATTTATTATTGACATACTCTTTTTATTATAAAATGAAATAACAAAGTGGCAATTATATTAAATTATTTAAAGGTAATATGGACTTTACGCAAGCACAAAAAAGAACAGAAGAACTAAAGAAACTCATAAAAGAAAATAATGAAGCTTATTATGTTTATGATTCACCAGTTATAACCGATTTTGAGTATGATGAATTATTTCGTGAACTAAAAAGGCTGGAGGAAGAATTCCCGATTTTAAAAACATTAGACAGTCCTACGCAGAATGTTGGCGGAAAAATAATTGAAGGTTTTAGTGAAGTAAAACATAAGTACAGGTTATACAGCCTTGATAATTCAAATAACTATGATGATTTAAAAAAATGGTATGAACGTGTTCAAAAAGAAAATAATAATAATTCCGATATTGAGCTTGTTGTTGAGCTTAAAATAGATGGTTTGTCGTGTGCATTATCTTATGAAAAAGGGAAATTAAAGCTTGCTGCAACCCGAGGGAACGGGATTATCGGAGAAAATATTACAGAAAATATAAAAGCAATTAAAACGATACCGCAAGTGCTGTCAAAACCTATTGATATAGAGGTCAGAGGTGAAGTTTACATGCCCGTATCTTCTTTTGAACGTTTAAATGAAGAAAATATTGAAAACGGGCAAAAAGAATTTGCGAACCCGAGAAACGCGGCAGCGGGCTCTTTAAGGCAATTGGATGCTTCAATTACGACAAAAAGAGATTTGCACTTTTTTGCATATACTGCAATTACCGAGGATAAATCTTTATTTAAAACGCACAAACAATCCTTGGACTTATTAAAAGAGCTTGGTTTTGATGTAAATCCTAATCATAGACTTGTAAAAGGCATTAATCCGGTTATAGAATTGTGTGCATATTGGGAAACAGAACGTTTTAATTTAAACTATGCAACTGACGGTATGGTGGTAAAAATTAATGATATATTCTTACAAAATGAACTCGGGTATACTTCACGTGCGCCAAAATGGGCGACTGCATTTAAATTTCCGCCAGAAGAAGTCTGGACAAAATTAAACGGTATTGAAATAAGTGTGGGTAAAACAGGTGCTGTTACTCCAATCGCCTTGCTTGAACCTGTTCAACTGGCCGGCTCTACGGTAAAAAGAGCAAGTTTGCATAACTTTGATGAAATTCAAAGGCTCCAAATAAATATTGGCAACGAAGTATTGATTAAAAAGGCGGCTGAAATAATACCAAAAGTAATAAGAAAAAGAGAAAATGAGGATTTTGGAGTATATCAACCTCCCAAATTATGCCCATCCTGCGGAGCTCAGCTTGTTAAAAAGGAAGGCGAAGTCGGACTTTATTGTCTTAATTCTCTTAATTGTCCTGCCCAAATTAAAGGGCGTATTGAATATTGGGCGTCAAAAGAAGCCATGGATATTGACGGGGTCGGTGAATCAATAGTTGACAAACTTTGGGAAAAAAATCTAATCCACGATTTTGCTGACTTATATAAACTTAAAATTGAAGATTTTATGCAAATTGATTTGATTAAAGAAAAATCTGCCGACAACCTCTATAGTGCAATTCAAAAATCAAAAAATCCTACTATGACGAAATTTTTGACTGCTTTAAGTATTAAACATATAGGAAAAGAAACGGCAGATTTAATAGCAAATGAATTCCCTACGTTAAATGATATAAAAAACGCAACCATTGAACAACTTACACAAATTGACGGAATCGGAGAAAAAGCCTCTAACAGTCTAATAAATTTCTTTAAGGATGAGAATAATAAAATAATTCTCTCGAAGCTCGAAGAATACGGAGTTAATCCGCAAGGAAGCGCAGTAGAAAGAATTTCAAATATATTTGAAGGTAAAACATTTGTTATTACCGGCACTCTTTCTCAACCGCGCAATTTTTTTGAAGAAAAAATTAAGCAGCTTGGCGGCAAAACATCATCAAGTGTTAGTAAAAAAACATCTTATGTTTTGGCTGGAGAAAACCCGGGATCAAAATTTGACAAAGCCTCCTCTTTAGGTGTTATAATACTGACTGAAAGGGATTTTAATTTATTATCCGAAGGAAAATATAATGAATAAAAATTATAGAGTAATCACAATAAACGGTATACGGGGTATAATTGCCGCAATATTTATAGTTTTTGGTCTTATTGCGGGGTTTATTATATCCCCCGGTTGGGTTTGTATGAAACTATGGAATCATTTTGCCCAAGAGTATTTTGCAACAATGAACCTGCTTCAGGGTATTATGCTTTGGGCAATTATAGGTTTATCTTTATATGCCTTAAATAATAAACATGCTTTAATAGGTTTTGGCGCATATCAAGGTCTTAGCCCCGATCAAATAAAAGATATTATGAACAGAGCAAAATTATCGGAAGCTAAAATTATTCATGATTTAGAAAAATTTAAAACCGAAATGAATAATGACAATGTCAAAATAACTAATATTGAACATGAACAAGAAAAAGAAGAGGTTAAAAATTAAAATGAAAAAAAATTATATTCTTATTGCTTTATTATTGGTATGTTTAACCGCCTTTATGCCTGCAAATGCTATCAGTGAAGGTGTTAAAAAAGAAGCGGGATATATTTCTTTAAATAAGTCTATAACAAAAGAGTTAGAGCCTAATATAGCGAATGTTACATTTGCCGTTGAAAATACTGCGCAAAATGCTCAAAAAGCTTCAGTTGAGAATAATGAAGTTTCTAATAAAATAATTGATGCTTTAAAACTTGTAACCGATGCGGATAAAGATGTAATAAAAACTAGGGGTTTTGCAATCCGTCCTGTGTATACTACAACAAAAAACGGTGAACGAGTTATTAAAAACTATACTGCAGTTAATTCCGTTAGTGTAGAAACAAAAGACATTAATAAAGTTTCAAAATTAATCGATACTGCTATAGCAAACGGAGCTAACAGAACGGAAGGACTTTCTTATACATATGAAAATGATAAATCCGTCTGTGAAGAACAGTATCCTATTTTATTAAAAGACTTAAAATCTCAAGCAAATTCTATTGCTTTGGCTGCCGGAACCATAGTTGAAGGAATTAAACAGGTAAGTGTGTCTTGCTCAATGGATTCTTCTATTTCCAACGGAAGATTTTATATGGCAAAGGCTATGGCTGCTGACGGTGCAGTTTCGGAAACTGCAGCTCCTACTCCCGTTGAGGCGGGTAAAGTTAAAGTAAGAGTTTACGTTAATGCAGACTTTTATGTAAAATAAAATTTCGTTAAAAAATTGTTTTATTAATTTAACGGCGGTAACGGGATTTGAACCCGTGTCAACAGAATGAGAATCTGCTATCCTG
>CANQJQ010000036.1 GCA_947624265.1 Candidatus Gastranaerophilales bacterium
GATTTTGCGTAGGGCGGAGTCGAGTGAAACGAGTGAGCCCGAAGCGTTGAGGACAAATGTGAACACGAGGCAAAGCCGATGTGAACATCTTGTCCGAAATGCAGCAAAATCCAAGACAGCGGATTTTGCGTAGGGCGGAGTCGAGTGAAACGAGTGAGCCCGAAGCGTTGAGGACAAATGTGAACACGAGGCAAAGCCGATGTGAACATCTTGTCCGAAATGCAGCAAAATCCAAGACAGCGGATTTTGCGTAGGGCGGAGTCGAGTGAAACGAGTGAGCCCGAAGCGTTGAGGACAAATGTGAACACGAGGCAAAGCCAATGTGAACGACTTGTCCGAAAACGGCGCTAATTAAATATAAATAAGACCCGAAGATTTTACTCAACGAGTCTTAAAATTTATTAAAAAGTTTTTATTATATTTCAAAACCTGCAGGATAAGCTTTATCTGGGTTAGGTCCCAATGTATCCTGAGTATAATAATCAGCCGCTTCTCTCAAATATCTTTTAGAAAGTTCTTTTTTAGCTTTTTTAGCTTTTTTTGAAGTTTTAGCGGTTGCAGGTTGTGAATTTATGGAATTATTAGTATAGCGGGTTACATACTTAGGATAGTACCAAGTTGTACCTATTAACTCTGTTCTCATATCTTGAGATAATAATGGTTTATAGTAGTTAATATAACGCTCCATTTGATAAGAAGAGTTATAAGACGGCATTTGGTTAGGTTGATAATTTGTATCATACACAGAAGTTTCTTCTTCCGTATATTCTTCAACAGGTCCCGAACATCTTGACGGCACTCTTCTGTCGCTATTATCATTCAATATCTTTTTCATCGCAAAAGCCGGTACAGATATTAAAGAAAACATTAAAAGTAATAAACAAAACTTTTTCATAAACCCTCTTTTCTACTTATAAATATAAAGGTTATACCAAGAAAAGTAAATACATAATTTAATTGATTTATTAAAATTTTCTTAACATTTTTTATAAAGTTCCCTTAAAAAAGTAAATTTAAACAACGGAAAATACTTTATATACATGTGTACTAAGTACTTTGGGGTAAATATGGTAAATTCACTAAGCGGTGCAAACACTATACAAACTAATCAAATACAAACTTATCAAAAAGAAAATCTGGGCAAGTTAGTCAAATATGTAAATAATGAAGCTTTAACAGAAGTTCCAGATACTTTTTCAAGCAATGTCAAGGGGACTTTACCATTTGCAGGAGCTCTTGAAGGTATACCTTTAATCAAATTAATGTATAGAAATAAAAAGAACTTCAACAAATTCATATCTAACAATATGAAATCAATAGATAATATTACAAAAGAGACATTAAAAAGTATTTCAAACGGGACAGGAAGTTTTTGGGAAAAAGTAACTAATTTTATAAAAACAAGTAAAAAAGCAAACGAAGCATATACCGCAGAAAGAACAGCAGCGAATGCTGTAAGAATAAAGAAATCATTAGAAGCTACAAAAGAAGCGGGAAAAGTAAAAAAACTTACATCAAAATTTGAAAAATTAAAAGATGCTTCCGAAAAAGCTTTAGAGGCAAAAAAAGCAATAGGAGTTGTAGAAAAAACAGCCAAAAATGTTAAATTTTTTGATAAATTAAAAAGCGGATTTAAATCAACCGGAGCAAAATGGTTTTTATTCAGCCTTGCAATGGAAGGTTTTATGGAAATAATTCCTACATTTCAAGAACTTGGAGTTAAAAAAGGGTTAAAACAACTTGCCAAATCAACAATTAAATGTGCAGGTGATACATTTGGATTTATTGCGGGTGAATCTATCGGTACTGCAATAGGTACAGCCATAGGTACTACATTATTCCCCGGAGTTGGTACTGTTATTGGTGCAATTTCAGGTATGATAGTCGGTGGTATAGGTTCTTTCCTAATGGGTAAAATTACAGGGAAAATTGCCGGTAAGACAGAAAGAGAAAAAGTTCAGGAAGCAAACGAAAAACAAGCTGTTGAACAAATTGCAAATAATCAATATGCTCAAGTTGAATTAATAGAAGCAGCTAAAGCTAAAATTCAAGAAGAAGCAGCTTTAAACGGCGGCGAATTAAGCGAAGATTCTCAAGAGGCATTAGAGGCTATTAATAATTTATATCAAACCAATCCTTTTGCAACAACCATTTAAAACATCGGCAAAATAAAATGCGACGTAAAGCCGCATAAGTCAAGAAAGGAATGGTTAGACTATTAATTTACTTGTATTATTACACACAATTGTATAGTACGCAAATTTATGTATAATTGTTAACATTTTGTAATATTTCTTTTGAAATGGTATATTCCTTTTATGGAGGAATATTATGGAAAAACGCCTGTATAACTGGCTTCAAAAACAATTAATAAATGAAGAAACATATAATATACTTTTAAAAGAAGTTAAAGAAGATGCGGAACACAGAAGAAAAATAGGATTAACGGTTACTTTTTATATCATAGGAATAATCCTTTTCGGTTTAGGGATTGCTTCTTTTATAGCTGCTAACGATTGGATTATTGATTTCCTTAATCGTAATGAAATAATAAAAATTCTGCTTCTATCTGTTTTAACCGTATTATCATTATATTTTGGCTATAAAATGGCTTATGTAAAGGAAAATTTTGTAAAACTGGGTAAAGCTTTAATATGCTTATCGTCAATCCTTATAGGCTGTACTTATATGTTAATAGGACAAATTTATAATTTTAATGCCCACAGTTCTTTCTTAATGATGTTATGGTGTGTTTCAATTATACCTTTAGCATACATATTTAAAGAAAAGTTCGTCAATATTCTTGCTACAGGGGTTTTTATCGTCGGATTTATTTTATATTTAGCCGAAATTAATGTAGACGAAGATTCCATAATATTCTATGTACCGATAGTTTTAGGTGCTTTTTTATATCTTTTGGGAGGCATTCATTATATTAACGAAAAATACCATGATTTTGCGGTTTTTTATAAATTGCTGGGTTTAAAAGCCGTTTATATCACTCTTTTAATTTTAACATGCTGGGATTTATCTTATGATTTAAACCATTGGCAATGTATTGTCCCCATTGCAGGGTTAATGTTTATATACATTATCAACGGAATTGTGAACAAACATAAAGACTCTCTGTATTTAGTGGAAGGTATATACTTTTTCTTGCTTCTTGCAGGACTTTTGGCAATAATTATTCCTGATGAAATACCTGCTTTACCTGTTATATTAGGCGCTCATCTGTTCTTAATAACAATGTTCTATTATGCCGTTCATTACGGATATAAATTTGAGAATGCAAAATTAATCAGTATGGCGCACGCTTTTATAGGGATATATCTGTTTGTTATGTTTTGCAGGTACGGCTGGAGCTTTTTTGATAAGACAATATTTTTCCTGTTAAGCGGAATTATACTTATAACAATGGGAGTTTTGTTTGAGAGAAAAAGGAAAGAATTAAAAAAGGAATTAAATAATGAATAAAAAGGTTTTTTATATAATTATAGGCTGGTGCGTTATAATTACAGCCTTGGTGCTTTATAATATATTTCCGCTTCTTATGGGGAAAGAAGTTTTGCTTGAAATAAGACCTGTTGACCCGAGAGACCTTTTAAGAGGAGATTATGTTACTTTGGATTTTAATATTTCACATTATGATGAAAGCAATTTACCCAATGGAAATATAAATGTAATATTAAAAACCGATAAAAATAATGTCGCTGAAATTGCTTTTGTAACTCAGGATAATGACAAATCACTCGAAAAAGAATTATATTTAAAAGGTAAAGTTATAGGAAATACAATAAAGTACGGAATTGAAAGTTATTTTGTAAAAGAAAAAACGGGACGTGAAATAGAGCGGAAAATAAACTTAAGCTCTAAATCTTATGCAAGAGTAAAGATTGCACCTAACGGAAAAGCAAAAGTATTGGGACTTGAATTAAATAAGGATTTTAATAAATGAAAATAGGAATAATATCACTGGGACTTATCGGTGGGTCATTGTTTAAGTGTTTATCAAGAACCGAATATGAGATTTTCGGAGTAACCCGCAACAAAGAAGCTATAGAAAAGGCAAAACATTGGGCAGATAATGTATCAGATGATATTAACATTATCAGAGATTGCAATGTAATTTTTGTTGCTTCACCTATAAGTAAGACGTTAGAAATACTGGACAGATTGGAAACTATAGTAAATCCTGATACAATCGTGCTTGACTGTGCAAGCGTAAAAGAATTTGTGATGCAAAAAAAACGCCCCTATAAATTTATAGGCTCACACCCAATGGCAGGAACTGAATTTTCAGGCTATGAATCATCTTTTAAGGAACTGTTTGAAGGTGCAAAATGGGTGCTTACGCCTTCCGATAACATTACCAAAAAAGAACTGGAAGTAATAGAAGTCATTATAAGAAAAACAGGAGCTCAACCCGTTATAACAAATGCAAAAGACCATGATGAAGCTGTTGCGTTAATCAGCCATATGCCCCTGCTTGCAGCTCAAGCACTATTTAAAACCGCATCTGAAAATCCTTTAGCCATGAGGCTTGCCTCATCAGGCTTTAGAGATATGACACGGCTTGCTATGTCCAATCTACAAATGGCACAGGATATGAGAACCTACAATAAAAAAAATATTACTAAAGCGGTACAAAGTTTACAAAACTTAATATCATGTTTAGAAAATACTAAAGATGTAGAAATATTTGCCGATATAAAAAACACACGGTCGAAAATGTACTCAGAAGAAGGAAAGAATATTTTATAGTTCACCCGATTAGATACGAAAGTTTTTAAAAAAGAAAAAAACCGATAAATATCGGTTTAGTTCACTTATATATCAGAGAGAGGAATCAGAGGAAGAGAACACTTATTTCGCTTAAGTAAGTTTATAATTCATCCTCTATAACATACATTCCACATGTCTGATTTATTATAACGTGTAAAATTTACACTTGTAACATATTGTTACATTAGATTTTTACTGCCTTGTTTTATACACTTCTTGCACTATTTAATAATGCAAAGATTTATGATATTATTTGAAAAAAGTAAAATTGAGGCACTATGAAATATAAATCAAGGTTAAATGAACCTCATAATTTAGCGGGAACACTGATTTGCGTTGAAGGGATAGACGGCTCGGGCAAATCAACACAGCTTGCAATACTTCGTGATTGGTTAAAATCACTAAAACAAGACGTAATATTTACGGAGTGGAATTCATCTGATTTAATTTCTCAAACAACAAAACTGGCAAAAAAGAAAAATTTATTAAGTCCGAGAACATTTTCTTTATTACACGCCGTTGATTTTGCGGACAGACTGGAACAAGTAATTATTCCGGCTTTAAAAGCAGGGTTTATAGTACTTGCCGACAGATATGTTTATACTGCTTTTGCACGCGACGTAGCAAGAGGGGTTGATAGAGATTGGGTTAGAAAAGTATACGGATTTGCGGTTAAACCTGATTTAACTTTATATTTCAGAGTATCGGAAGATGTTTCTTTAGAAAGAATCTGCGCAAACCGCTCACCTAAATTTTATGAAGCCGGCATGGATTTAAAAATCAGTAATGACCCTTACGAAAGCTACAAAATTTTTCAAAAAAGAGTTAATGATGAATATAAAAAAATGATTGATGAATACGGACTGGTTGAAATAGATGCGGAAGAAAGTATTCATAAAAAACAATTATTCTTCAGAGAAGAAATAAGAAAAATACTGAAGAAAAAAGGGATTGAAATATAAATGGTTAAACATAAATCAAAACACGGATATGACGGCTTATTAATTGTAATAGAAGGTACAGACGGCTCGGGCAAGTCCACCCAGATAGAAAAATTAAAAAGGTGGATTGAAGACCAGTCATACGGAGTAATGGTCAGCGAGTGGAAAACATCTAAATTTATCGCGGATGCAATTAACGATGCAAAAGACAGAAACCTCTTAAATGCAACTACATTTAGCCTTCTTTATGCGGCAGATTTTGCTGACAGATTAGAGCAGGTTATTATTCCCGCTCTAAAAGCAGGATTTGTTGTTATTTTAGACCGATATATTTATACCGCATATGCCCGTGATGTAGTTAGAGGTCATAATATAGAATGGCTTAAAAACCTTTATGATTATGCTCCCGAGCCTGATATGGTATTTTATTTGGACGTTCCTGTTGAAATTCTTCTTAAACGTATTATCGGTACTACAGGGCTTGATTATTGGGAATCAGGCAGAGACATTGGTTTAAGCAACGATTTTTATAAAAGCTTTCAAATATATCAAGGAAAATGTCTTGAAGAATACCATAAAATGATTAAAGAATATGGTTTCATTTCCATTGACGGAACTTTAAACCCTAAAGAAATTCATAAAAAAATTATTTCTAAAGTAAAAAATATTCTTGAGATAATCTAAAAAAAATATTATAATAAACTTATGAAAAAGTTAAACAATTCTAATTTTGAGCTTCTTGAAGACATAATTAAAGGGTTGGATTTTCAATACAAACAAGATAATCAAAACAATTTAGATAACTTAAATAAATATTGGAGAGAACTTGTAGGTAAAAAAATTTCTGCTTTTTCAAAAGTTATAAATTTTTCCGATAAAAATATTTTAACAGTTGCTTGTTCGGATTCTTTTGTAGCAAACGAGTTATATTATGAAAAGCAAAAATTATTGGAATTTATGAATAAAAATATTCAAAATATGGGAATAACAATAAAAGATATTAAGTTTAATTATAAAAAATGGGAAGAAGAATAATGAAGAATAAAAAATTTAAAGGGTTTTCTCTTGCAGAATTATTAATTTCTTTACTGATAATCAGTATAGTTCTTTCTGCCGCAATACCGACATTAACAAGGAGAGCCGGAGCGGGCAGGGAATTCATATGGAGATGGAGCCAGCAGCAAAATAATAATGCATACTTTGGTGTCGGAAGTAATCAAAGCGCCATAATAGGAGCTGACGCGATTCCTTTTAGAGGTTCCGGATTAGAAGCAATATTTAATGACGGGGAAATTAACATAGCCGGTCTTAGATTTACCAACAATGGAGATAAACTTGTTTTAGTAAAAAAACCACAAGATTTTGACGAGTTAGGATCTGCTGATTTTAATAATTCACATATATCTTTTTATAACGCAGAAAGTTCAAAGGAAGATGCAACTACTTCCGATATAACATATACGGGAAGAATTGCCACAGGTCAACATGATTTAGCATTTGGTATTGGAACCTTACAAAGTTTAGCCGCAGTTGACACCAAAAATACGGCAATCGGACATTATTCTTTATTAAAAAATACTACAGGGTTTGAAAATACGGCAATAGGTGAAAAAGCCTTATCTTTTAACGTGATAGGGAAAAAGAATACTGCCGTAGGGTATAAATCATTATTTAACGAAGGGTTTTCAGCAGATGAAACCGTTAGTACGGGTGGTAAACCAACAGAATCATCATCTAACACGGCAGTTGGGCACCTATCCGCTACTGCTCTTCAAGCAGGAAGCAGTAATAGTGTTTTAGGTGCACAAGCTTTATCTACCTTAGCCAAAGGGGACAATAATGTTGTATTAGGCGCTGAAGGTTTAATGGCTGCAAGGGAAGGTTCAAGAAATGTTGTTGTCGGTTCTCAAGCTTGTTCTGTAATACAAAACGGAAATAATAATATTTGTATCGGTAATAATGCAGGTGTTGAAAATTATGAAACAGGGGAAGAGGTAGAAGATTTCAATTATGGTCTTTTTATAGGCAGCAGTGCTGAAAATGATATGCAATCAATGCCTATTATAAGCGGCAATTCACAAAAAACAACTTATAATAAAGGTAAGACCCATGATAAAGAACTGGATATCAATACAAGAATTTTTTCAGTACGACCTTATAACGGAGGAACTAATATTTTCCAGGTAAATGCTTATGCAAATAGTGATGGACCAGGTAAGGCAGGTGACGGATATGGTGACCTTAAAGCACACCCTGGAAATGGTTATACGGGTAACGTTCTTATGCACTTTAGGGGCGATTCGGGTAAGGTAGAGGCAGGTAAAGAGGCAGGTATTTCATTAAGTTTTGCGGCGGGTAATGAGGTAAGAAACGGTAAAAACTATGCTTTAATAGGCTCATTGAATTATGATATATATAAAGAACTCGCCAAGACAAATAATATTGAACAAGCTAAAAATCAATCAGTTATAAATTTATCGTTTAATGATTTCCTTGATTTTGATTTTCCGCGAATACTATCCAAAGAAAACCCTGATGGTGTTGTAATAAGTATGCTTACTTCTGCAGAAGGTTATTCTCTTAATCTTAACAATCAAATTCAAATGAACAGAACAGGTAATGCGCCTACTATAAAACTTGATGCAAACAACGGTTTCTTTATGGAAAATAAGAATAACCTCAAATTTCAAGTCAATGATAATTATATTAGTTACATTAGCCAAAAAGGAAATTTTCTAGCTGATGTAAACGACCCCACCAATGGCTTACAATATAACAATAACACATCTTCTTTTTCCGTTGACTCCAAAAATGGTATGGTATTTAAGCTTCAAAAATCAGACACAACATTCGCAGTAGATAATAAAAATGTATCTTTTAGAGCATTAAATGGAAAATCTGATAAAGTAAGCGGACCTAACATAGAGATAAAGTTTGATAGTGATTTAGAAAAAACATTTAAAAATTTTGTTGGGGCTTTAAGTCAACTTTATTATAATATAATGAAAGAAATAAATCCATCCTCTGATGCTCGGTTGAAGAATATCTCGGGTGATAATACTGCAGGGCTCAAAGAAATCAATGCACTTGAAGTTAAAAACTTTACATATAAAGCTGATAAAAATAAAACTCCGCATGTAGGCGTTATTGCTCAGCAATTACAAAAGGTATTCCCAAATTCCGTATTTAAAGGTGAAGACGGATATTTAAGAATTAACAAAGACGAAATATTCTATGCAATGGTTAACTCTATTAAAGAACTGTTTAAACAAATCCAAGATTTAACGGCAAAAATTACAGGGCTTGATAAGAGAATAACCGAGCTTGAAAAACAAAATGCCCAATTGAAAAAGCAAAATGCAGAGTTTGAAAAACGGCTTTCAAAATTAGAAAAAGCTTCAAGATAAAACATAAATCCCGCTTAATAAGCGGGATTTTTTATGTATAATTATAATATGAGATTAGATAAATTTTTAAAAGTATCAAGGCTTATAAAACGAAGAACCGTGGCAAATAAAGTATCAGACCAAGGCAGGATTTATGTTAACGGAATTATTGCAAAACCCGCTAAACAGCTTAAAACAGGAGATATAATTTCAATAATTCAAGCCGATAAAGAAATTAAAGTCAGAATTAAAACCATACCCACAGGCAATGTTTCAGTTCAGCAGGCATCTGAGTTATATGAAATTATAAATTAATTTTCATCGTTATCAAGTTTAATTCTTGAAAGTTTAACAATTTCTTCAAAGTCCTTATGTTTCTCCGAAAGTTCTTGGAAGTTGCCAACATCTATAACTCTTCCTTCTTTCATATAAACAATTCTGTCGCAGTTAACCAAAGTAGAGAGCCTGTGTGCTATAGCAATAATTGTCTTTTGCCCTTTAAGCTCTTTTAAAACATCAGTTAATTTATTCTCTATTTTAACATCAAGATTAGCCGTCGCCTCATCAAGGACTATAATTTCAGGATTTCTGTATAAGGCTCTTGCTATACCTATCCTTTGTAATTGACCGCCCGATAACCCCGAGCCGTCTTGTTTTAGTTCTATATCAAGTCCGTTTTCCGTTTGTTTTAACTGGTCATATAACTGAGCAATTTTTAGAACCTCGTCGGCTTTTTCTTTATCTATATCTTTTCTTTCTATACCCCAAGCAACATTTGCGTATATATCACCTTCAAGTGTACAAGTTTTTTGAGGAACATAACCTATTATATTTCTGAAAGTTTGAATATTATCAGTATTTAGTTTTACATCGTCAACATAAATTTCACCTTGATAATCCAACAAACCCAAAATACAATCCACCAAGGTGCTTTTTCCTGCACCTGAAAAACCTACAATTCCTACAAATTCTCCCTTTTTTATATTTAAATTTATATCAAAAAGTACATCTTCTTTTTTATTATATGAGTAGCTCATATTTTTTATCCATAATTCATTATTGAACGGCATTCTTTCTTTTGCATCTTTATCTTCCGAATACCTGTAATAACAATAAGTATCATAAAGCTCAAACAGCTTATCCACTTTTGCACTTGTAAGATTAATATAATTTAAATAAACCTGACTTTTATAGATTTGAGGTACAACCCTGTATATTGCAATAGCGACTATACCAAAAGATATTAAAATATTGGAGGGATTTTCACCATACATGGTAAGAATACCAATACATAATATAATCATTGTAAATATAAAGATAATTTCTAATATATATTGCGGTATTAAAGGAATTAAGTTAATTTTTTCATTATAGGGAATTATTTTTTTGGCAACATCAGTATAAAACTTATAAAAATACTTTTGGCATCCGTTAATTTTAATATCTTTAATACAGCTTAAGCTGTTAATAACAGAGTTATATGCCCCGGTAGTAAGATTATGCTTTTTTATACCGATATTAATACTCCATTTGCTGAAAAACCCATTCTGCATACTGCCTGCAATAGAGAAAAACAGTATGGCTAACAGAGTATACATTGGTAATAAAAACACAAGTATTGCAAAAATAAATAATATTACAAATAAATTAGAAATAAATGAAATAACCTTAAAAACATAATATTGCATAATTTCATCAATATCTAAAGTTATTTGATCAATAATTCTGTTGTTACCTCTTTGCAGGTCAGCTTCATAAGGAGAATATAAGAAAAAATACAGCATTTTTTCTTTAATATTAAGTCCCCATTGGCTCATTATTTTATTTTGCCAATAAGTAATCAGAATACAATATATATTTTTAATAATAATGATTAAAGCAATTAAACCACCGATTAAAAAAATCATGGGTCTTATGCCTGTTATATGAAAATGATTTTGAATATATATAGCAACAGGGTTATTAACTACTCTAAAAGGATTAACCAGAATTAAAATAAAAGGAAAAACAAGTACAATACTTAAAAATTCCAATAAGCTGCTCATAAAAGCCATAAACAACATATTAATTAATTTTAATTTGTAACCTTTGCCAAAATATCTTAAGAATTTAGTAATTCTGTTAAACATACTTCTACCTCTTTAAGCAAATTATAGCATAAAGTTACAAATATCTTTTGACATAAATATTTTCATCCTCTTTAAAAAGTAAAAGTATTTCAGGACAATTCAGTATTTTTGATGCATTTGCCGTTTTTTCTCTGATTGTATAATCATTTGAAAGAGCTGTAGTTTTAAGAATTTGAACCAGTTCTTCATTTATTTTGATTTTATCGGCAATATTTATTATAGCTTCCAAATTCCAATACAGACTAAATTTTTGTTTGTTTGTTGTATAAGAACGGTTTTGTTTTATATTTTCCATCGAAGAAAGTGTTTTTTTTGTTTGTTCAATAATTTTTTTATATAAGTATTCAACATCCTCAACAAAAGTAATTACTTGAACTATATTTCTTGAAACGGAAGGATTTATATCAATAATGGCTTTAACAAATGTATCAATAATTTTGTGTGTTTGAAAAAATTTATTGAAATTATCGTTTTTAATAAGCTCCAAAATTTTAAAAGAAGCGGTTTCTCTTATAGGACCTGATTTGCCCGTAAGATTCTCAACCAATATATCAGCTTCGTTTTGGGTAAGAATTTTTTTAATTTCAATTAAACAAAGCTGTTTTTTTAAATCATCATCTCTATAAAGTTCCTTAATAAGAGCATCATGTTCAAAATTATCTTCACAGTATTCAACCGCCAAAGAAAGCATCTGCATATTTTTTTCATATAAGGAGGAATTATCCATAGCAATAAATATAGCACAATTGGAGGTTAAAAATGAACTTTAATAAGTATAAAGTAGTTATAAAACATGAGAAATAATTTAGTGAGAGGCAAAGGAATAATATGCACGAAATAGTAAATTTTGTAAAAGAGATTTTAATGCTTGAAACCAAGGAAAACATGCCTGTCGGATTATGTGCGTTTGATTGTGAAGAAAAAGAAAAGCCAAAACGTACAATTAAACAAAAAAGAAAAACCGAACTCAGATTATCCGAGTTAATGGAATAATTTTTATTATATAAAAATATTTATACTAAATTTAAATAATTAAAAATTAAAAATCTGAAAGCCTATATTTGTTTCGTCTTATTGCTTAATGAAGCAGCAACAAGCGGAGCGTCGTTTAGCGCAGCTTGGGCTGAATTTAGCAATACAGAAACTAATATCGAGCGAAAGATTTTTAATTTTATTTATTATTGATTTCACTTATCAAATAATGATTACCCGAAACCTGAAAAATATTTTATCAACTAAATCACTATATACTTGCTAACAACATTGGATTGCCTTATAATAATTGAAAGATTAGGATATGGAGTTTAAAATGATGAATTTAGCAAATATGATGAAACAAGCACAACAAGTGCAAAAAAGATTACAAGAAGCTCAAAATGATTTGGCACATACAGAAATAACAGCTCAAGCAGCTAACGGTGCAGTTACGGTTACATGCGACGGACATGGTAAATTTAAATCAATAAAACTTACAAAACAGGCAATAAATTCAGAAAACCCTGATGCTGTTGATAACGAAACAGTTGAAATGCTTGAAGATTTAATAACTACAGCGATGAAACAAGCAACTGCAGATGCAACAAAAAAGATGCAGGATAAAATGAAGGGTATCGTACCTGCCGGCATAAATATTCCCGGATTATTCTAATGGAATATACAAAACCCTTAGCACAGCTTATTGAATTTTTTCAAAAGTTCCCAGGTATCGGACCAAAATCCGCTCAACGAATGGCATTTCATCTTTTAAAAATGCCCTCGGGTGAAGTGGAACGTTTTGCTCAAGCACTTATTGATGCAAAAGAACAAATTCACTACTGTGATATTTGTTTTAATATGTCAGCCTCAAATCCTTGTGAAATATGCTCTGATGATAAACGCGACAAATCAACAATATGTGTAGTTGCAGAAACAAAAGACCTTATTGCCATAGAAAGAACTCGGGAATACAAAGGCTTATATCACGTATTACAAGGAACTTTGTCGCCGCTTGACGGAATAGGGGCAGAGGATATCAGAATAAAAGAGCTTTTAACCCGCTCAAGTGATGAAAATGTAAAAGAGATAATATTGGCTTTAAGTCCTTCCGTAGAAGGCGAAGCTACAAGTATGTATATAACAAAACTTCTAAAACCTTTTAATATTAAAATATCAAGGATTGCTTTCGGGCTTCCCGTGGGGTCGGATTTAGAGTATGCAGACGAAATCACTCTTGCTAAAGCAATTGAAGGCAGAAGAATTATTGATTAAGGAGATTAGATTATGAGTCAAATAACTATACGTTCTGACAGAAAAACAGATTACACTTTTAATTATAAAGGCGAAGACGTAACACTTGAAGCAGGCAGCGTAATCAGTATCGCAAACGGATTGCAGGATGTTGTTTTGCCTACTTGCAAAATGAAAGTGGCAAATAACTTAATCATTATAAAAGAATAATTAATATCTTATACCGGAATGAACATCAAAGAACATAATTTTATCAGTATTAAATTTAAGATAAATCCGTCCTTGAGAATTTTCATCTTTATCTAAAAAAGCTGAACAGGAACAGTTATTTGCTTTAAAATAAACAAGTTTGGAACTTCCCAGCATTTCAGATATTTCAACATCAACAGGAAATTCAAAATTTGAATTACTACAGTTAAAATCCTCAGGTCTTATTCCTGTTATAACCTGATTTTTACCTGATAACTTCTGCTTTTGTTCTTCATTCAATTCAAAAGAAACACCGTTAACGGTAATTTTATTATTAATAATCTCGGATGTAATAAAATTCATCGAAGGTGAACCTAAAAATCCTGCCACAAACCTATTTACAGGATTATTAAATACTTCATCAGGGGTGCCGATTTGTTGAATAACCCCGGAATCAATAACCGCAATTCTATCACCCATTGTTAAAGCTTCTGTTTGATCATGAGTAACATAAATAAATGTTGTTTGAAGCTTTTGATGCAATTTTTTAATTTCTGAGCGCATTTGCACTCTTAATTTAGCATCAAGATTGGACAAAGGTTCATCCATTAAAAATACTTTAGGATTACGAACTATGGCTCTGCCTAAAGCAACTCTTTGTCTTTGACCGCCTGATAACTGCTTTGGTTTTCTGTCCAATAAGTCTGTTAAATTTAGGATTTCAGCTGCTTCTTTAACTTTAGCATCAATATCTTTTTTATTTAATTTTCTCATTTTAAGAGGGAATGCAATATTTTCATAAACGCTCATATGAGGATAAAGTGCATAGTTTTGAAAAACAAAAGCAATATCCCTGTCCTTTGGGTGAACATTGTTAACGCAATTTCCGTCTATTAATATTTCGCCCTCAGTTATATCTTCTAAACCTGCAATCATCCTTAAAATAGTAGATTTACCGCAGCCCGATGAACCTACCAAAACTAAAAATTCTTTATCTTTTACAACAAAACTGACGTTATTTATAATCTCTTTTTTGTCATATTTTTTTATGACATTTTTTAATTCAACTTCTGCCATTATTTAGAACTGTTATCCTCAAATATTGCTTTTTCTATCGGTACAATAAATATAAAAGAAACCTGATTTGCTATTTGATTATTTATCCACATTTCACCTTTTACTTTATTGACCAATTTTTTCGTACTGCTCAAAAGCAGGCTTTGCATTAAATATTTTTTGGAATTTTTATCCACTTGAATATAAGGGTCAATAATATCGGGAGTTGAATAAACAGAAGCATCCAAGCCCTTACAAGCAATTTCAAACATCAGATATGATTTTTCATTTATATTTTCTTTAACTTCAAAGCCCTTTGAAAGAATAAACTCGGGGCTGGGATTATCAATATTTATTATTATTCCGCCAGTGGTAATCAAATTTATGGCATTATCTAAAATATTTGATAGTACCGTTTTAAATACATTTTTATCGGAATAGCATCCCTGTTTTACATTTTCACCTATATTAACACTTATTTTTACATCCTTGCCTGCTAGTTTTACATTTGTCTCATTAACAACCACATTTATAACCGAACTCAAATCAAAATTTTGATAATCAAATTTATAAATATCGGATTCAACCTCTGATAATTCAATTAATTTTTCAAGGAATAACAATAATTCCGAAGAATTTGAATTCATTATCTGTAAATATTTTGTCTGTTTTTCATTTATTTCACCGCTTAAACCTTCAAGCATGGCTTGAGAAAAGCCGACAACGGAATGCAGAGGAGAACACAGGTAATTTGACATCTTCGTTAAAAGAACATTTTTTGTATGATTTAAAATTTTTTGCTCCTGACGCTCTGTTATTAATTGGTCTAATAAAGAATGGTCCTGAGTATTATCAATTATAGTCAGAATGTATCTTTTCTTTTTTCCGGAAGAAACATCCGTTACTTTTACATCGGTAATTTTAGTATTTTGTTCTTCCGAAACTATTTTTAATATTTGTTTAATTTCTTCATCTTTATTTGCAATTATGTTATCAGAGTTAATAATAAAGAAATCATTTATGTTTTTACCACGCAATTTTTGGGTTTCAAAGAGCTTAAACGCTTTTTTATTCGCATAAAGAATTTTACCGGTCTCATCTATTACCAAAACCGCCTCAGGCAAATACGTCAATATCTGATACTGTTTGCCCAATAATAAATTAAATAAATTCATGTAAAATTCCCTTATGATTTTTTTAATATTCCACGAGAATTATTTTAACATACCATAAAAGAATTTAACAACAATTTTAAGACAGATAATCTTTTAAATGTTTAATACTTTCACAAGTTTTAAGCTTTTTTATTGCAAGGGCTTCAATCTGCCTTATTCTTTCTTTGGAAAACCCCATATCTCTGCCGAGTTCTTCAAGTGTTTTAGGCTTAGACCCGTCAATACCAAACCTGCCTAT
>CANQJQ010000037.1 GCA_947624265.1 Candidatus Gastranaerophilales bacterium
AATTTCCGAGTCCTTTATAAATATCATCATAATTTGGTCTATTATCTTTCATTGTCGGATATAGAATATCTTCTCTGCTTAAAGAATTGCTATTTGGACCGCCTGATGATGCTCCTCCGTTTTTAAATGTAAATTTACCCTCATCATCGCGTGGATGGTCTGCCTCGTTCCAAGTACCCATATTTAAAATCCCTTTCTTGGCTTATGCAAAATAATGTATGTCCTTTTCTCTTTTGTATAAGTCAGTTTTTCATTTATAGTCTACCATAATTTTTTATACAACTCTAAATTTAAATTTGTATATATTTATTATAAACCTGTTTATAAACTTTTCAACCCTATGATAAAAAATAACGATGTAATTTTATAATACAATATAATGTAATTCAATGCAAATATTAAAGTTCAGACTCTTTGTAAAATTTTGTAAATATTTATACGTTAATATATATTTATATATCTAACAGATAATATAAAATAACATAAAAAATATCAAATCCGACCTTTATTCTTCTATAACCCACTTTTCAAGAATATCCTGACCTATTCCGTCTAAAAATCTTGAGGGTTTTGATAGCACCATATTGGTTGAATAATCAAACATATCTATAGGATAAGTTATCGCAAGATGAGTTTTTGCTCTCGTAACGGCTACATACATAAGTCTTAATTCCTCATCCAATTCCTCGGACGAGTTGAAAGAGTATAGCGAAGGAAATCTTCCGTCAACGGCGCCGATTATAAACACGGCTTTCCATTCTAAACCTTTTGAACTGTGGATTGTTGAAAGCGTTAAATATTCATCTTTATTGGCGCCTTCTTCTATATCTGTTACCGAAGTGTCTGGCGGTTCAAGCGCCAAGTCGCTCAAAAAGTCCTCTAAACTTGTGTACTTTTCACTTAAAGCCATAAAATGCTCTAAATCTTTTTCCCGCTTTGTATAGTCGTCATACCTGTCTTTTAAAATGGGTTCATAGTAATTAATTACGCTTTGTACAACTTTTTTAGGATTAAAAATATCTTTTTGGTTAGTATTTATAAGTTGATTAAGCCTTAAAACCGCCTCTGGATTTTTTACGGGAAGCTTTTTATCTTGTATATTGCCTTCCGCCAATACGGGCAAAAGTTTATTGGCGCTCTGTGTTCCGATACCGTCAAGCAATAATAGTATTCTCATATAACTTATTACATCCGAAGGATTAAGAATAACACGTAAATGCGCAATAATATCCTTTACGTGAGCGGCTTCAATAAATTTCATACCGCCGAATTTTTTAAAAGGGATATTCCTTTTAGCCAGTTCAATTTCTAAATTATAAGTCATTCTTGCGCTTCTGGCTAAAACACATATATCATTTAAAGGAATATTTTCTTCCTCCGACAACTCAAGCACCCTTTGAGCAATAAATTCCGCCTCGGTTTTCATATCGTTTGCTGATATTAAAACAGGTTTTTGAGGGAATTCTATAGTGGAATAAAGAGTTTTTGTATATTTTTCTTTTGCTTTCAGCAATATTTCATTTGCTAGAGCCAAAATATTTTGAGAGCTTCTGTAGTTTTGCTCGAGTTTTATTATTTTTGTATCGGGAAAAACAGAAGGAAAATCTAAAATATTTTTAAAGTTTGCGCCTCTAAAGGAATAAATACTTTGAGAGTCATCGCCCACCGCCATTACATTATTGTGTTCCGAAGCCAAAAGCTTTATAATTTGAGCTTGTATTGTATTTGTATCCTGATACTCATCCACCATTATATATTTATACTGGTTAGAAAGCGTCTTTCTGACCTGCGGATTAGATTCCAAGAGAGTCCTAAAATACAAAAGCAAGTCATCGTAGTCTAAAATTGAGTTTTTACGCTTGTAATTATTATATTCGCAAATAATTTCATTAATTTTATCGGTACAATGTTCAAATTGTTTATATTCCGACGCAATTACTTCATCCGAGGGCATATTTTTATTTACTGCTTTTGAATATATATCTAAAATCGTACCTTTTTTAGGAATGCGTTTTTCCTGCTTTTCTATTATATTTGAGCGGATGTGATTAACTATATCTTCGCTGTCAGCTCTATCCGTAATTGTAAAATTGTTTTGAAGCTCCAAAAGCGAAGCATATTTTCTTAAAATTACATTGGCAAAGGAATGAAAAGTTCCGCCCGCGACCTGTTCACATCTTGAATCAAGCACAATAGCAGCTCTTGAAAGCATCTCTTGAGCAGCCTTTTTTGTAAAAGTTAAAAGTAATATATTTTTTGGATTAATTCCGTCCTCAATTAGCCTTGCAACACGGTAAGTCAGAGTTTTGGTTTTGCCTGAACCCGCCCCCGCTATTACCAGAATTGAACCTTCTTTTTGTACAACCGCTTCTAATTGCGCGGTGTTTAGTTCTTTTTCATAGTCTATTTTATAAACCGCAGCAGTTTCAACTCTTTTTAACTTGTACTTCTTTACCGTCAAATTTTCCATAAAAATATTATACGATGATTTTTATAAAGGTAAAACTATTTCAAATACTGTTTCTTTTTCGTCGGAAGATACAAGCCTTATATTCCCGCCGACCATTTCCAATTGCTTTTTACATATTCCGAGTCCTAAGCCGTTGCCTTTTTCTTTAGTCGTAAAATTCTCTTCAAAAATCTTTTCTTTTATTTCTTCAGGAATTTTTGCGCCGTTGTTTTTTACAAGTATTTTAGCCGAGTTTTCTTTTAATTGGGTTTCTATCTGAACAAAACAGCCCTTATTACAAGCCTCTATAGCATTATAAATTATGTTTGTCAGTGCGCACTCTAATTTTGTTTTATCAGTTGATATTATGCATTCATCAAAAGGAATCAACTCTAACTCAACACCCGCATCTTTTGCCTTTTTATCACACATTTGAACAATATTTAAAATTACTTTATTTAAATTTATTTCAGTTATATACGGAGTTGATAAACACCTTAAATCACTTATATTTGAAGATATATTCTCGGAGGCATTTGTAATACACTTTAGTGCATTAACAATTGAGGCTTTTGTTTCTTCATCCGCATCAATTTTTTCAAGCCGTTTATCCAAAATTTTAGAATATAAATTTATTACCGATAAGCCGTTTTTAATCTCATGAGCAATGAATTTAGCTTTGTTAGAAACAATTTGCGCTGTTTGAACAGACTCATCATAATTAATCTGCGCATTTTGATTAAAGAAAATTTCTTCATTCTTTTCATTTAAAGAAGTAACTATTTTTCTTATCGATTGGTTTAATAGTACATTTTGACGGCGCTCTGCTATATATTTATCAAAATCAACGGAAGAATTTTCGGCAATTCGCTTTATTAAATCAGAAATTGCCTTTGAGTTATATATTATAACGCACTTAGCACTATTTGATTTTTCCGCGCAATCATAATCCCATATTAAAGCCGAAGAATATCTTTGACCTATAACAACAAGAAATTCAACATTTTCCCATTTATTTGATTTTTGGTTTTCATTCTTGTTAAAGGATATTAAATTAACCTTAGAAAATGCAAGTCTTTTTAAAAGCTGTTTTTTATCTTCTTCATCATTTAAGCGCAGAAGTATAGTGCATTCATATTGTAAATTGTTAAATAATGGTTGTAAAATTGCGCGAAAGAGACCGTCTATGGTCTCTTTGGCACATTCATATGTATAATTATCATAAATATATTGACGAAGTGTGTTAAAATTATTTTTCATATTCAGATTATATAGCAATTTTTAATTTTTTTCTATTAAGAAAACCGTTGTTTATTGCATATAAAACAGCTTGTGTTCTGTCATTTACCTGAAGTTTTTGGAAAATGTTGTTAACGTGTGTTTTTACTGTGGTTTCACTTATAAATAACTGTTGAGCAACACCTTTATATGTAACACCTTGGGTTAAAAGATCTAAAACTTCTTCTTCTCTCTGCGTTAAATATTGCAATAAATTCTCTTGATTTGAAGCTGCATTTGTTTCTTCTTTGAATGTTTTCTGAAAATATTCAAAAAATCTTGAAGATAGGCCTGAAGGCAGATAAATTTTTCCTTGGATAACTTCTTCTATTGCGTAAATCAATTGAGCCGATGCCATAGTTTTTAAAATATAGCCTTTAGCACCTATCTTCATTGCTCTGAATATTAAATCAGGATCATCATATCCTGTTAGTGCGATGATTTTTATCCCCAATCCCAAGCGTTCTATTTCATTTATTGCCGTTAAACCGTCTTTTTCCGGCATATTTATGTCCATTAAAACTATATCCGGTTGATATTTTTTTACTAAATTAATTGCTATATTTGCATTTGTTGCGGTAGCAATTACTTCAAAGTTTGTCTCTATGTTAATTAACTCTCTGATTCCGAGTAAATGATCAAAATTATCATCTACCAAAATAACCTTAATTTTTTTGTTAAAGTCCATTGTTCTTCTCATATACACACTTACGCTCCCTGTAAATACATCACTCACACTATTTATATTACATGTATAAGCATGGGCGCTCATCCATATATGGATTTATTTATATATACAAAAAGATTTATATTTATATCTAAATCTTTAGATTAATAAATCGGCTTCAAGTTCAATAATAATAACATTTTATATAGTATAAAAAACCAAAATGATATATCATTTTACAATATGACAAAATAATACATTTAAAGTAATTAAAAATTACTATTATCTTTTCTTCTTTTAAATTTTTCTCTCAATAACTTATATTTATTAACTTTTTTAGGTTTTGTATTATTCACAATAATTACTGGAGCCTGCTTATTGTCATCCTGTTCTTTTTCATTAATTTCAGTATTATCATCAGCTGAAAGCAAATAGGAAGAGTCAAAGTCAAATATTTTTTCAAACTCGATACCATTCTCCGTATTAACCATTTCTTCTATTTTAGATATAAAATACATCCCTTCCTTATCTTTATCAAAATAAACAAATACTGACTCTGATGAACTTATCAAAGTATCAATATTCATTTTTTGAAGATTTGGAAAGTTTACGGCAATTAAAGCTGTTAATTTATCAAGAATATTATCCGGTTTATTTATTTTTAACCCGAAAATATAAGATTTATCTAAAGAAATTATATTCTCAAAAATTTTAACCGTTTCAATAATTGAAGGTTCAGATACAATTTCAATCTTGCTTTCTTGAGGATTTTTGTCCGAATCTTTAATAAAAGACTTAAAATACAGCGAAATCAGTTCGGCATCAAAAGAATTGTTTATAATAAATATAATATTTTTAGCATTTTTAATATATGCTTTTAACAGATTTTTTACATATTTTCCATCGGTAAAATATTTTTCCGCATTTTTATATTTAATTCCCGTATTTTCTTTTTTCTCGGGAGAAGTTGTTCTCTTCGATGTTTTTAACCTGTCTTTAATATTCATTCTATTAATCTTTATTAATTATATTTTTTGCTAAAGAATTATATATTTTTACTATATCCATATTCGGATTTAATTCCTTTAAAGTTTTGCCGTTTTGCATAGCCATTGAAGTAGACATCAAACCTTGAGGAATTTTACAATAAACTTGTTTTTCAATAGCTGTTTCCAATTCGGCAAGTTTTTCCGCATCTCTTTGTCTATACTTATTAACAATAAACTTAACCTTTGAATATAAATTATTTTGAATAAAGTAATCTTTAGCTTTTTCTGCGGAGTTGTGTTTAACATCTAAAATACAAAATACCGAACTTGATACATTTAAAAGATGACTATTTAACTTATCAAAGACAGGATCAATATCAAAGAATATATATTTAAACTGTTTCTTTGCTTCTTCTATAAATAATTTAAGTTTTTCCAGCGGAATTTTTAAAGAACTTGTATACAAGCCGTTAGCCATAATATACAAGGAAGAATCTTTATATTTTTCAATATGTGATAATAATTCCTGTGCATTTTCCGCATCAATGTTTCCAAAAATAAAAGAAGTATTATATTTGGAATTTATATCCAATAGTATTGAAATATCGTTGACATTATTATTAAAATCAACTATCAAAACTTTTTCTTTTGTTATATCTGCAATTTCTTTAGCTAAATTAACAAGAAAAAAAGTTTTACCTGCCCCGCTTTCTGGGGATACAACCGTATAAACATTCGACATATTAACACCTGCCTTATTTAATATTTGATTATTATAAATTTTCTGTACCGAGGTAAGAAAATTTGTTTTAACTACGGGTTTTAACAAAAAGTCTTTTGCACCCGCTCTTAATGATTTTACATGAAAATCAGTAGAAGTCTCATTAGATATTATAACAAAATTATTATTTTTGTCAGAAGATAATTTTTCTACGGAGTCTAAAAGTTTTATATTACTTTTATTTATGCAAATAAATATTATTTTTTGATTATTTATGGAGGATATTACATTTTCATCAAAAATATTATATTGGAAAAACTGATAATCAAAAGCAATATCTTGTAAATAATTTTCAATTACAGCTTTTGACAAATTATCATCATCAAACAATAATATATTTACTATTCCCATATAAAACATTTTACAACATTTATTATACACATGTAAATAAATATTTATGCAATAATCAATATATGAATAATAAAAGACTAATAATTATCGGTGCGGGATTAGCAGGCTCAGAGGCCGCACTGGAGGCTGTAAAACGAGGTATAAAAGTTGATTTATATGAGATGCGTCCCCAAAAGCAGACTCCCGCACATAAAAGTGATTATTTTGCGGAATTTGTGTGCTCTAACAGCTTGGGTTCTTATGATTTAACAAATGCTTCCGGACTTTTAAAGCGCGAAATGGAAATACTTGGTTCTGAGCTAATGCCTGTTATTATGGAATCAAAGGTTCCTTCGGGCGGTGCTTTATCTGTTGACAGAGAAATGTTTTCTAAAAAAGTTACACAAATAATAACAAATCACCCTCTTATTAATGTTATAAGAGAAGAAGTAACTTCAATACCTGATGATACTCCCGTAATAATAGCTTCAGGCCCCTTAACGTCTGAAGCTTTATGCGATAACATAAAAACTTTTTTGGATGAAGAATATTTATATTTTTTTGACGCCGTAGCTCCTATTATTGAAAAAGACTCAATAAATTTTAATAAAGCCTTTTATATGAACCGATACAATAAAGGCAGTGCAGACTATATTAACTGCCCGATGAATAAAAATGAGTACGAAAATTTCTATAATATACTGATTAATTCACCTAAAATTGAACTAAAATCTTTTGAAAAAGATGCAAAATTTTTTGAATCTTGCCTCCCTATAGAGGTTATAGCATCAAGAGGAAAAGATACTCTGCGCTTTGGTCCAATGAAACCCATAGGTCTTGTTGATGAAAGAACAGGGGAAGAAAACTATGCCGTAGTTCAATTAAGGCAGGACAATATGTCTGCAAGTTTATATAATTTAGTCGGTTTTCAAACAAATTTAAAATGGGGCAGCCAAAAAGAATTAATTCAATCAATTCCCGGGCTTGAAAATGCATCTGTTGTACGTTACGGAGTAATGCACAGAAATACTTTTATAAATAGTCCTAAAGTTTTATATCCCACGCTTCAAACACGTAAGAATCCCAATATATTCTTTGCAGGTCAAATAACAGGAACCGAAGGCTACACTGAATCAATTGCATCAGGTCTTTTGGCAGGAATAAACGCGTCAAAATATATATTAGGTGAAGAATTGTTGGAATTACCATCTGAAACGGTATTGGGTGCTTTAACTCATTATATTTCTTTTGAAGGTCATACTTCTTTTCAGCCGATTAACTCAAACTGGGGAATTTTAGCGCCTATAGATGTTGATAAAAAAATCAGGAAAAATAAAAAATTAAAAAATGAGTTGCTCGCAAAACGCTCTCTTGAAATAATTAAAGCTATTTCAGAAAAGATTTAAATTTTTTATCCGTTTCAAAATAATATCCGCATCCATCCAAGGGTTTGCCTCCGTTTATCAGAAATTTTGTATTAACTTTAGGATACTGTCTGCAGCCTAACCCTCTAAAAAAATATACTTTGCAGTTATTATTTTCATCAAGTTCACGGCAAGTAAATAATAAAGCACCTGTTTCACTTTTTCCCGAAATATAAAAATTATAATAATGTTTTTCCCATTGTTGAACCTTTTCAAATTGTTCACTTGTTCTTATCGGTTCATCTTCAATATATAACAATATGTTTCTGCAGCAGTTTCCGCATCTGTTACACTTACCTTTTCTGATGTATTTTGCCGAAAAAATTTTTTGAATATAAAAGACCAAATATTTAAACATTATTTGACATAAAACTCCTTATGCGCAAAAGGATAGTTCTTTTTATTAAGATAGAAAAATTGAATAATATAATGCCCCGGTTTTTGAATAAAAATATAATCCGAATAACTTTTATCGGCTTTGCCCAAGTATAAATCTTTTGTTGAAATTATAGAAAACCCCCAGTTTGAAGTTTTATCATCCTGCTTTGAAATCTGCATTCTGACCCCTGAATACCTTAATCCTTCGGGAAATATCAGAGCATAATTAATCCTTTGTTTAACTAAAAATATTCTTTCTATACGCCTTGTTGATTCGGAGGATATTGTTCCCGAAGAAAGTACAACGAAAGGTTTTTCTGTTTTTTTAAACGAAAAACAAAATATCAGCGGGAGCAATAATATTAATACTAAGAATTTTTTCATTGATTATTTTAGTTTTTTCTTTAAATTATTTATTTTATTTTGTACATTACGGCTTAAATTTTTATCTTTGGAGTATGTAATAAAGGCTTCATAATTATTAATTGCTTTTTCGAGGTCATTTTCTTTTTCATAAGCAAGTCCCAAAGCATAATACGCATAAGCATAATCATTTTTAAGCTCAATAACCTTTTCAAAATCTTTCTTAGCTTCCGTTAAATTATTCTGCTCTGCTAAACATAATCCTCTGTTAAAATATGCATCAGCATTATCAGGATTTATTTTGGCAGAATTACCGTAATATTCAATCGCAGCTTCTAAGTTTCCCAAACCTTTATAGGTATTTCCGATTTTTAAATTTAAAAACTCATCCTCCTGATTTATGGCATAAGCATTTAAATATTCTGTAAGAGCTTGATTATAATTTTTTTCTTTATAATAAGTATCCGCTAAATTAACATAATACTCCATTTTTTCTTCCTTAGGGGTATCATTAAGTTCCATGGCTTTTTCATATACGAGTTTAGCATCATCCGTTTTATCGTATTTAGCTAATGTTTTTGCATACGAAGATAATACTTCAGGATTTTCGGGAGCAATTTCCAGCGCCTTTTCATAATATTCAGTAACTTTAGATTTAGAACCAAGTTTCTCGTATGCATTTGCAATATTTAAATAAATTACTGGGTTATCCGAGTCAAGAGTTAAAGCTGCTTCATAAGCATTAACAGCTTTTCGGTAATTTCCGCCGTTAAAAAAGTCCTCGCCCTGAGAAATATACGCTTTAAGCAAATAATCTTTTGCCGTTTTGTTATCAGCATCTTTTGCAATCACCTGTTTATATATATCAATAGCCTCCTGATATTTTTTTAAAGCGTGAAGCGCAATACCTTTATTTAACGCCCAATCTGTATTATTAGGTTCTAACGCAAGGAGTGAATCATATACGGAAATTGCATCATTATATCGTTTTGCCAAATGATATGATTTTGCCAGCTCCTTTTTTATTTCTACATCATTAGGAGAAACATTTTTTCCTTCTTCCAATACTTTTATTGCGTTATCGTAATCACCTTTTTTAGAATAAATTATACCTGAATTTAAGTATGCTACGGGATTATCTTTATTTGTTTTTATATATTCCGAATACTGAACTAAAGCTTCATCATACTTTTCATTATCAGCAAGAAGATTTGCATAATCAAACCTTATGGAAGATAAATCAGGCTGTATCTCAAGCACCTTTGCAAATTCACCGGCAGCTTTATCATTTTTATTTTCCGCCATATATACATATGCCAGATTTGCTCTTGCAATATAGTCATCAGCATCTTTTTTTATGGCTTTTAAAAGAATTTTTTCCGCATTATCAAAGTCTGATATCCTGTATAATGCCAATCCGTAGCTTGAGTAATCTTTAAAAGAATTGGGGTCTTTTAAATAAATATCATTATAAATATCAACCGCTTCTTTAGGTTTATCCATTCTCAAATATATGGAGGCCATATTTTCACGCGCATCAAGAGCATCAGGATATGATGCCAAAAACAATTGATAATATTTTATTGCATCCTCATCTTCTTTTAAGTGAGTTTTTACACTTGCCAAATTAAGATAATTATATTTATATTCTGGGAATATTTTCATTGCCTGATTATATGCATTTAAAGCATTTTTATAATCCTGAGTCTGTTCATAAATATTACCCAGACTTATGTATATAAAAGCATCGTTAGGTCTGTATTTTAATGCCTTTTTATAGGCATCAACCGCATTTCCCCATTGACTCATTTCCGAGTACATTCCCCCAAGCTTAGTATATAAAAGAGCATCATCAGGCGATAATTCAATAGCTTTATTCAAAAGTGCAGCAGCCTCTGAATATTTAGATTCATCTGACAATTTACAAGCTTGATGATAATATTGATTAGCCTCAGGACTCATTGCAAGTGCCGAGGATATCATAGTTAAAGTTACGATTAAACCTATTATTATACTCTTAATATTAATGATACAGTCCTCCCTTTTTTGATATTTAAATTATCTTATTTATGAACAAAAAAATCAATTAATTATTTTCAAAATTTTTGTAACAAGTTTTTAATAATAATAATTAATTTATCATTTTATTTTATAAAAAATACTTTTATATAATAAGGTAGAATTTGGAGTTATGGTATGGATAATTCAGTTGTAAATAATGCTGTTCAACAGCCGTCTAAAGGAAAAAAGGCTGCAGGATTTGTTGCGGGATTAACTGTTTCGGGAGCCGTAAAACAAGGAGTTAGTATGGCTTCTCAATCAGTTTTAATGCCAAATATGAAAAAGATAGGACAGGGACTTACAGAGGCAGAGTTTGGTCAAATAAAAGATGCAATAAAAGTTATTACGGATAAAACACAATTAGCCCAAAAGGGTGTTGATATAATTACGGTAAATAGTAAAAATGCACAACAAGTACAAGATATGATAGCAGAATCATTATCGAAAAAATTTAAAATTCTTCCAAAAGAAGCTTTTTCCGTGACAGCAGATATGATGACTGATGTAACAAAAAACGGTGAAAATGCTTTTTTTGAAAGCGGCTTAAATAAAATATTTATAGGCGAGAAGAAAGATTTAGCTACAAGCGTTTTCCACGAAACAGGTCATGCTATGAACTATAACCTGAATAAAGTTACGAAAGTACTTCAAAAATGCAGAGGTTTACAAAAGCTGGCATTACCGATTGCACTTGTTGCACTGCTTCATACAGATAAAACAAATAAAAACGGAGAACAAAGCAAATTAAATAAAGCAGGAGGCTTTGTTAAAAAACACGCAGGAAGTCTTACTTTCTTAAGTTTTATACCGACTCTTGCGGAAGAAGGTTTAGCTTCATTAAAAGGCGCTAAAGTGGCTAAGCAAATGGTTGATCCTGCATTATTAAAGAAAATTAATAAATCTAATTTATTAGGTTTTGCAAGTTATGCGCTTATGGCGGTTGCAGCATCCGTAGGTATTCATCTTGCTGTTAAAGTTGCGGATAAAATTCGTGCTCCGAAAAAAAATACTGAACTTCAACACTCTTAATTAATATGTAAAAAAGAACCTCTTATAAAGAGGTTCTTTTTTACATTGTTTCATACCATTCAAGCAGTTCTTTTCTTTTTACTTTTCTTGTAGAAGTTTTAGGCAGTTCATCTTTATGAATAACAACAACGGAAGGTATTTTATAAGGTGCAAGATTTTGTTGAGAAAGCTGCTTTACTTCGTTTTCAATAATTTCCCCAACATTATCAAGCTTAATAATGTCATCAGAAGGAACTATAATCGCTCCTACCTCTTCCGTGCCTTCCTTATTTCCCGACTTAATTTTTAAAGACATAACACATACTTCTTTAATTTTATCGGATTTTTCAAGAACAGCTTCTACCTCTTCGGGGAAGATTTTTTTACCGCCGCCCAAAACAATCATATTTTTTATTCTGCCCGTGATTTTAATAAATCCGTCTTTATCTATTTCACCGATATCCCCCGTATGGAAACATCCGTTTTCATCAATTACTTCCGCTGTTAATTCGGGTTTATTCCAATACCCTTGCATAACATTTTGCCCGAATACAAGCAATTCTCCCTGCTCTGATACACTAACTTTAACGGAGGGCAAAGGTTTTCCTACCGTACCTATTTTATTTTTTTCATAATAATTTGTTGAAACGGTAGGACTTGTTTCAGTTAACCCGTATCCTTGAAAAACAGGGATTCCTATTCTGTCAAAAAATTCCGCAACAGAATCTTCTAACGGGGCACCGCCTGATATAAAACATTCAAGCTTGCCTCCAAGTTCATTTATAACTTGTTTAAACATAATACGTCTTACTTTTCGGGGCACATATTTTGCCAATTTATACATTATATCGAATACTTTTCGCGCATTTTCGGGAAGCTTGTGCATTTGCTTTTCAATACTGTTTTTAAGCATTTTGGCGACCAAAGGAACAACTATCATATTAGTTATACCTTTTTCTTTCATGGCAGAAACTATTTCTTTTGGGGTCAAATTATTAATATATGTAATTTGAGCACCCATATACAGCATTGTAAAAAATCCGTCGGTAAGTTCTAATAAATGATTTATCGGCAAAATTGACAACAAGGAATTTTTAGAAGAAAGTTTAAATATTTTTTCAAAATCTTTAAACTGTGAATAAATATTCCCGAAACTGATCATAACACCTTTAGGATTACCCGTAGTACCTGATGTATAAACAATTAACGCCGTTTCGTCAAGTGCTCTTGGTCTGCCCAAATCTTTATCAACATCTGCTTCAATATCAAATGCATTAGGATAATCAGTATCGGTTTCTTTATCCAAAACAAAAATATGCTCAATTGAGGATACATTATTTTTAACTTCTATTGCATGTTCAAGGTAATGAGAAGAACATAATAATACCCGCGGAGTACAATCCGATAAAATACTCGTATGCTCATTAACAGTCAATTTTACATCTAAAGGAACAGTTATGGCTCCTGTTTGAATTGATGCCATAATTCCTATTGCAAACTCAGGGCGGGCTTCAGAAAGTATTGCAATTCTGTCGCCTTTATTTATTCCTGTTGATTCTATTAAATAATTGGCAAATTTTTTGGAATAACGCGACAACTCTATATATGTAATATCCTTATAACCTTCTTTTGTTCTTATTGAAAGCGCCTTAACGGGAGCATATATATCACCCTTCTCTCTCATTAAATCCAAAAAGTTTGAATGCATTTCTTTTGAAATTTGATAAAACGCACGTCTTTCAAGAGCTTTTTTCATAAAATTAACTCTTATTTTTACTTCTTGCGCTATATCTTTATCATCTTTTGACAAATCCACAATCGGCTGTCCGAACTGAATAACAATAGTATTAAAGAACTTGGGAAGTTTTCTTTGTTTGTTCCATGTTTCAAACCCGCCTTTTATTGAAAAGGGAACAATCGGACAATTTGCGTTTTTAGCTATGACGCCGACCCCTCTGTGGAATTTGCATAACTTACCGTCGGGAGTAAATTTACCTTCGGGGAATATAACAACCGCTTCACCTTTATTTAATTGAGTTACTGCCGAATCTAAAGCTTCCGTTCCCTTACCGAATTCTAACGGAAGTACGTTAAAATACTTTAAAAAATGTTTAATAACGGGGACAGTAAAAGCAACAGGTCCTGTTACAAACCATAAATTACGCTTTGTTGCCATCTGAATTATAAACGGATCTAAATGTCCCGTATGATTTCCCGCTAATATTATCTTTCCTTTTTTAGGAAGGTTTTCTATCCCTTCAACTTTATATCTGAACAACAGAATAAATAACTGACCTATTGTACCTTTCAAAATAAAATATCTGAAAGATTTATCAAATAACATTATACAAATGGCCATTATAAAGGATATCCCCGCAATAAATTTAAAAGTAGTTAACGGCTGTATGCTCCCGGTTAAATACACGATAGTCAAAGTCCCCGTTAAAAAACTGAGTGTATTTAAAGTTAAATTCAAACCGAAAATTTTACCTCTGACTCTGTCGGGTGTAACCTTTTGTAATAGTGTATCAAGCATAACAATTACCATTGCATCCGCTATCCCAATCGGGATTAACCATTTCCAAGCAATAGATAAAGAATTGCAGAAATTTGCAGTAAATAAAGCTATACATAAAATTATAAACCCTAAAGCAAACATATGTATCAACTTTAATTTTCTTGATAAATATATGGTTACGGCGATACCTATAATAATACCTGCGCCTAATATAGTTCTTAAATAGGTTAAATCACTAAACTCAAGTTTATAATAATCGGTAATAAGCGTATTTAAATTGTTTGAAAACGCAGCTACAATAAATTGAATGCAAATAGAAAGAATGACTAAATATAAAGCTCTTTTATGCCCTTTTATATAGTTTAGCGCAACCTTCATATCCTCCATAATTTTATCTGACATTTTTGCCGATTTTTGAATTTGTTTTTGTTTAATATTTATACAAAATAAAGAAGCAATAAAATAACATCCTGCAATTATGCATAAGGCATATAAATTCCCCGTTTTTTTAATAACGGAATCAGCAATAAATGCACCGAATAATATAGCTATTGCCCCTATTGAAGAATTAAGCGCATTTGCAAATTTTAACTGCGAACCCTCAACAATATTAGGAAGAATGGACATTTTTGCAGGATAGAAAAATGCACTCCCGCATCCGAGAAAAAACGCCGTAATATATACACTATTCAAAGATAAAACGCTTTGATTATAAAAATTATATATAAAAATTCCCAATACTATACATCTATATATTGAACTGATAAAAAGAATATATTTTCTTGAAAATCTGTCGCATATTGCCCCCGTAAAAGGACTAAACAAAAATTGAGGCAGTAAAAATACAAAAAAAGTTAAAGCTATTGTTTTTCCTGCCGACGGAACTCTTTCCATAAGAATGGAGATTAATATAAACTGCAATATTGCATCCGAAAAATGAGAAAATAACTGCCCTAAAAACAGCTTATCAAATTCAATATTTGCAACAGGTCCTAACTTTCTAATTATACTATCCATAATTCCGCCTCAAATTATAATATAAATTTAGTATACCATTCAACTATTAATTATTCAATAGTTTTATAATAAATTTTACAAATATTCACTTTATCAAAATTATCAGTATAATAATAGGTATGAAAAAGATATTGACATTATTATTTACAATATTAACAACAGTTTTAACTACAGGTGCCGGATATGTGGGGACACTTCCCAATATTGAATCGGAATTTTCATATCTTCAAAAAGAACACAGCGAAAATTCTTCCGCACCATATTCCATTGAAGAACTTGATAAACAAAATGAAGAACAACTAAAACCCATTCCGAGAGACAATGACTCTTATGTTGATATAATAATAAAAAAAGACGGCTCAACCGAATATCTTAATGATGTAAATGACGTGATAAGAATTCTGGAAAAATTAAGGAAATGTTTAAATACCGATGGTGATTTACAAAAATTTAATGCAATAGTAAGCAACTTGATTGATAATGTTGAATATATAAGAAAAGAATACCAAGATAAGCCGGAATGTAATTATCTTTCTTATACAAGAATTCAGGAGATGTCTCAAAAAGCAAGAGAAGTAGCAAATTTTAGGACACAAGGACTTGCCACACAGCAATATATTCCCTCTACTTCAGAAAATAACATATACACTAAAGAAAACCTGCAAATAAAATTAGACAATCTTTTAACATATACAACAGAGACTCTTTTTATTTTAAAGAATTTAGAATAATTAAACTAAATTATAGCTTACAGGCTATTTATAAAAGAATAAGTTTACTCCTAAATATAATCAGGAGAGAACTTATGATAAAAAAAATTTTTATC
>CANQJQ010000038.1 GCA_947624265.1 Candidatus Gastranaerophilales bacterium
TCGTTGCGGTGTTTCGCTTTGTAACGTTCCTTATCGCGAAATTTTCTCGGACAATTTATTTTAAATTTAAAACCCACTTTTCAAGTAATTTTTCAATTATATTGATATCTTTCTCTGACAAGCAGGAGGTAAGTTTTGTACTTTCCTTTGTATATAAAGGCCAAACTTTATCAAGCAGTTTTGATGCCTGTGTAGTTATTTTAATAAGCTTAACTCTTCTGTCATTAGGTTTTGAGTTTCTGGTTATCATTCCTTCCGCTTCCAGCTTATCAAGAAGTTTTGTTATATTTGAAGGAGTAACTAAAAGCCTTTTACTTATTTCATTTTGTTGTATGCCGTCTTCTTTTTCGACATGTTTTATTATCATAAGAATATTAAACTTTGATATGTTTAATTTATACTCGGATAAAACCGCATCCATATTTGCTGTTATTTTATTCCACAATATACTCAACGAATATAATATTTTTCTGGTTTCACTGTCTGTTTTATAGTAAAATTCAATCTCTTTATCCATATTAGCCTCTTTAATCAGTATACATAATTTTAGTTAATAATTCAACTAATTATATATAGAGGTGATAAATTTTTGAAATATTGGGAATATACATAAATATTATGTTTTACAAGAATTTTAAAATTTGATATAATTACATTATCGTTAGTTAGTGGCAGATAAAGAGGTATAAAAAATGATTACACAAATCGTTTCCGGAGTTATTTTACTCCTTGTTCTTGTATGGCTGATTTCAGCTTACAATAAAGGTATCGTTCTTCGCAACTATGTTAGAGAAGCCTTTTCAACTATGGATGTATATTTAAAAAAACGCTGGGATTTAATTCCCAACCTGATTGAAACAGTTAAAGGTTATGTATCTCACGAAAAAGGTGTTTTTGAAGAAATTACAAAGCTGAGAAGTTCAAATTACGGCGGAATGAATGCTGCTCAAAAAATTGATATTAACCAAAGACTCAATATCGGCATTGCAAAATTACTTGCCGTAGCTGAAAATTACCCTGATTTAAAGGCTAACGAAAGCTTTAATAATCTTATGGGTGAACTTTCTTCCGTTGAAGACGAAATTGCTAATTCCAGAAAGTATTATAACGGAACAGTTAGAGAATTAAATACTTATACGGAAGTATTTCCTTCTAATGTTATATGCGGGATATTCGGTATTAAGCGTGAACAACTGTTTGAAATTAATGAAGTACAAAGAGAAAACGTAAAGGTTCAATTTTAATGAGAAAAATTATATTATTTATATCGGCATTTATAATCAACTTATTTATTATAAATTATGCAAGTGCCGAAAATTTTGTTATTAATTCATATAAAGTAAATATGAATATAACGGAAAATCGTACTGCGGAAATTTCCGAAAGAATAAACGTATTTTTTACACGGGAATCACACGGTATATATAGGTCAATTCCAATTAAAAATACTATTACAAGAAATGACGGTACTAAAAATATTGAATTTGCAAGAATTACAGATATAAATGCCTCACAACTTCATTCTAAGTCGATTACCAAAAACAAACTCATATTAAAAATGGGCAATCCTAATTATTATGCAAATCCAAATAGTACCTATGATATTAAATACAAATATAATATGGGTAATGATAACGTAAAAGATGCGGATGAATTTTACTTTAATATCATTGGAACAGAATGGGACACAACTATTTCAAAAGTTTATTTCAGCATCACACTTCCTAAAGAATTTGATGCAAGCAAAGTGGGATTTTCTGTAGGAAGAAATGGGGCAATAGGCTATAATCCCGAAACATTAAAGTTTAATATATCAGGAAACACAATTACAGGTTATACAACAACAAAATTAAACCCTAATGAGGGTATAACCGTAAGAATAGAATTACCTGAAAATTACTTTGTTAAAACAATGGGTATTAAAGAATTTATTGCATTATTATCATTAATTTTAACAGCAATATCCGTCATTTTATGGGCAATGTTCGGAAAAGATAGTCCCGTTACTCCGATTGTAAATTTTGATATTCCGGAAGGTAAGAATAGCGCCGAGATTGAAGTGGAATATTCCGGCATATCAACAAATAAAGGTATAACATCCTTGATATTTTATCTTGCAAGCAAAGGGTATCTGGAAATTGAAGATGACGGAATACAATATCGGATTAAAAAATTAAAGCCTTATGACGGGGATAAAGCAAATGAAAGAGCTTTAATGGATGCATTATTCTATAAAGGAGACGAAATTTCACAAAGACAACTTGAACGCAGTTCTGCATTTAGTAACTATTGCCAAAAAATTCAGAAAAGTTTGAATAAAATCAGGAATTTCTTATTTGAAAAAGAATCTTGCAGTTTTGAAAAATTAACAATAATGATAGTTTCTATCATAGGCTTAATTGCCATAATGTTATATACACTTAGTGATTATTCTTTTAACCTTATAATCGGAGAAATGGGATTTTTGATAATATTCCCAATTCTGGCTGTATTTGTAATGACTGCCTTAATACGACAGGGTAATGTATTTTTTGCTTTTATTTGGGGTTTGCCATTTGGCGGTATTCCTTTAATTATGCTTCTTGCTGAAGCTCCAAATATAAATTCAAATTATCCTATGTTTATCTTAGAGGTGGTTTGTTTGGTTGTCAGCGTAATTTGCCTTATAAATATGCCTAAAAGGAACAATCAAGGCAGAATGCTGCTGGGTCAAATTCTAGGACTGAAAAAATATCTTGAAGTTGTAGAAAAACCAAGATTAATTGCACAAATTAATGAAAATCCGAACTACGTTAGTGAAATACTGCCATTTGCTTATGTTCTTGGTGCTGCTGATAATTTAATTGACTGCATTGAAGATAATGCTGCATATCAACCCTCATGGTATCATGGTAACTTCAACAAAGGCAGTTTTCACAGTTTTTCCAGATCACTTGAATCCGCTTCGTCTCCTCCAAGTTCATCAGGACACCATGGCGGAAGCGGACACTCAGGCGGCGGACACTCAGGCGGAGGCCACGGCGGAGGCGGCGGAGGCTCCTGGTAATAATATTAAAAAAGAGAGGTTTTTTCACCTCTCTTTTTTGAGTTATACTATTTTTAGAAAAAAGGCAAAAATATGTATAATCCGAAATCACAAAAAGCAGAAGAATTTATTAATAACGAAGAAATTTTAAAAACAATAAAATATGCGCAAGAAAACGCGGAAAATAAAGATTTAATAAAAAAAATCATAGAAAAAGCAAAAGCAAAAAAGGGATTAAATCATAAAGACGCAATAATATTGCTTACTTGCGAGGATAAAGAGCTTAACCATGATATATTTAAACTTGCAAAAGATATAAAAGAAGAATATTACGGAAACAGAATTGTACTTTTTGCGCCGTTATACTTATCTAATTATTGCGTAAACGGCTGTACATACTGCCCGTATCACGCAAAAAATAAGCATATCCCGCGAAAAAAAATGTCGCAGGAAGAAATAAGAAACGAAGTAATTGCACTTCAAGATATGGGGCACAAGCGTTTGGCCATAGAATCAGGGGAAGACCCCGTTAACAATCCGATAGAATATATTCTTGAGTCAATAAAAACAATTTATTCAATAAAACATAAAAATGGTGCAATCCGCAGAGTTAATGTAAATATAGCAGCAACAACAGTCGAAAACTATAAAAAACTTCGTGATGCGGGAATAGGTACTTATATATTATTCCAAGAAACTTATAATAAAGAAAGTTATGAAAAGCTTCATCCGACAGGTCCAAAGCATAATTATGCTTACCACACGGAAGCCATGGATAGAGCCATGAAAGCAGGTATTGATGATGTAGGCTTAGGTGTTCTTTTTGGATTAGAAAACTATTTATATGAATTTACCGGGCTTTTAATGCACGCTGAACACTTAGAAGCCGTATACGGAGTAGGTCCTCATACAATAAGCGTCCCGAGAATAAGAAAAGCAGATGACATAGACCCAAAGACTTTCTCTAACGCCATAGATGATGAAACGTTTAAAAAGCTTGTTGCCGTTATAAGAATAGCAGTACCATATACGGGAATGATTGTTTCTACACGCGAAAATAAAGAATGCAGAAAAGCTGTTTTGGAACTGGGGATTTCGCAAATATCGGGCGGTTCAAAAACCAGTGTGGGCGGTTACTATAAACCCGAGAGAGAAGATGAAGACTCAAGCCAGTTTGAAGTTAACGATAACAGAACTCTTGATGAAGTAGTAAATTGGCTTATGGAGCTTGGTTATCTTCCCAGCTTCTGCACGGCATGCTACGGCTCGGGTAGAACGGGTGACAGGTTTATGAGCATCTGCAAAAATCTTCAAATTCATAATTTTTGCCTGCCTAACGCAATAATGACACTGAAAGAATATTTAATTGATTACGCTTCAGACACTACTAAAAAAACCGGCGAAAAACTTATTCTAAAAGAACTTGAAAAAATAAACGATGAGAAGCGCAAACAACTTGTAATTTCTAATCTTGATAAAATAATTTCAGGGGAGCGCAACTTTAAATTTTAGCTTAACATTTGATTTTAGGCATATTTATATATACAATAAATTTATAAATATGATTGGAGTATAAATGGACGAAAATAAAATAATCGTTACAATTTCAGGTAAAGACGGAGTAGGAATTGTTGCTGAAATTGCATCAGTATTAGCAAAATACGAAGTTAATATTGAAGATATCCGACAAACCATTATGCAGGGATGCTTTATGATGTTTTTACTTGCAGATATAAGTAAATCAAAATATTCTTTTAAAGAAATAAAAGACGCCTTAAGTTCCTCGGGCGAGAAACTGGGTATGGAAATTTGGGTTCAAAAAAAAGAAATTTTTGATAAAATGCACACTATTTAAGGAATTATAAATGACTTTTTTTAACGAAAAATCAATTATTGAAACAATAAATATGATAAAGGTTCATAACTTAGATATAAGAACCGTAACACTGGCTTTAAGCCTTAGAGATTGCTGCGGAGAAAACGTTAGAGAAGTCGGCGACAAAATTTATAATAAAATTACAAAATATGCTAAAAATCTTTATAATTACGCATCAGAAATAGAAGACGAGTATTCAATACCCATCATAAACAAAAGAATTGCGGTAACTCCAATTTCTTTGGTAGGAGAGTCTTGCAAAAAATATGATTACGTATACCTTGCAAAAGTATTGGATGAAGCGGCAAAAGAAGTTAACGTTAATTTTATAGGCGGATTTTCGGCTCTTGTTGAAAAGGGATGCACAAGGGGCGATAATGCTTTAATAGAAAGCATCCCCCAAGCCTTAAAACAAACTGAAAGAGTATGTTCTTCCATTAATTTGGCATCAACTAAAGCAGGAATAAATATGGATGCCGTTAAAAAAATGGGAACGATAATTAAAGAAACTGCAAACCTAACCGCCGATAAAGACGGAATAGGCGCGGCAAAATTGGTATGTTTTTGTAATGTTCCCGGAGATAATCCTTTTATGGCAGGAGCTTTCCATGGGTTCGGAGAAAACGAATGCGCCTTAAATATAGGAGTATCAGGCCCCGGGGTAGTAAGAGCCGCGGTGGAAAATCTTCCTAAAAATGCTGACTTTGGTGAACTGGCTAACAAAATCAAACAAATAGCATTTAAAATAACCTCAACAGGCGAGCTTGTGGGTCGCAGAATGGCGGAAAAAATGAATATTCCGTTCGGGATAATAGACCTTTCTTTAGCTCCGACTCCGGCTATAGGTGATTCCGTAGCAGGGATATTCCAAGCTATGGGCTTGGAACACGCGGGAGCACACGGCACAACCGCAGCTCTGGCAATGCTTAATGATGCCGTTAAAAAGGGTGGTATTATGGCAAGTTCATACGTTGGCGGATTATCAGGTGCTTTTATCCCCGTTAGTGAAGATGCGGGGATGATTGAGGCTGCAAAAAACGGAGCGCTTACTTTTGATAAACTTGAAGCTATGACCCGCGTAAGCTCGGTAGGACTTGATAAGATTGCAATCCCCGGTGATTCACCCGATTCCACAATTTCAGGTATGATAGCCGATGAAATGGCAATAGGGATGATTAACAAAAAAACTACGGCTGTAAGAATTATACCCGTTCCGAATAAAAAAGTAGGAGATTATGCGGTTTACGGCGGGCTCCTCGGAGAAGCGCCCATTATGAGCGTTAATAAACTTTCTTCTAAAACCTTTATCGATAGAGGCGGAAGAATCCCCGCCCCGATTCACAGCCTGAATAACTAAGGAGATATTTTGTTTTACTTCGGTTTAAAAAAAATAAGAAGATTCTTTTTGTTCCACTCACTTTATAATAAAGGGATAAACAGAGAAAATCTGGGCGAATACCCAAAAGCATTAAACCTGCTTTTTCTTGCTTTATCTCTTAAACCTAATTCTTTAAAAACTTATATTGCAATTACCAGAGTTAACAGAAAAAACAAAACCTTCCTAAATGCAATTGATTTTTGCACAAAAGCAATCCAAAGATACCCTCAAAATGCTGAATTATATGCAATAAAAGCTGATATATTACGAAAAATAAAAGACTATAACAATTCTATTTTTGCATATGATAAAGCAATTGAACTGGACAGAAATAACATAGATTACTACCTTCAAAGAGCGGAAATAAAATATCTGTCTGATGATTTAAAAGGCGCAATTTTTGACTTAAATGAAGCCATATCAAGAAATAATCAAGAAGCAATACTATATGAGAAAAGAGCATTTTTGCATTTTTTGAATAATAATTTTAAAAGTTCTAATGAAGATTACACTAAAGCCGTGGAAATAAGCCCTGACAATAAGCACCTCCAATATATGAAGAATACCTGCGAAAAACTTTTGAACAAAATTTAAAATTTAATTTGATTGTTTTTTTGTTTTTCAAGTTTCTTTTTGGCCTTTTCATATTTTTCTTTTAACAGTTTATTTAACTTTTCATCAAAGTTTAATTTCATTTTATTTTGGATATCAATAAGTTTATTTTGAAAATTAATTAAATCTTTTTCATTATATTTTTTTGAATTAAAAGATCTTTTAACTTTTTCCATTTCAATTTCGGCATTGATAATTATTTCAAAAAGTTTATTGATTTCTTCATCAGATAAATAATATTTTTGAAGTCTTTGTCTAAGTGATTTAAGTTTTGCCTGTCGAGCAAAAACCACTTCTTGAAACCCTGATTCATCGTTTGGATCTAAATATTTGTCAATAAATTTATCATAATCCATATATTTTACTCCAACTTAAAATCACAAATTTGTTTAAGGTCATATTTACATAAATATAAAAACAGTATTTCACGGCTTATTAAATGGAAGGATAGGACATTCCCATACGCTTCAAAAGCACGCTTTGTACATAAATCAATAACTTCATTTAATTCTTGTTTGGTCATACCGACAGCATTATAATTAAAGGTTGGAGAAAATTCTTCTTCCTGCTCCGGCACACCGACAACACCGTATTTTTCAGGAGTTTCTCTTAGTTTAGTATGTTTCCCCATAGTGAATATACTTTTGCCGTATGAAGGAATTATATCGGTATTTGCACAAATCATATCAATTGTTTCCATTGCTTCTTGTTTAGTTTCAGCAGGAAACCCAAAGAAAATAAAAGCAAAATTATAAATTCCCGCATTATGCGCATCACGAAGTATATTCAATCTGTTATCAATATCAATACCTTTATTAATAAGCTTCATAATTCTTTTAGAACCTGATTCAAATCCCCATAAAACCATCCTTAAACCGCTTTTTTGAGCAAGTTCCAAAATCTCTTTTGTAAAACCGTTTTCAAGACGCGCATCACAAAAGAAATTAATATTTAAACCTTCTTCAATAATTTTTTTAGACATTTCTTCCATATAAGAAGGACTTATTGCTTCATCAATAAACTCAAACTTTGAAATATTATATTTTTCTTTAAAAATTTTAATTTCACTTATCAGTTTATCAATACTTTTAACATTATAATAAAGCCCGAAATCATGATCACAGAAACTGCATTTTCTCCAGTAGCAGCCTCTTGAAGCAGGGAATGGCATAACTATTTCGGGTGCAAAATATGCTTTTAAATCATAACCATCCAGGCTTGGACATTTTAAATCATTCAATTTTGTAGGTTCAATTATTTCATTAGACTGTACTTTTCCGTCTTTTAAATAATATAAATTCGGAACTTTTTCTATGGGAATTTCACCATTTACATAACGGGAAAGTTCAATAATAGGAATTTCACCTTCCATAACAGTTACCGCATCACAAAATAATTCAAAAAATTCCGGATGTTTTTCAAAGGCATCGGCAACTCTGCCAAAGTGATTACCGCCAATACTAATAAAGGCATCCGTTTCTTTTTTCAATATATTTGCAAGGGTTAATCCTGCTATTATTTGGCTTGAAGAATTAATAGAAATCCCTATATGTTTTGCATTTTGTTCTTTAATTTTATCTAAAACAGAATAGAAATAATCTATATAAATATTTGTTGATTTATCAAAAACATAATATTTTATACTATCATAATTTAATTTTAACAGTTTATTTGTATATGAAATAAAACCTATTCTGGTCGGAAAATATGGCATAGAACATATATCAAGAGCCGTATTAATATTTTTTACGGCAGATAAGAACAATTTAGGATTATAATAATATTGTGCTGTTTTAAATATTTCTACTGATTTTTCTATTAACAATGATACCGAATTTAATGAAGAGGAATATTTTTTCAAAAATCCGTCAATCATGGAAGCTTTTGCAATTTCATTTTGCTGTTGAATAGTATACTCACTTAACTCCTGATCTTTTACAAAATATTTTTTTATATTTTCCTTCAACACGGGAAGCATTTCTTTTGCTTTATTAAGAGAATTATTTACATAATCGGAAGTAAGAATTTTATTATAAAAATCAACATTTAAATCCAAAGCTGCCGCTAATAAACCTGTATCCTCATATTGCCCTAATAAAGTAGGAAGCGCAAAATGAGGACTAACCGGCATCCATTGCGGCGGGAATATTAATAGAGTTTTATTATTTGGCATAAACTCAGTTTATCATATATCCCGCCGACTTACAATCAGATTATTTTTTATTTTGAGTTGAAAGAATTCTATCTACTTCTTTTTCAATTAATGATAATTGTACATCGGATGGTTCTTCGTCATTATGTGCAGCTTTATATTCTTCAACTTTTTCTTTTATTAATTGTTCTCTTTTAATATCATCTTGAATTTCTTCAATTGCTTCGGTTATTTCATTGTCTGCTCCCAATTCCGATGCATCACCGCCAGCATATGCACCGGGAGCACCACCATGACCGCCCCAAAGATCTTGAACCGATTGAACTGCATCTTTTACGGAACCGTAAATTTCATTCAAAGTTGCTTCTGAGTCATAAACGCCTTCATAAATATTATTTTCAACCGCATTTATTACTTCCCAATATTCTGATTCATGTCCTACAAAATCGGCTTTTGAAATGCAATCATAACCCATTTGGTCTAAGATACTTGATAAGTTAATTTCAGCGCCTTGTGCAAAACCATCGGGAATTAAACAATCTGCAAATATGTAACTTCCCTTTTTACCGTTTGCATCTTGCATTACTTTAGCGTCATCATCATATACGGCATTATATATTTGTGTTTTTTCTTCTTCTGTAAGATTTTCTTTCTGCATCAACTTTTTAATATCATCTTCAACATCAATTAATGAAAAACTATAGGTTCTGTTTGTCATAGAATCACCATCACCAACAGCGACAACTCTTATCCCTTTCAATGCAAGTTCTCTAACTGCTGATTCACCTAAATAGCTTTTTGAACAAGTGCCATATTTATCCATTATTTTATTAACCTGTTCTTGAATATATAAATCAAGTTCACTATCAAATGAATCAGCAATAGCATCTGCAAGTTTTAAACTTTCATATTCACCATCGCCGTCAGTATCAACACTGACTCTCCATTTTTCATTTTCCGTCAAACAATCTACCGCTTTGGCCATTCTGTCATGATAACCATTTACATTATCACCTTCAAATATACTGCTGTTTGCTAAAGTTGAAATAGCTGAACTGGCATCTGTTTTCTTACCTGAATTATTTTCTTTATTGTCATCGTTATACTTTTTAATTACGTCCTCTAATTTAATACTCATATCTTTTACCTTTCATATTCTCTCTTGTTTATTTAAAAAATTTTTGCAATAATAAATTTACAAAATGAGTATTATTTGTTAAGAAATTGTTACAATTATTATATATTTAGTATATAATTTATATATAATTATTAAATATAAACAGTATATTATAATATATATTACTATATATATTATTAATTTAATTAATCAATTACTTTTTCAATAAAAACATGTTGTTTAATAAGTCTCTGAACTTTATAAAAATTATTTAGCCGTAAACAATGGTGTCATTATTCGTTAGTTAATTATTTCAAAAAAATTTTATATAACAAAAAGCTGATAAATTAATTATCAGCTTATATTTAGAATTTAGATTTTAACCTTTTTACAAACTTTTCCCCAGCTCATAGGCTTGTTTTGGGAAATTTGTGTTGTTTACCGAGCCTTCAGTCCAAACTCCCGATGCAATAATTTGCCCTGCATCTGTCCAGCCTAAATAATTTAAAAGCACTTCATAGTGGTTTTTAATCGGTTGTGCCTCTTTTGTCGAGGTATCGGCGTATGTTAATATCAGTGCTGATTTTTTAGGAGTGTGAATTTTCCCGTTAATTGAATAGAACCTGTCTATTACGGCTTTTAATTGGGCTGATATTCCAAAATAGTACATTGGAGTTGCAAAAACGACCATATCAGAATCGACTATATTTTCTTTTATAAAATTAAAGTCGTCATTAAAAACACAATCGCCGTTCATCCCGCATTTATTACAAGCTGCGCAAGGGTGAACATTTTTAAATGCACTGTCAAAACGAACCACGTTATGACCATTTTCTTTTGCACCTTTAATAAAATTATCAGCTAAGGTGTTTGAGTTGCCGTTTTTTCTGGGGCTTCCCGTTATTACTAATATTTTCATTTTTTTATTCTCCTTGCTCACTGACGGCAGTACTGATTTTGAAAGCACTGCTCCGCCTGCTGTAACTCCTGCAATAATTGCAGCGTTTTTTATAAAACTCCTTCTGTCCATTTTTTAAGTTCTTCTTTAGTCGGACGATTGTTAAATAATTTGCCTTCTTTTATTTGAGTTGAGGCAGAAACACTTTTTTTCAGGTTTTCTACCGTTTTGCCAAACCCGCTTCCGCCTGATGTAGCAAAAAGAATAATTTTTTTATTCGTAAAGTCGTGTGCTTCCAAAAATGTATTAACAATGGTTGGTGCTATATACCACCAAATGGGGAAGCCTAAAAATATTGTGTCATAATTATCAGTTGAAAAATTATCATTAACTATTTCAGGGCGTGAGTTATGGTCGTCCATTTCAAGAGTGCTTCTTGAATTTTTATTAGTCCAATCTAAATCAGCATTCGTATAAGGAACTTTCGGCTTTATTTCATAAATATCTGCGTTTATTGCAGCTGCCAAATTTTGAGCAACTTGTTTTGTAGTTCCCGTTGCACTAAAATACGCTACTAACACTTTTTTATCCATATTTGTATCCTCCTTTGCTGGTTTACCATTTAGAGCCCAAACAGCTCCCGCACCAATAATAACTAATCCTAAAATTATTAAAAATATATTTTTCATTTTTTCTCCTTATTTTATTTTTTCACAACAGCGACTTGTATTAATATTAGGATAATATCTACAATTTTAATTGACATTATGTCAATAACTAGGATTTTGTTAGGGTGAAACTTCTACCTATAACCAATACAAACAAATTATTATTTCAAAACTAAGTAGTTGTAAATGTAGTCTATACCCTCTGTTAAATTTTATAAATCAAGTTTAAATCTATTTTTAGTGCCCTACAAACAGATATTACAACCATAATACTCGGATTTGCTTTTGCGTTTTCAATTAAATTCAGGTATTTTTGCGTAATTCCTGCCATTTCAGCAAGTTTCTCCTGAGAAATTTTCTTTTTAAGTCTTTCAATTCTGATATTATCAGCAACTGTTTGTAAAATTTCTTCCTTTTGCATAATAAATCTATGTTAGATTATTTGCGGTGTAAAAATAATCCATGATAGTATATAAATAAAGAATGATTGTATATTATTGAGGAAATTATGGGAAATTTTAGAAAAACAATACTAATAGATTTAGATGGGGTTTTGAATACGTATGATGGAAATTATAGCGAAAATTTTATCCCCGAAGTTAAAAAAGGTGCCAAAGAATTTATTAAAAAACTAAATAAAGATTATGATTTAATTTTATTCACAAAAAGAAACAATCTTGAAGCAACAAAATGGTTGATAGAAAATAAGATGGATGAGTATTTTAAAGATGTTACAAGAGTTAAAGTCCCCGCTTATTTATATCTTGATGATAGAGCAATGAGATTTAGCGGAAATTATGAAAATACGCTAAAGCAAATTGAAGATTTTAAGGTTTAGTAGAAGTAAATGTTGTAGAGCAACCCTCAACCCATAATGATGTAATTTATTTTACATTTTTTGCATTTTTAATCCAAACGTGGTTTTCACCTTTGCTTTGAGGTTTATTTTGTGCCATTACTCCGGCTAAAGCGTGAGGAACATAGAGTTCTTCCAAATAGATTATTTCGTCTTGCGTAAGTTCAATTTCAACTGATTTTACGGCTCCTTCTATATGAGACAGTTTAGTAGCCCCGACAATCGGCGAAGTTACTTTTGTTAAAAGCCACGCTAATGATACTTCCGTCATTGAAACTCCTCTTTTTAAGGCAATTTCTTCTACTCTTTCAATTATTTTATTATCAGCTTCAGCCGTTTTATCATACTTAAATTTTGCGTAAGAATCTTCTTCAAGTCTTTTTGTTGTTTCACCTATTCTTCTTGATAATCTGCCCGAAGCTAAAGCACTATAAGGGGTCAGGGCAATATTTTCTTCCTTGCAGTATGGAATCATTTCTCTTTCTTCTTCTCTATGGATTAAATTATAATGCCCCTGCATAGATATAAATTCAGCAAGTCCGTTATTCTTTGCATAATTGTTCGCTTTAGCCAACTGCCACGCAAAGCAGTTTGAAATACCTATATATCTGACTTTCCCCTGCTTTACAACTGCGTTTAAACCCTGCATAATATCTTCTATCGGGGTATTATAATCCCACATGTGATAGATATATAAATCAACATAGTCCATACCTAAATTTTGAAGGCTTTTATTTAAGTAGTTTTCAATATGTTTTTGCCCTGTTATGTTGTTTTCAATCTCGTCAGGAGTCCTTGGGGTAAATTTCGTTGCTATTATAAAATCATCCCTTTTTGCAAAATCTCTTAAGGCACGACCAACATATTGCTCGCTTGTTCCGCCCTGATAAACTACAGCTGTATCAAAAAAGTTAATACCCTCATTAAGCCCCGCTTTTATTATTTCTCTTGCGGTATTTTCATCAACCGTCCAGGAGTGCTGACCGTTTGTGCTGTCGCCAAACCCCATACAGCCCATACATATCCTTGATACATTTAAATCAAATTTTCCTAAATTTGTGTATTTCATTTTTATCTCATTATTTTAAAAGCAGTTTTACGCAGTTATAAGTTATTTCATAAATACTGTGATGAATAAACCCAACCTTGGCATTTTTCATTGCTTCTTTTTGTTTTTCACTTACGGTCGTATATGGGTAAATCCCGTATATAAAAGGAAAAAGAGCATAAATAAATTCTGTTCTGCCGCCATCATTCATATCAGGGCAGAATTTTTTAAGTAACTTATCTAAAGTTTTCATAGAATTTCCGAATGCTGTTTTAAACTCCGACAATATTTCAAGACGGCTGTTTGCTTCCATATCAAAATGATTCATCATAAGTCTTAACATATCTTCTCTTTTTTCTAAAGAGTGAGCTATGATTTTTGCTAATTCGTCTTTTGATAAAGTCTTATTATTTTTAATAATATTTTCTAAATCACTTACCCAAGCCTCATATTGCCTTTTATTAAGCATAAGAAAAATTTCTTCTTTTGTTTCAAAATAGTTATAAATTGATGTCCTTTTAAACGTTGTAAGTTCTGCTATATCGTTTAAAGTAATATCTTTAAAACACTTTGTTTGATACAGCTTTTCAGCTGCATTTAAAATTTCTTCTTTTCTTGTATTAACCAGTTCAATTGAGCCTTTTGGCATATTTTTATCCCTTTTGTGCGTCTATTGACATAGTGTCAAAATAAATATACTATTATTATTATATTGTGTCAATAATAAGGCAAATGTTATGAAAAAAGTACTTACAATTTTATTATTAATTATGCTTTCAATAAGCTCAACGGTTTTTGCTAAGGAGGAAAAAATGACAAGAAGCGATATTGCAAATAAAAATCTTCAAACACTTTTTAATATTAGCCTTGAAAATAATAAAGGTGCAGATAAAGATTTTATGGACATTTTGCAAAAATATATTTTTGGTGAAGTGTTTGAGGTCGGAAATTTAGATATTAAAACAAGAGAACTTTTGACTGTTACAACACTAACAGCTTTGCAAACACTTCCACAGTTAAAGGCTCATATTAACGGGGCACTAAATGCAGGCAACAGCCCTGTTGAAATTCGTGAAGCAATATATCAATGTGCACCTTTCATCGGTTTTCCTAAAACTCTTAACGCAATAGCCGTTTTTAATGAAGTTATAAAAGAAAGAGGGCTTGAAGCCGAGTTAAAATCAACCGCCACAACAACAGAAGCCGACAGATTTAAAAAAGGATATGAGATACAAAATCCTCTCTATGGCGATGAGATAAAAGAAGCATTTAAAAATCTGCCTGATAATATGGGAAGTGATGTTTCAAGATTTTTAACGGAAGTTTGCTTTGGCGACTATTACACACGAGAAGGCTTAGAGCTTAAGACTAGAGAGCTTTTAACAATTGCAATTTTAACAACAACAAAAAACTTTGATACCCTAAAAAGCCATATAAAAGGCAATTTAAAAGCAGGAAACTCTATTGAAACAATAACGGCTTCAATTATTCAAATTATGCCTTATATCGGTTTTCCCGATAGCTTTCAAGCATTAAAAGCCGTTCAGGAAGTTATGAAAGAAGAAAAAGCAGGGAAATAATATGAAAAAATTAGCACTACTTTTAATTACAATTATATTTATATCAACAAATTTGGCATTTGCAGGAATTAAAAAGGAGAAAACACAAGTGTTAACTAAAGATGAGTATCAAAAAACAATAATGTTTCCGATTGGTAACCCTAATGACGCATATAAACAATATTTTATCGGTCAAAGCTATATTTCGCCGGTATCAACCAGTCAGGTTAAAATGTATAACGTAACGTTTGAACCTAATTGCCGTAATAACTGGCATATACATAAAGCAAAATCGGGCGGAGGACAAATTTTAATTGCAATAGGCGGTCGAGGCTACTACCAGGAATGGGGCAAAGACCCGATTGAAATGAAACAGGGTGATGTTATAAATATTCCTGCAAATGTTAAGCACTGGCACGGGAGCGCACCTGACAGCTGGTTTTCTCATATTGCCGTTGAAGTTGACGGAACCGAAACGGAAAATGTATGGCTGGAAGCCGTAGATGATGAGCAGTATGCAAAATTAAAATAAGACTTAAAATCTAATTCGGTGTCAAACTTATACGCCGACTGTCTTGAAATTTCTTTTTGCTCAGGATAGTTGCTCATTTACTTCGTATTGTACCTGCTTTACTCGCATTAACAATGGGAAAAACATGTGTACAGCCTTCTTTTGCCATACACATGTTAATTGTTGCAGTTAAAATTGTTATTACTTAATAAAATCTTTGATGACATT
>CANQJQ010000039.1 GCA_947624265.1 Candidatus Gastranaerophilales bacterium
CCAGCGCTTGACCGTTCCAAAAATCCTGCACACGATAAGATTTTGACGGGATAATTTCTTCTGTATTATCAGCTTCTTTTATATTTACAGGGGTAAGCTCCAAAGAAGTAGAACCGCCGAGCCCGTAGAATTCTATTGTTGCTTTGGCGCATTTGGGCATCGTTACATTTTTTTCGGTTACTAAAAATGATACAAATACTTTATTATCAAATATTTTTATTTGCCTGATATAACCGATATTTATTCCCATGAGTCTGACGTTGGAGCCTCTTACGAGACCGTCAGCATCATTTACAAATAAATAGTATGTATTTTGTGCATTGGATTTTATTGCCGTATTATATATAAACCCAAATAAGCCGATGCCTATTATTAAAAGCCAAAAAGTTAATTCTATAAGCCATATATATTTTTTCTTCATTCTTTTATTATATTCTAAATTTTTACAAAGTGTCTTTATTTATCTTTTTGTAAATAAAAAAGACTCCCGTCAGAGCAATTATTATAAAAATAAATGATGTTATATGTGCTATATGGAATATACCGATATTAAGAACGCTGTCAATTCTTATTGTTTCTACCAAAATTCTAACAATAGAATATAAAATTATATACAAAAAGAAAATAATTCCGTCTTTTCTGTTTTTTAAGGAGTTAAGCATAATAAACAGAATAATAAAAACTATTATATTTAAAACGGATTCATATAAAAATGCGGGATGGAAATATTCATTCAGAATGTATTCAACAGGTCTGTTTGATAAAGGTATATATAATTTCCAGGGAAGAGTGCAGGGAAGTCCGAAGGCTTCTGAATTAAAAAAATTCCCCCATCTTCCTGCTATTTGACCTGCAACCAGTCCGAATACAAACAAATCAGCATATCTTAAAAAATTCAGTTTATGTTTATTTGTATAATATAATCCTGCTATTAATGCTCCTAATATTGCTCCTTGGATTGATATACCTCCATTCCATATTGCCCCGATTTCAATGGGATGCTGTATAAAATATTTATAATCCGCAAGAACATAGTAAATTCTTGCCCCAACAACTCCCCATATTATGGTTATTAAAGATATATCAAATACTGTATCGGTTAAAATGTCTTTAAAATACTTTTTTCTTATTAATAATATAGTTAAAATCCCGATTAACATAGATAAAGACATTATTATGCCGTAATAATGAACATCAAGATTTCCTATGCTAAAAGCAATTGCGCCCGGGGATTTAAACATTTTACCCTTCAGTATTTTGTTGGTCTAAGATTTCTGTATATTCTTTAATTTTTTGATTTAATTCGTTTATTTTTTCATTTACCTGATTTGTATCTTGAGCGTTTGGTTTTTTTGCTAAGTATTGATTATAGGTTTCAATTGTATCTGCTGCGGAATTATTAAATTCTGAAATTAATTCAGGTGTTAATTCTAAGGGATTTCCGTTCTCATCCTGATTTTCTTCAATAATTTTATATGCCAAAGCTTCTTTTGCTATAGCCATGGCATAATAGGCATCTGCAAAATCAGGCTTTAGTTCTATAGTCTTATTTAATTCTTCAACAGATGCATCATATTCGCCAAGACTGTTATATGCAACGGCAAGATTATAATGAGTTTGAAAAACTTCATTATCCAAATCAAGGCTTGATTTTAATCTGCATATTGCGGTTTGCACATCACCTTTATCTAAATATGATTCTGCTTTATTATTAAGTTCCTTTATAGCTAAATTATTTATACATGCTGTTGTTATTACTGAAAATGATAATATTGTGAATAACAATAGTATTTTTTTCATAAAAATCCCCTAACTGATGTTAAATACTATAACGGATATTTGATAATTTTGCAATATTTTCAAAATAGTATACAATAGATGGAGGATATACGGAACGGAAATATTATGAGCGATACTGAAAAAATAGTTTCTTTAAAGAATGCAAGGCACTCTAAAGCAAAAGATGTTAAAAAAGAGGAAAAAACAAATTCTTCCGAGATTGTATACTGTAGTTTTTGCGGAAGACCAAATACTCAAGTGGCAAAAATGGTGCAAGGTCCCGGAGTAAATATTTGCTCAGAGTGTACAATGATTGCTGTTCAATACTTAATTTTAGAAGATAAATTGCCTTCAGGAGAGGCTCAGAAAATTTTGGATATATTTTGGAGTAAAATAAGATAATGGCTCAATTATCTAAACTTCAAATCAGAGCAAAGGTTCTCTCTGTCATTTCTGAGGTTAAAACTCTGAAGTCTTATAATGAAAATGTTGTTAATAAATTTGTAGGTGAACTTTCGGATATTGAAGACAAATCAGCATTATTTGAAATTTTTATTAAAGAATTTATTAAACTTTATGAACAGGAATATATTTTATGCTCTTGTATTATAAAAGAGCTTATTGATGCAGATGTAATATGCGATAAAACATATGAAATATTAAAATCTTCAAATTACAGTGATGAAGCAAAATATAAATTGGTTCAATTGCTAAGAATTACGGGGAATACTGCAGATTATACGAGCATCCCGGAGTATTTTGAAAATCCGGAAGAAGTTTTGGATATGGAAACTAAAAAACTTCTTGAAACTGCAGAATTTAACCCCGAATCAATGCTGGATTTTTTGGATTTTATTTCTGCCGTTGGTGCTAAGGACAGAAGTATTTTACTAAGTTCTTTAAGTTTGGATTATAAAGGTGATGTGCTTGCTAATATTATTTATCCTATTTTATATTCTAATTTTGAAGATGAATTTATTATTCAGGCTGTTGAAATACTTTCTGAATCCAAATCATCTTTGGCTATAGCTCCTTTTGAATACTTAATTAAAACTTCAAATAATAATGATATTGTTAGAGCATGCGAAATGGGGCTGAAAAAATTAAAACTTTCGGGTGCGGATGCAAAAAAGGCTGACGAGTATTTTAATAATATAGTCAATGATACTAAGCCTGCTCAATTTTTTACTACAATTCCTGATGGCAGCGGAAATCAAGCTTTCTTAATCTCAAGAGTTAACGCAATGGGTAAATGTTTATTATCTGCGGTTGTTACTAATCAAAATTACGGTATTGCAGACTGCTTTGGTTTCTATAATATTTCTCAGGAAGAACTTATTAAAATTATAGAAAGATTTTATAAGTCTGAGGGTAAATATACGGTCAATCCTGAATATGTTAAATTAAAAATTTCTCTTGCTATTGAAAAAAACATAGAATTAAAAAGAAAATTCCCGTATGAGTTTATATGCTGGAATCCTATGCTTAGCGATATTAATCCTATGGATATTACTATAGAAAACTATGCGGAAGAAAATTGTAAAAAACAAATTCTTTCCGTAAATAATCTATTGGAATTGCTGACTAAAGAATATACTTTAAGATGGTTTATTAATCCGAAAGAAAATGAGGTCTTATATAAGATTGCAGAAGATTTTTACTTAAAAGAAAATATTTCCGTTGAGTATATAAATAATGTCCTTTTATCTAATGTTGATAATATTTTTAATGAAAAAACAAATAAAATCTGGCGCGATAAAATATATGATTTAATATATCTTCTCAGAAAAAATAATAAAACGAAAGAAGCTGATAATTTTTATACATTATTATCTGACATAAATTTATATAATGTATTTAAAGAAGTAACTGTTCAAAGGAGTATATTCAGCTACTTTGTTACATTATTGGAAAATACTAAAAATTCTATGAATACGGCAAATATTTTTGCCAAGAAAAATATACAAAATAATAAATATGATGTAAAAAGACTTCAATTTATAACGGATATACTTAAGAAGAATTGGATTAATGAATAAGATACTCGGTTTAGATATAGGTACAAAAAGAATAGGAATCTCTATGAGTGATGTAATGGGATTGATTGCTCATCCTGTTGAAACAATATCCAGAGAACCCGAAAAATCGGCTATTGAAAAAATTAAACAAATTTGCAAAGATAACAACATAAAAACAATTGTAGCCGGATTACCTAAAAACATGAATAATACAATAGGACTTCAAGCGCAAGATTGTATTAACTTTACGGACAACTTTAAAGATGAATATGAAATTATCTTTGAAGATGAAAGACTTACAAGTAAACAGGCTGAATATATACTTTCCCAAACAGGGCATAAGTATACAAAGGATAAAAAATTGGTAGATTTAAAAAGTGCGTGTTTAATTTTACAACAATATTTAGACAGAAAGTGAGAAATTTATGGCGGATATTAAAGACCAGCTTATTGAAACTGTTGATGAAAACGGGAATAAAGTTACCTTTGAACTTTTAGATATTGTTAGTGTTGATGATATTGAGTATGCCCTTCTGCTTCCCAGGGAGCAAGAAAATGAAGAAGATGAAGTCCTTGTTATGAGATTAAAAAAGCAAGGTGAAGATTACTCTTTTGAGGCTATAGAAGATGACGAGGAATTTAATAAAGTTGCTCAGTACATCGAAGAACTTGAAGATGAAATAGATGAGTAATTTTATTAAATAATGCCTTGCGCAAGCATAGCTTCGGATACTTTTTTAAATGCTGCAATATTCGCACCTGCAAGATAATTTGTGCCGAGGTTATATTCTCTGCAAGCATTTTGGCATTGATTAAATATATTAATCATTATATTTTCAAGTTTTTTATCTGTTTCTTCAAAACTCCAAGAAGTCCGCATTGAATTTTGGCTCATTTCAAGAGCAGAAGTTGCTACACCGCCAGCATTTGCAGCTTTCCCGGGGGCGACCAGTACTTTATTTTCAATAAGATAGTTTATAGCTTCATTTGTGCAAGGCATATTTGCACCTTCTCCTACAGCTATTGTGCCGTTTGAAACAAGTAATTTTGCAGTTTCAAGATTTATATCGTTTTGTGTCGCGCAAGGTAGTACTATGTCTGCTTTTATATTATATATCGCAGGTATTTCGGATGAATTTTCAAAGTATTTTGCTATGGGATTATAATTCAAATAATCTTTTATTCTGCTTCTTCTAACTTCTTTAATTTCTTTAATATAATCAAGGTCTATTCCGTTTTCATTATATATACATCCGTTTGAATCACTCATTGCAAGTACTTTAATGCCCATTTGTTTTGCTTTTTCGCATGTATATATGGCAACATTTCCAGAACCCGATATTATCGCGGTCTTTCCGTTAGTATCAATATTATTAGCCTTAAGCATTTCTTTCATAAAATACATTAAGCCGTAGCCCGTTGCTTCTTTTCTTGCTAAAGAGCCTCCGTATGATAACCCTTTACCTGTTAAAACTCCTGCTTCATAAGCGTTTCTTATTTTTCTGAACTGACCGAATAAATATCCTATTTCGCGTGCTCCCACACCGATATCACCTGCCGGAACATCAACATCTTGCCCAATATGGCGTTGAAGCTCGGTCATAAAACTTTGGCAAAATCTCATAATTTCCATATCCGATTTATCTTTAGGGTCAAAATCGCTTCCGCCTTTGCCGCCGCCTATGGGAAGTCCTGTAAGAGCATTTTTAAAAATTTGTTCAAACGCTAAAAATTTCATTATACTTTGATTTACTGTAGGATTAAACCTTAACCCGCCTTTATAAGGTCCTATAGATCCGTTAAATTGTACTCTGTATCCTTTGTTTACTTGAACTTTCCCATTATCGTCAAGCCATGGAACACGAAATGATATAATTCTTTCGGGTTCTATTAAACGCTCAAGAAGTGCATATTTTTTGTATGTATCTTCGTTTTGCAAAATTACGGGTTCCAGAGTCGTTAATACCTCCTGCAGGGCTTGTATAAATTCTTTTTCATTTATATTTTTTTCAATTGCATTATCTATAACATTTTTCAAATATTCACTTTTTATACTCTCAACATAAGTACTCATATACTTCTCCATTTTTTAATATTATATCATAATTATTTTATGCTTAATATATATTGTTCAAGACTTTTTTTGATTGATTTTGCAATATTTTTTTGAAAATTATCGTTTTGAAGAAGAATGTATTCTTCAGGATTAATTATGTACGCTGTTTCCACCAATACTGAGACGGGGTTTGTTGAGCGATTGAGTGCAAAACTTGATTTATGTATTCCGTTATCTTTTAAATTCAAGTCTTTTACAAGATTTTTTTGGATGATTTCCGCTAAAGTTTTAGCGTTTTCATTGTAGTAATGAACTTCGGTTCCGTGTGAAATATAAGGGTCTTTACCCGCGGGCAGTGAGTTGCAATGTATGCTTATTGAGATTAGCGTATTTTTATCTTTTGCAGATTTTACCCTGTCAGATAAAGTTACTTTTTTATCTTCCAATCTTGAGGTATAAACTTGCGCTCCTGCATTTTGCAGTTCTTCCGTAAGATTTTTTGATATCTTTAAATTAATATCTTTTTCATTTACTCTCGTTGGGCCGACCGCTCCCTTTTCAATACCGCCATGACCTGCGTCTACAAATATTTTTATGTCTTTTAACGGACATTTATTATTGATTTCTTTAACTTTGGCACGTCTGAATATAAAATTATTATCTTGATAATACCCGTCAAAACCTAAAATAGGGGTATTATAATTGAATGTAAATTCATAATTGGGGGAAATCGTTTTATCATTATTTTCTGTTTCTATGCCGTATAGGGTTAATTTAATGCTCTTACCGCTTTGCTTAATTGTGTATAAAACAGGGTGAGACAGATAAAATTTTGTATAATCATAATCATTATCAGAGTATTGTTTTATATTTTTTAATTTCGGTTTTATTTCTTTTTGTACATTAACAGGACTGGAGATATTGGTTTTATGTATCCAAAATTCGCTGTTGCCTGTTTCTGATATTTTGTAATAATCTCCCTGTTTGCCATCGAGGTATAAAATAACGTTTTCGGGCAAATCAACTACTCTGTTTGAAGCGGTTGCAGGTTTTTCTCTTACCGTTGCATTTTCTTTAATCGTTTTTGAATATAAAACACTATCAGCAGGTTTTGGGGTAAAACTTTGCTGTTGCCATGTCCCTTTTGAAGGTCTGTTTCTATTGATAGTGTATATAACAGTTTCTTCCTTGCCTGATTTTTTTGATGTCAGATTTATTATGTTTTTTCCGTAATTTAATGGAACTACATATACAAAAAAGTTGTTATTCCATAATTTAACGGGATTGGAATTTATATAAAACTGAGAATTTTCATCGGTATTACCAAAAATAAAAGCGGAAGGAGCATTTATTGTAACGGATTTTTGTGCGGGGTATACTATATCAATTTTTGCTTGTGCGATAGAAAAAAATTGTATAAATAATAAATAATAAAAAATAATGTTTCTTAGCATGGTTATAGTTTAGTGTATATTACATTTATTATCAAATAACTTTACAATATTAATCAGTTTGCTACAAGCACAATAAAGAATGTATAATGTACGTATGGAAAATAACAAAGTAGAAGTAATAGTAGTAGGAGCAGGGCCTGCAGGAGTCAGTTCTGCAATTACTCTTGCAAGAGCCGGAAAAAAAGTTCTGCTGATAGATAGAGCAGATAATGCAGGCGATAAAAATATGTTCGGGGGAACGATTTATGCGAAACAGACAGCGGAAATTTTCCCTAAGTTTTGGGAATCAGCACCCGTAGAACGCGCAATCACCGAACATAAAATCTTTATGCTAACAGATTTTGATTCTACACAATACTCTTACAGATATTCATCAAAAGGTGCATATAAGGCATTTACGGTAATACGTTCAAAATGGGATAAGTGGTGTGTAGAGCAGGCGCAAAAAGAGGGTGTTTATTATGCCCCAAAAACTTTAGTTAAAGAACTTTTAATAGATAACGGTAAAGTTGCGGGAGTAAAAACCCAATTTGAAGACTTTTATTCGGATATGGTTATTATTGCAGACGGTGTAAATTCTCTTTTAGCTAAGCAAATAGGATTGAGAAAAGAGTTTACCGATTCTGATATGACTTTAAATGTTAAAGAAGTTTTTAAATTACCGAAACAAAGACTTGAAGACAGGTTTAATCTTGATGAAAATACAGGTTCCGCTGTTCGAATATTAGGCGGCCCCTTAAAAGATATGTTTGCAATGGGATTTATGTATACAAATAAGGATACAGTTTCTATCGGGTTTGGGGTTAGCCTTGATGAATTGAAAAAGCAAAAAGTTTCTCCTTATGAATTGTTGGATGATTTAAAAGAACATCCTTCAGTTGCTCCTTATATTAAAGACGGAGAGCTTGTTGAATACAGCGCCCACATGATACCTGAGGGAAGTTTTAATCATATTCCTAAAGTCTTTGATAACAGAGTATTATTAGTCGGTGATGCTGCGGGATTTGTTGATAATATTCATCTTGAAGGTACAAATCTTGCAATGTTAAGCGGTAAATTAGCTGCGGAAACGGCGGTATTCGCTATTGAAAAAGGTGATTTTTCCGCTTCAACTTTGTCTTTGTATTATAAAAAATTAAAAGATAGTATTATTATTAAAGATTTAAAAACTCATAATAATACTATAAATGTTTTAAAGAAAAATATTTTAACTCTTACAACCTTGTGTCCTAATTTGGCTTGTGAGTTTTTTGAGATGTTTACTAGTGCGGATGAGATATCAAAACGTGTAAAATACAGAAAATTTCTTTCAGAAGTCTTAAAATCAGGGGTTATTTTTAAGATGATGCCGTTAGCATTTTATGCATTGGGAAGGTGTATAAAAAAATGAATATTAATGATAAATTAGCTGCTTTACAATTCAATAAATCTAATGAAAGTCATCTTGTCGTTGATAACGATATATGCATGAGATGCAGCGAAAAACCGTGTCTTTTCATTTGTCCTGCACAGGTTTATAATTGGGATGAAAAAAAATGTTTAATGAATATAAGATATGAAAATTGTTTAGAATGCGGTGCTTGCAAGATTGCTTGTTCAAAAAAAAATATTTCATGGCGTTACCCTGATGTTGAATATGGTGTAAAATTTAAAAACGGTTAGAAGAAAGAGGTTAATATGAAAGAAGAGTATAATAACAAACAGAGAAGATGGTATGATAAAGATCCTATTTTATCACGTTCAATGAAAACTCTTGAAGCTTCTGACGATGAAACTCAAATTAAAGTTGCATTAAATTTAATAAAAATCATTGTTGAGCATAATCTTGCTTTTAGCGAATATTCTGATGTAAATGATATAATTGAGGCGGTTGAAGAAGGGATGGATGAAAGGGCGAACTCAAGATGGTATGATATAGACAGAACCGTTAGAGCTGCAATTAATATGCTTCAGAATTCTCCCAAGGACACTCAAAAAATCCTTGCAAAGGAAATGGCTAAAATTGTTATTGATAAAATAAAAGAAGATAAAGATATTGAAGAATTAAAAAAAGAATTGGAAGAAGAAGAAAAAAATTCATCTAAAGAATAATTATGGCATTTAAGAAGAATTGGAAAATTAAAGAAAATTCACTTAATCCCGAATTAATTAAATACTGTTCGGATAATATTATTCTTGCTCAGCTTTTACAAAATAGAGGAATTGATACAAAAGAAAAAATATTTAATTTTTTAAATCCTTTAAAAGCTAAATTTATATCTCCGGATGTCTTTACAGACATGTCAAAAATCGTTTTACGTATAAAATCCGCAATTGAAAATAAAGAACATATTACGATTTACGGTGATTTTGATGCGGATGGAGTTACTTCAACCGCACTGCTTTATTTGACTTTAAAAAAAATTGGCGCCGATGTTGATTTTTATATGCCTGATAGAGCAATGGAAAGCCATGGGCTTAATACAAAAGCGCTTGTAAAATTAATTTCAAAGAAAAAAACAAAACTTATAATTACGGTTGACTGCGGTATATCAAACGTAAGTGAAGTTAACTTCGCTAAAGGTTTTAAGACAGATATTATAATTACAGATCATCATGAGTCGCCCGAAGAAATCCCGGATGCTTTCGCAATATTAAATCCCAAGGTACCTGATAATACTGATTCAAATCTGCCTATCGAAGATATACAAAGTTTGAATTACCTTTCAGGCGTTGGGGTCGCATTTAAACTGGCATGTAAGCTTCTTCAGGAATACTGTTGTGAAGATTATGTTAATGAATTACTAATTCTTGCCGCCATTGGCACAGTCGGCGATGTTGTGGAATTAATAGGCGAAAACAGAAGTATCGTAGCAATGGGACTTGAGCTTATCCGAAACGGAAAACATAAAGGAATTCAAAAACTTCTTTCGGCCTCGGGAGTTAATGATATAAAATCCGTTACTGCTGAAACTATTGCTTTCTATATCGTACCGAGATTAAATGCTGCCGGCAGACTTGATTCACCTTTAAGCGCAATTAATTTATTAATTTCTGATGATGAAGAGGTCATTAATTCATCGGTAAAACTTTTAAATGACTTAAATACTCTAAGGCAAAATTTATGTGATGAAGTTTATAATTGTGCCAAAAATGCTTATTTATCTGATATTAATAATAATAAAAATTCTATAATACTTTTTAATAAAGAATGGCACTTGGGTATTATCGGAATTGTTGCGTCAAAATTGACGGAAACGTTTAATAAACCTGTATTCCTTATGACAGAAGACCCAAATAACCCGAATATAATAAGATGTTCGTGTCGAAGTATTCAGGGTATAAATATTCATTCGGTTTTAAGTGAGCATAAAGATTTATTTGAGGGGTTTGGCGGTCATAAAATGGCAGCGGGTTTTGCTTTTGATTTAAATAAAACTTCTTTTGATAATTTTAAAAAATTACTTTCTTCAACTATAGAACAATATTCTCAAGATATTGATTTTTTATCTGTTTCGCTTGATGCTGACATGTTGATAAATTCTGAAGATATTAATGTTGATACAATAAAATTAATAGAAAAAATGCAGCCATTTGGTGCGGGAAACCCCGAACCTTTATTTGTTATGAATAAACTGCTTCTTAATAATTATAAAATGATGGGGCAGAATAATAATCATTTAAAAATGTTTCTTACCCAAAATTCAACATACACACTTGAATGCGTAAAATGGAATGAACCTGATTTTAACTTGCCGCTCAATTCGGAATTGGATATTTTATTTTCTTTAAAACTTAATTCTTTTAACGATAATATTAATATTCAGCTTATGATAAAAGATTTTCACTCGGAAGCATTAAATAAAAAGATTGAAATAAGGGTATTAGACCACAGAAATAAAAAAAATATTTTAATGCAGGTTCTTGATTTTATCGGTTCGACAAAAAAATCAACTGCTATTTTTTTAGAAAACACTTTGTTAAAAAAACAGTTAAATCTGCCTGAAAACATTACAAATAAATTATTTTCAATCGAAAATATTCCTAACGAAAAAGAACAGCTTATGTTTTTTGATTGCCCAAACAGTCTTGAGGAATTCAATAAAATCATAAAAAATACCGATGCAAAAATAGTGCATCTTATGAATTTTAATATTAATAAAATAAAAGAAGAAGAATTTATAAGCAAATTTTCAGGCATGTTAAAATATGCAATTTCTCATTTGAACGGTAAATTTAATGTTAATCAGATATCTTGTGCTTTATCTGTTGATTGTGATACCGTTGATTGTGCGCTTTCGCTTTTAGAAAATGTTAATTCTATTGAACTTGAAAGAGCATCAGAATCTGAATGTAAAATTTTAAATATTAAGCCGATTGAATTATCTAAAATAAAACAAGATGATTTGTATTTAACCTTGTGTGAAAAAATTAAATCAATAAATGATTTCAGACAATATTATCTTAATTCTTCAATTGATGAAATAAAATCAAATATTGCAGGATGTTGTTAAAATGCAGGAAGTGAAAGATTATGTTTTTTTTAAATAAAAAAAAGAAATATGTAAGCTGCGATTTAATTGAGCACGGTTTGGATTTTTTTACGGACAGTATTAATTTTTGCTGCCGTATTCCTCCTACGGATAAAGGTTATAAAAAAATTATAGAAAATTATTACGGTGAACTCATTGATTGGAAGAATTTTTTCAAGATAAAAAGAAAATACAGAAATCAAATGAAAAAAGGCAATATAATCTCAGAGTGCAGGGGGTGCCATTATCTTGAGGAAAAAGAGTGGGATAATGAAGATTATATCTCATATATAAATTTTAATAATTGGACAATATGCAATGAGCATTGCGTATATTGCTGGTTAAATGACCCTGATAAACCTCATCAAAAACAGTATAATGTATATCCCGCCATAAAAGATATGGCGGAAAAAGGCTTTTTAAGAAAAGGCGGGCATATTACAATTGCAGGGGGAGAACCTTCTGTTGCACCGGAATTTGATGATTTAATCAAGTTGTTTATTGATTTTGATTTATCTTCAATCAGAGTTTTAACTAATGCTACAAAATATAGCAGTATTGTTGAAGAAGGTATTCGTTTGGGTAAGGTTAATATTGTCGTTTCGGTTGATTCAGGGACTAAGGAAACTTTTATTAAAGTAAAAAGGTATGATTTTTATAATCAGGTTTGGGAAAATATAAAAAAATATGCATCTGTTCAACCTAAAGATGACAGGGTGAAGACAAAATTTATATTAATCCCCGATGTTAATGATACAAAAGAAGAAATTGATGCTTGGATTAATAAATCGGTTGAAGTCGGGGTTAAGCATGTAGCTTTTGATGTTGAGATGATGTGGTATAACGAAAATAATGACAATATTCCGTCTTACATTATGGAGCTTATTGCTTATACATTAGAAAAAATAAAAGAAAAAAATCTTGAGGTTGAACTTATAGACAGAGGTTATATTCTCGCACAAAGTTTAAATAAATAGAGTTTATAAACAAAAGGATAATTTTTGTTTTAAAAAAATGTGTTATCTTCTTTTTAAAGGAGAAAAATTATGAATTTAGTATTAAGATGGATTGTTTTTGCCTTATTGATTATGTTGATAGCTTGGGTTATCCCCGGAATTACGGTAACGGGATTTTTAAGCGCTATGTTTGTAGTAGTTATAATCAGTATAGTTAATTTATTTGTAAGACCGTTGGTACAATTAATATCTCTGCCGTTAAATGTATTTACATTGGGCTTATTTAGTTTAGTTATAAATGCCCTTTTGTTTTTACTTGTTGCAAAATTATCCCCCGGATTTCAAATTGACGGGTTTTGGAGCGGATTTTTCGGTGCTTTAATTTTATCTGTGGCAACACCTTTAATAGATAAAATAAATGTAAAAAAATCTCAGCCATAAGATGGAATAAAACAGTTAGGAAAAATGCTAAACTAAATTTGGTCTTTCAAATGGAGGAAAAAAAATGAAAGAAAATTTGAAAAAATATTTGGTAGAACTTATCGGAGCATTTTTCCTTGTATTAACAATAGCAAGTACAGCTCTATTGGGTTCAGAAGGTGTAATAGCCCCGTTAGCTATTGCTTCTGCTTTAATGGTAATGGTATATGCAGGAGGACATATCTCGGGCGGTCATTATAATCCTGCCGTATCCATAGCTGCAGCTATAAGAGGTGCTTTACCATGGAAACAATTTGTTCCTTATGCTATAGCTCAAATTCTTGGCGGTGTTATAGCTGTTTTATTGTTTGCAGTTATGGCTAAGGGTTCAATAAATGGACCAGAACCTTCTAACTTTAATCTTAAAGGTCTATTATTGGCTGAATTTTTGTTTACTTTTGCTTTATGCTATGTTGTACTTCAAACTGCTACAACTAAAAATACTCAAGGTAATTCATATTACGGTTTGGCTATAGGTTTTACTGTTTTAGTCGGTGCTTTTGCAGTAGGCGGAAGCTTATGCGCCGGTGCATTTAATCCTGCCGTTGCCGTTGCCGTCGGAATGCTCGGTATTATCCCGACAGCTATAGTCGTTTGGACTATCGCTGCTAACTTATTAGGCGGAATTTGTGCGGCAATTGCTTTTAAAATGACTTATACTGAAGAATAGAACAAGTTATTTTAAAAGGGAGGAACTAACTTTTGTTCCTCTCTTTTTATATATAGTAATTATAATCAATCTGCGGAATTGGAATATTTAGGGTTTTATATGCAGCCGTAACATTAAATTCTAATTTTGCATTTATATTTAATTCTATTACCCTTTTTACAAAATATTCACTTAATTTTATTACCTTTTGAAGTTGTTTATTTTTTATTTCCCATGAATTTTCTTGTATAAATATGTTGTTGTCGGCATTTAATAAAAGTTTGTCTGCCCCAGCTTTTATTGACTTTTTAATCCATAATTCAATTTCTTTTTCACTGTCGTTAACATCAGGAATTATAATATATTTTAAAGAAATATAATTTTTTTGAATTGGATTTTTTGCCTTAGCATATTTTTTTATATGTTTCCAAACGGTATTATATGATTTTACACCTTTAACTTTTTCGTGTACTTTTTTTTGGCCTGCATCAAGTGATACACAAAGGCTGACATTTCCATTCTTTATACCTTGTTCAATGGTTTTATTATATAAAATTGCATTTGAATGAACTATTATATCTCTTACCTTTTTATCTAAAAGCAGTTTAAGTAAATCATTAAATTTATAATATAAAGTTGGTTCTCCGCCTGCGAAATCAACTTTTGTCTTTTCATTTACGTATTTTTTGTTAATTAAATCCTTTAAAACAGGAACGGAATCATAAGTATCGGTTAATTTAGATTTATCATAAGCTGTATGATTGGAGCAATAAATACATTTTGAGTTACACATAAGCCAATGAGAAAACTGAATATATTTAAACTCTCTTTGAGTGTTAATATTATCCCAATCCTCCTCATGCAGAAAGAAACATCCCTTACAGTTTTCAAATTGATTTCCTTCTTTAAAGTTTTTCTTGATTTCTTCTCTTTGAGTGAAAAATTCTTCCCAATTTATTGGTTCACCGTTATAATTTTCTTTAATAATAGGAAGCGACTGCCCGCGGGTATTATTACCCACGGTACAACTGTATAAATTATTTTTATTAAAACATAAATGTCTGTCTATTTGCTGGCAAAATTTGTATTTCAATCCGTTTTCCTTATTTTACGACAATGTTAACAAGTTTACCCGGTACTACAATAACTTTAACTATTTCTTTCCCTTGGGTAAGTTCTTTTATTTTAGGGCTGTTTAAAGCAGTTTTTTCAAGTTTCTCTTTTGAAAGTTCCGCATCAACTTCGATTCGATCTTTAACTTTGCCGTTAATTTGAGCAACTAAAGTAATTGTACTTGATTTTGCAAGGTTTTCATCATATTTTGGCCATTCAAGTTTATGAACGGAATCTTTTCCGCCTAAGCCTTCGTATATTTCTTCGGACATATGAGGAAGTACGGGCGCAAACATCTTTAAGAACGTTATAAGCGCATAGCTTAAAACTTCTTTATCTTCGCTGTTAAGTTCTTTTTTAGATGCAAGATAATCATATACTACGTTAGTAAATTCTCTGTATTTTGATATTACAGTATTAAACTGAAATTCATTTGATATATCCTGAGAAACTTTTTTAATTGTCATGTGAACTTCGCGTACTAAATCGTTATTTTCTTTAGATAGCGACTTAACATCCGGCAAAGTATAGTTTAAATCAATGTTATTTTGATTTTCACTATATAATCTCCACAATCTGTTTAAGAATTTATAGCAGCCCTCAACGCCTGCATCCGACCAGTCAAAATCTCTGTTTGGCGGTGAATCTGAAAGTATGAATAATCTTGCGGTATCAGCCCCGTAGTTAGCGAATATTTCATCGGGGTCTACCGTATTTCCTTTTGATTTTGACATCTTTGAACCGTCTTTTAATACCATACCTTGTGTTAAAAGGTTTTTAAACGGT
>CANQJQ010000040.1 GCA_947624265.1 Candidatus Gastranaerophilales bacterium
AAGCACAAGCCGCAAGAACAATAGCGGAGCGCGGGGTTATGCTCATTGCTACAGCTCACGGCAATACTTTGGATAACCTGATTAAAAACCCCACTTTATCTGACTTGGTCGGTGGAGTAAGCTCTGTTACTTTAGGTGATGATGAAGCAAAACGCAGAGGATCGCAAAAGACCGTTCTTGAAAGAGAAAAACAGCCTACTTTTGATATTGTTATTGAAATTATAGACAGAAATACTCTTGCGGTTTATAAAAATACCGCGGAAGCAGTTGACTATATTCTAAGAGGCTGGCCGATACGACCGGAGATAAGAAAAGTTGATCAGGTTTATGACAGTAAACCTAAAGAAGAACAAACTATTGTTCAGGAAAAAATAAAGGAAGAAGAAGAAACTCTTGCAAGTCAAAAATTGAAATTCAGTTTTTCAAGGCAAGAATATGTAAAACAGGTTAAAGACTTCAAGAAGATTTATATTTATGCCGTTTCCCGAACCGTACTTGATAAAGTGCTTGAAAGATTAAATCTTCAAGCTGAAATAACCAGAAATATTGAAGAAGCGGATATAGTTATAGTTCATAAAGCATTTGCAAAAGGCGGAACAAAAATTTTAAGCATAGCAAATGACTATAAACTGCCTATATATTATGTACGTTCAAACTCCATGTCGCAGGTACAGAAGGTTGTAAAAGAGGCACTTCATATTACGGACAGTGAAACACTGCAAGGCTATTATGATGAAGCTGAGCAAGCCTTAGATGAAGCTAAAGCAGCTATTCAAAAAATTCTTGAAGGGGCTGATAAGGTTGAATTGCAGCCCCAAAACCAGCAGATTAGAAAACTCCAGCATGAACTTGTTGAACAGCACAACCTGTCAAGTGAAAGTGTAGGAGAAGGCTCTGAACGCCGTTTAAGAATAGTAGGCGGTTCTGATTTTAAAAACGCAGGGTAGTTTTTTATTTATAATTTTATAGTATAATTATGCTCAGAGGTTATAATGAGAGCTTATATAAAAGATTATTTCTTTTTAACAATCGGAGCATTAATATACGCATTTGCAATCGAAGCATTTTTGGTTCCGTCAGGTTTAATAGACGGCGGGGTTACGGGTATTTCCATGATTTTAAACAGAATTACCAATTTGCAATTGGGTTTGTTTATCTTCGGAATTAATCTGCCGTTTGTAATTTTAGCGATACAGAAACTCGGGCTAAGGTTTGTTTTTGCCACTTTCTACTCAATTATAGTATTTGCATGCGGTGTAACATTATTTTCAAGTATGTTCCACGGTCATTGCATTATTGAAAACTTAGAGTTATTTTTAGCTGCCGTATTCGGAGGATTAATTTTAGGATTTGGAGTCGGCCTTATTATCAGAAATGGTGCTTCTGTTGACGGAACTGAAATTTTATCTATTTATGTTACTAAAAAAATAAGTTTTTCCGTCGGTGAAATAATTATGTTTATTAACGTATTTATTTTTACGGTTGCCGGATTTGTTTTCGGCTGGCAGCAGGCTCTATATTCAATAATTACATATTTTATTGCGTATAAAACAATGGATGTTGTTATTGAAGGGTTAAATGAATCTAAATCCGTTTTTGTTATTACCGATTATTCTCAGGAAATCGGCAAAGATATTATGGAAAAAATGGATGTTAGTGTTACATATATTGATGCGCAGGGCGGATATTCAGGTTTAAATAAAAGAATAGTTTACTGTGTAGTATCAAGGCTTCAAATCCCCAAGCTTAAAGAAATTACCAAAAGTATTGACCCTAAAGCTTTTATAGCTATAGAAAATGTTTATGAAGTTGAGGGTGTCAGGGTAAAAAAGAAAAAGATTTAATTTTTTTGAAAATCATGTATTTTTGAGTTAAATTTAAAGATATTAATTGAGAGATGATAGGAAATAATATAATATGCTGACAACAACATCAATGAAAACGCACGGATGCGGAGAAATAACAAAAAATGAAGTGGGAAAAGAAGTTACGGTTGCAGGATGGGTTAGCGCCGTAAGAGATTTAGGGGGAATTATTTTTGTTGAAGTAAGAGATAAATCAGGTGTATTTCAGCTTGTTTCAGACCCTCAGAAAAATCCTGAAGTTTATGATGTTTTCCAAAAATTAAAAGATGAATACGTTATAAAATCAACGGGGATTGTTACCATAAGACCTGAGGAAACCTATAATGACAAACTTCCGACAGGAGAAATTGAAGTTTATCCTACATCTATTGAAATTCTGTCTACGGCAGCGCTTTTACCTTTCCAATTAAACGATGAAACCGTTAATGAAGATTTAAGATTAAAATATCGTTATCTTGATATAAGACAAGAAAAGGTTTTAAATTGTTTAAAATTACGTCATGAAATTGTAAAAACGATTAGAAATTACTTAAATAACCAAAACTTTTTAGAGGTAGAAACTCCGATTTTAATAAAAACAACACCCGAAGGTGCAAGAGATTATCTTGTTCCAAGCCGTGTTCAACCGGGGAAATTCTACGCACTTCCGCAATCTCCTCAAATTTTTAAACAATTATTGATGGTAGGCGGGATAGAAAGATATTATCAAATAGCAAGATGCTTCAGAGATGAAGATTTAAGAGCTGACAGACAGCCTGAATTTACTCAGGTCGATATAGAAATGTCTTTTGTAAATCAGCAGGATATTATGAATATGGTAGAAGGCTTGCTTCGTGATGTATTCAGACTTGTTAATTATGAAATTCCCGAAAAACTTCCCGTTATGACTTATCAGGAAGCTATGGATAAATACGGAAGCGACAGACCCGATGTAAGGTTTGGGTTAGAGTTGTTTGATATCGGCGATATCCTTATGAATTCTAATTTTGAAATTATCAAAGATACAATAAATCAAGGCGGTATCGTTAGAGCAATAAAAATCCCCGGTATTGCAAATTACTCAAGAAAAGAAATAGATGATTTAACAAAGCTTGCAATATCTTATGGGGCAAAAGCTTTAGCAAATATAATGTATTTAGAAGACGGAACGGCTAAATCCCCCGTACTGAAATTCTTAACGGAAGAGCAGGCACAACAAATTAAAGAAAGAGCTAACGCTCAAGCGGGAGATGTTGTTTTCTTCGTAGCCGATAAACCGAAAGTAACTTATGATGTTATGGGCAGATTCAGATTATACTTTGGAGAAAAGCTCGGTTTGATTGATCATGATGCACATGCACTTTTATGGGTTGTAGACTTCCCGATGTTTGAATACTCGGAAGAAGACCAAAGATATGTTTCGGTACACCATCCGTTCACAATGCCGAACTTGGAAGATATAGACAAGATGGAATCCGATCCTCAGCATTGCCGTTCTATAGCTTACGATATCGTGTATAACGGTAACGAGTTGGGCGGAGGCTCTGTCAGAATTCATACTGCAGAAATTCAGCAAAGAGTATTTAAGGCTCTGGGGTTAAGTGATGAAGAAACCCAAGAGAAGTTCGGATTTATGATTAATGCGTTTAAATACGGAACTCCTCCGCATGCAGGTTTAGCCTTAGGCTTAGACAGAGTTGTTGCACTTTTGGCTAAAACAAATTCCATAAGAGACGTTATTGCATTCCCGAAAAATTCAGCAGCTAAATGCTTGATGACTGATTCACCCGCTATAGCAACGGAAGACCAGTTAAGAGAATTGCATTTAAGGGTTACTACAAAAGTTAACTAAATAAAATAAAGGTAATGGAAGACGAATTAATAAAGCAAATATGGGATGAAGCCCTTGCTATATTAGAGCAAACCATAATGGCTACAACCTATCAAACATGGATATTACCGCTTGTGCCGCATTCACTTGAGGATAACTGCTTCTGCGTACTTACTGGGCAAAATTTGGCGGTGCAAATTCTTCAAAAAAACCAAAAAGAAATATCAAAAGCGCTATCTAAAGTCTGCAAAAAAGATGTTTATTTTAAAGTAATTTATGATGAAAATCTCCATAAACAGCTTGAAAAAGACAGGCAGAAGGCTAAAAAAGAAGAACAAAAAGAATTTATAAAAAATCTTGAAAACAGAATAACCTCATCAAAATATGACGGCTTAAAACAAATGCAGTCCGATTGTAAATTAAATCTTAAATACAAATTTGATAATTTTGTAGTCGGAGCAGGCAATAAATTTGCTTACGCGGTAGCTGTTGCAGTAGCAAAAGATCCCGGAAAACAATATAATCCTTTATTTATATACGGTGGTTCGGGATTAGGGAAAACTCATCTTTTACAAGCTATCGGGCATGATATTCTGTTTAATAAGTCTAAACTTAAAGTTAAATATATTAAAGCGGAAGAATTTATCAATGATTTAGTTAATTCATTAGCAAAAGGCATGGATAAAACGGGCGATAAAAATAAAAAAATGAATGAATTTCGCAATAAATACAGAAATGTTGATGTTCTTTTGGTTGATGATGTTCAATTGATTGAAGGTAAAGCAAGAACCGAAGAAGAAATGTTTAATACATTTGAGGCGCTTCATAATGCCGGAAAGCAGATTGTTTTTACGTCAGACCGCTCACCTGATAAATTTGAAAATACTCCTGACCGCCTAAAAACAAGATTTCAAATGGGATTATTAGCGGATATCCAAGTTCCTGACATAGAAACAAGAATGGCTATTTTGACCAAACTGTCTGAAGACAACAATATAAAGATGCCTGTTGATGTTATAGAATTTTTAGCTTCCGTTTATAATAAAAATGTACGTGAACTTGAGGGTGCTTTTAACACAATCAGTGCGTATACCTCTATTAATGAAATACCTATAACCGTTGATAACGTTAAAAAAATTATAAAATATAACGATAAACGAAAAACAGTTACGGTTGACGGAATAATTGATATAGTTGCAAGCTATTATAATGTTTCAGTTGAGGACATAAAAAGTACAAACCGCGGTGCAAAAATTGCCAACGCACGCCAAAGTGCCATTTATTTAGCAAAAGAATTAACGGAAGAAAGCTTCCCTTTTATAGCAAAATGCTTTAATCGTAAACATACAACAATTATGTATTCTCATCAAAAAGTTAAAACCGATATAACTATTGATTATCACCTTGCTCAAGACATAAAAGAACTTACAAATATTATTAACGGATAGATTAAACTTTAGTTGACGATTGCAAGATTAATATTTTATACTTAATAATGTTATTATTCGTTTAAATATAAAGGAATATAAATGCAGGAAATAAAATGCCCAAAATGCGGTGAAGTTTTTCAAGTGGATGAGTCAGGTTATGCCGCTATTGTTAAACAAGTCCGGGATGATGAATTTAATCGGGAAATTAAAAACAGAGAAGCACAGCTTAAACAGGAAAAAGAAAATGCGCTTCAACTTGTTAAACTTGAAGCGGAAAAGCATTTTAACGAAATAATTAATAAAAAAGATGCGGAAATTACAAAGCTTCAAGCTGACGTAAATACCGAAAAAATGAATAAGAACAACGAAATAACTCAAACAGTAGCCGAAAAAGATAAAGAAATTACTCAATTAAAAAATCAAATATCCAATTTTGACCGAGATAAAGAGCTTGAAATTACAAAGCTTGTTAATAAAAACAAAGATGAATTAAATGAAAAAGATATCCTTATTCAAAAATTGCAGGCAGAAAAAATTATCTGCGAACAGAATATTAAAGAAAAATACGAAACCGAACTGAAATTTAAAGAGGAAGAAATAGCACGTTATAAAGACTTTAAAGCAAAACTTTCCACAAAAATGGTAGGAGAAAGCCTTGAACAGCATTGTGAAACGGAATTTAATAAACTGCGCGCAACCGCTTTTAAAAATGCTTATTTTGAAAAAGATAACGACGCTAAAACAGGAAGCAAAGGGGATTATATATTCCGTGATAAAGACCTTGACGGCGAAGAATTTATATCCATAATGTTTGAAATGAAAAACGAAGCCGATACTACCTCAACAAAAAAGAAAAACGAAGATTTTCTCAAAGAGCTGGATAAAGACAGGAAAGAAAAAAACTGCGAATATGCGGTTCTTGTTTCGATGCTGGAAGCCGAAAATGAATTTTATAACACCGGCATTGTTGATATGTCGCATCGGTATGAAAAAATGTACGTAATACGACCTCAATTTTTTATACCGATTATCACCCTTTTAAGGAATGCCGCACTTAATTCCGTAGAATACAGGCATGAACTTGCGGTTATAAAAGCTCAAAATATTGATATCTCTAATTTTGAAGAAGCAATGAATGATTTTAAAGATAAATTTTCAAAAAATTATGAACTTGCAAGCAGAAAATTTAAAACGGCTATTGAAGAAATCGATAAGACAATCGACCATCTTCAAAAAACAAAAGAAGCCTTATTATCATCTGAAAATAACTTACGGCTTGCAAATAATAAAGCTGAAGATTTAACCATAAAACGTTTAACAAAAAACAATCCTACAATGGAAGCAAAATTTGAAGCCTTAAAAAAATAAACAAAAATAATTTTTTCGTGTTTTATATAAATGTTTATAATACAATGTAATTAAATACACACGATTTTTAGGAAACATTAATAATGGATAACACGAAAATAAGGAACGTGGCAATAATTGCGCACGTTGACCACGGTAAAACAACGCTTGTAGACAGTATTTTAAAGCAAACAGGCGTATTCAGAGAAAACCAGCAGGTACAAGAAAGAGTACTTGACTCAAATGATTTAGAGCGCGAAAGAGGGATAACGATTCTTTCAAAGAATGTATCCGTAAAGTATAAAGGATACAAAATTAATATAGTTGATACTCCGGGGCACGCAGACTTCGGAGGCGAAGTTGAACGTGTTTTAGGTATGGTAGACGGTGCGCTTTTGATTGTCGATGCGGCAGAAGGTCCTATGCCTCAAACAAGATTTGTATTATCTAAAGCACTTGAGCTGGGTATAAAAATTATTGTCGTTATAAATAAAATAGATAAAACAGGCGCAGACCCGGATGGTGCAGTTGATAAAGTGTTTGACCTGTTTACGGAATTAACCGACAACGAAGAATTAATAGATTTTCCTTATGTATACGCAAACGGCTTAGCAGGGTTTGCAAAAAAGAATATGGAGGATGACTCCAAAACACTTGAACCGTTGTTAGATTGTATCATTGAAAAAATAAAGCACCCTTCGGGTGATAAAAATAAGACTTTGCAATTCCAAGCAACAACGCTTGATTATAACGATTACGTAGGCAGAATTGCAATAGGCAGAGTTCAAAACGGAATTATAAAATCCCAGCAGCAGGTAAATTTAATAAAAGCTGACGGCAGCATAGAGCGTGGGAAAATAGCTAAGTTATATGTATTTGAAGACTTAGGAAGAACCGAAGCTCAAGAAGCCGTTGCAGGTGATATTGTTGCAATAACTGGTTTTGATGATATCCATATCGGTGAAACAATTACGGAAGTTGATTGTACTGAAGCTTTGCCGTTAATAAAAGTAGATGAACCTACAATGCAGATGATATTTTCCGTAAACGACAGTCCTTTTGCGGGTCAAGAGGGTAAATATGTAACCAGCCGTCAGGTCAGAAAAAGACTTTATGATGAATTGGAAAAGAATGTAAGCCTTAGAGTGGAAGATACAGATACTACGGAAAGCTTTAGGGTATCAGGCAGAGGCGAGCTTCATTTAAGTATTTTAATTGAAACCATGCGCCGTGAGGGGTTTGAATTCCAAGTATCAAAGCCTGAAGTTATTTTCAAAAGAGTTGATGGTGAATTAATGGAGCCTTATGAAAATCTTTTAATAGATGTACCCGAAAACTGTGCGGGAGCTTGTATTGAAAAGCTTTCAAACCGTAAAGGCGAAATGCTTCGTATGCAGAACGCAAAAGGCAGAACAATGCTTACATTTTCAATCCCTGCAAGAGGTTTAATAGGTTTTAGAGGTGAATTTATCCGTATGACAAGAGGCGAAGGTATTATGAACCATACTTTTGATTCTTATAAACCATACGCAGGCGACATATCAAAACAAAGAAACGGTTCGCTTGTATCCCATGAACAGGGTGAAGCTATTCCTTACGCTTTAGCTCAATTTGAAGATAGAGGCGTATTTTTCTTAACCCCGAAAACCAAAGTTTATAGAGGTATGGTAGTAGGCGAGCATAACCGTCCGCAGGATATTGAAATTAACGTATGCAAAACCAAAAAGTTAACAAACATGAGAAGTGCAACCGCTGATGTTATGGTTACACTTCAAGCACACAGAAAAATGTCTTTGGAAGATTGCATGGAATATATCTCGGATGATGAACTTTTGGAAATCACACCTCAAAACATACGTATCCGTAAAGCAGACTTAACAAGAGTAAGATTTAATTAGCTTTAGAAATTATATTCTGTTTTTCATAAGAAGTTAATTGTTTAAATACTTTTTTCTCGCCTGTGGGCTGAACATCAGAGTTATTTCCGCTGAAAAAGTTTGATATTTTATTAAGTAAAGGATGTTTTTTCTCTGATTTAGCAACTTTTACTTTGTTGTCTGATTTCTTAATCTTTTGAACTTTTTCAGTTTTTACTTTATTGTCAACTTTTTTAACTTCAGCCTTTTTAGGTTCGGTTTTAACCGTTTTAACTTCATTATTGACAGGTTTAAGGTTATTATCTTTTTGAACTCTTTCAGTTTTTACTTTGTTGTCTGATTTCTTAACCTTTTGAACTTTTTCAGCTTTGGTTTTAACCGTTTTAATTTCGTTATTGACGGGTTTAATGTTATTATCTTTTTGAACTTTTTCAGTTTTTTCTTCATCGCCTAAAGCCATTCTGAACCCTGCCGTGAATGCTACACCGTTTCTGCCTCCGTTGCGTACCATTGCTTGCAGATATCCTGTGTATTTATCATTCCAAAGCTTTTGTACACCTAATCCATATTCCGCATAAGGTTTAATGCTTAATGACGGTAGTGAAAATTCATCTGCAGTTATTTGAGTTGAACCCATTACATTATATACAAAACCTGCCGATAAATATGGCTGCCAGCCGCTTTCGGTATTCTGTACAAATTTTATGTAAGGATGTACTTGTAATGCATGTAATGGTTCAGCGTTTATGTTTACACCTGCTGCGTTTGTATAATCAAATGTATTTATCATTGTATATGCCATTAACAATGTAGGCTGAATTATATATTTTCCGTTTTTAAATTCAAAGTTATAGCCTGTTTTAGATGCAGCTCCTGCCATCAGCATTGAAAAATCTTCTTCACCATATTTGGTTGATGTTTCACCTATGGATGAACCAACAGATGCCGTAATTGCCGTATAGAAATTATCTTTGTAGAATGTTTGAGTTACACCGCCTACTATACCGTTTTGATATGTATGGTTGCCTTCATAAGCCTGACTTGAGCCTGTGTAGCCGATATATGCACTTGTAACAGTATCCCAGCCGTTTTTAAGGTGAATTAATTCACTGTCTCCGCCAACATAGCTTCCGTAGATAACGGTATCAACGTCATAGCCGTTCTTTATCGGGATACTTTCAAATGATGTATACGGTTTAAACCATAAACCTTTCGAATTAAATTCATTTGCGTAGCCGATAAGTTTAGTGTCAGTTTCATTAATAGCATATTTATCGGAATTTAATTTAGCTTCTCTTATACGTTGAGGTAGTGCCGAGAATGTATCTGCGTGTTCAAATGCAAATTCTAACGATTGAACCATTGACGCATATCCGCCTGCTAATTGTGCAACAGAACCTGCCATAACATTCGGATTAACATCTCCTCTGGTAAATCTGAATATTCCGCCATTTATGCTATCGCTATTTATAGAACGTGCTTTGGCAGGGGATGAAGAAGAATATGATACCAAGTATTTAAATACCGGACCTTCTACTTCTGTTACATCAGAGAATACTCCTTGTGCCAAATCTATACTGTCCGTAAATAGAACATCAGTAACCAGGTTCTTTGCATCATTTAAGACTTTCATATCTTTTATGTTTATACTTGGTGTAGATACTTCTCCATAACTATCGGAAATAATTCTGCCCATTTTAATATTTGCAAGGTCAACATTAACGCTGTCAATATTAACGGTAGAGTTATTAACCGCTAAGTTATTTAAATGCAGCTCATCAGAACCCAAATCAAATACATTTAATGTAGTGTTGTTAAGGTCTAAAGAGTTATTTTTAAAATCATTTCTGTTATAAAGGTTTATTGTGCTGTTTTCAGTGCCTTTAATATTTTGATTTTCTACTTTACCTGTAATATTTGTGTCTGCACTGTTAAAATTAAGAGTTCCTTTATTTTCAGTATCAGAAGTAATAGTACCGTTAATATTTGTTTTACCTTGAATTGTCAATGCATTATTATTTGTAATTTTAGAAGTATTTTCTAATTTAACGGAATCAAGGGTCATACTGCCGTCATTGTTTATATTATCCGCATTTAATAATCTTAAATCAGACAGTGTAACATTTTGGTCATCTGAAATATTATCTAAAAGTGTTTTGTCGTTTAAATTGAGTACGTTACCGTGATTACCTTCTATTGTAAGATTTTTACCGACAAGTTTAGCATCTCTTGTTAAAAGTTGTTTATCATGACCATTTAATGTAAATACTTTTTCTTCATTTGTTTCAAGTTCTGCCCAAGCGGCTAAAGAATCTCTCCAGCCTGCAATTTTAATACTGTCATTTGTTGTTTCTTTTGTTCCTAAACCAAATTCTTTTGCAAGAATATCTCTGCTATCCATATTATTTTCTGCATTGGTAATATGATGAAGATTATCAATAGACAGCTTAAGCTCGTTTGAATTTGACCCATCTTTAATTATTTGAATTAAATATTCTTTTTCATCTTGTGCATTTTCAACATAGCCGTCAAGAGTACTAATTACCAAATTAGAAAGTTGGATTGTACCTGTTGAACCGTCGCCTACAGAAAAAGTATCACTTTGACCGTTTTGACCGTCAAATGCAATATCAAGACTGTATTCAGCCTTATCACTTGATTTTAATTGTTCAAAATTATAATTTCCATACTTAAAATCAGCTGTATCAATTACACCTGATTGAACATCAAGATTTGATGTTTTAAATACATCGGATTGAAGGTTTTCTTCATCAGTTAATCCGATTTGCAGGGTTACATCATTTAATGAAGTTTTTGCATTGCCAACTATATTATTAAAGATAACTCTTGATGAATCATCACCTTGGATTTTTATGCTATAATTATCAGTTCCGTTTATCTTATCATCAAATTGTATAGTTCCGTTATTTTTTGCGTTTAATGTCAAGGTTGTACCATCTGTACCATCTACATATATTGCTTCAAAATCTATATTTCCGTCTTTTTCTACATAGTTACCTTTAAAAGTTGAATTGTCATTATCCGCAGTAATTGTAATATCAGCTGTTGTATAAATGGCACCGCCATGAGTGCCTGCTTTATTATTGTAGAAACTTGAATTATATATTCCTTTTCCATCAGCGCTGCCTATTGTTCCTTCGTTATAGATAGCGCCGCCGTATGTAGTGGCTGTGTTATCCGTAAAATCACCGTGAATATTTCCTATTTCGCCCGTATTGGCTATTGCACCGCCTTGACCTTGACCTGATGCACTTTTGGCGGAATTGGAAGAAAAATCACCTTCAATATTACCTATTTTCGCTCCTTGGTTATAAATAGCGCCGCCAATAGCGTTGTCACCAGCTTCTACATAGTTCTTCTTAAAATCACCCGTTAAATCACCGATTTCAGAGTTTAAATCTTCATTTGTATTATAATTGTAAATTGCACCGCCAAATGAATTCTTAGTGCTTTTTGCGTAGTTCCCAATAAAATCACCTGTTATTTTACCGATTATACTGTCACGGTTATCAATTACACCGCCATGAGAGGTATCACCCGTGGTATAAGAATAGTTGTCTATAAAATCACCTGTTATATCACCGATTGAAGAACCCTTGTAATTATATATAGCGCCGCCATGTGACTCCGCGTTTGATTCAGCATAATTTTTAATAAAATCACCTGTTATATTACCTATTACCGCATCGTTTTCGTTAAAAACAGCGCCGCCGCTTGCATTTTTACCTGCTTTCGCATAATTTTCGATAAAATCGCCCTTTATGTCGCCTATTGAATATTGGCCGCCATTATCATATGCGTCATTTTTAATTGCACCGCCGCTTGCATAACCGAATTCTGAATAGGCATAGTTATTTTTAAAATTTCCTTCTATATCGCCTATTGTAGAATTGTAATTCATAATAGCTCCGCCGTACGCCTCAATATTCTTAGAGGATGTATGATTTTTTATGAAATTACCCGTAATATTACCTATTGTGCCAAAAACACTAGCTATTGCGCCGCCTTCAGACTTAGCGTCTTCACTATATATATAATTCCCGATAAAATCGCCTTTTATATTTTGTATTGTTGCACCGTTTTCGTTTGATATAGCACCGCCTTTTACCCAACCATATTTTGAACGGGCATAGTTATAGGCAAAAATTCCTTCTATATCGCCTGTTTTAGCACTACCGGTATTTATAATTGCTCCGCCGAGTATATATTTATATTCTTTATCTTCAACGCTGAGAGGTTTTCCGTCACTATATGTATAATTTCCTATGAAATTACCTTTAATATTACCTATTGTGCCAAAATTATTAGCGATTGCGCCGCCTTGCGCACTAGATGTTTCACTTTTTGTATAATTTCCTATGAAATTACCTGTAATATCACCTATTGTGTTCCAATTATTATCTATTGCTCCGCCTCCCGCATTAGATGTTTTACTTTTTGTATAATTTCCTATAAAATCGCCTTTTATATTTTGTATTGTTGAATTGTTGTATATAGCCCCGCCCAAAACTTCTTTGGTTTCGTTTTCACAAGACAAATCTACAAATTCTTGTTTTATTTCTTCAGTAATGGGAGAATTAATTTCTTTTCTTTTATTAATATTTGCATCATAATGCACGGTTATTTGAGCATCTTGCTCAGAGTAGACTCGTTTTAAAGAATAATCTCCTTTCTCGTCTTGTACCCATTTAAAATAAGCAATATCTTTTCCTTCACCATAGTTAGTCTTTTTTGGTTCCAATTTATAGTATTTTGGAAAGAGTTCATAAAATTGTACTTCTCTATATTTAACCCCTTCTTCTAAATCATTTTTATCAACTTCATCACCTGTTACGGGGTCATAGTATTTTGTAACCTTTTGCTTTTCATACTTTGTTACTACTCCGTCAGGAATTCTTGACGTGTCCGCAACAGTAGTTTCCGTCAATGTATAATAACTTTCGGGATAAACTTCATTTGTTTGATTTAATTCTTTAGGTACTGAAGGAAATTCAATTTTAGAATTTTCAGCATTAGCAGGTGAAATACCAAAAGACATGCACCCTGCAAAGACTGCAATCAACAATAAATTATTAGTCCTTTTTACCCCCCCCCGAGAGGTTTTTGGGGATTTAATTATATTATTCATATTTATCATCCTCATGTTATTTTTACAAAATTGAATAAATTTTTTATCGACTCAAATATTTTTTTCTTTATGTAATTTTATAAAACCGTTACAAAAATTAATATTTTATTAATAGCTATCATTTCTGTTTTTTCGGAAATATAAGTATTTTAAAGGGAATTATTATAATCCTTTTCATACATTAAATTGCCCAAAAATGTAAAAAATTTAACGTTAAAGATAAAAAAAACCTCCTTATATAAAAAGGAGGTTTTTTCTATTTATTTTAATGATTATTTGTCATCTAAAGCAGCAACACCGGGGAGAATTTTACCTTCGATAAATTCTAAAGAAGCTCCGCCGCCTGTTGATACATGAGTGAAGTCTTCTGCTTTACAGAATTTTTTAGCGGCAGATACGCTATCGCCACCACCGATAACGGATGTTGCACCGTTTTTGGTTGCTTCAACTATTGCTTGAAGTACTGTTTTTGTACCTTCCGCAAATTTAGGATTTTCAAAAGCACCTACAGGCCCGTTCATCAATATTGTTTTTGATGATTTTAATACATCAGCAAAAGCTTTTCTTGAATCCATGCCGGCATCAACACCTTCAAATCCGTCAGGAATTTCATTAATTTTAACGAATTTGTTTTCTCCGTTGCCTGAAAAATCATTAGTAACAAGCACATCTGTTGCCATAACAAGTTTAACGCCTTTTTCTTGAGCTTTCTTTTCGATTGCTCTTGCAACATCAAGCTGGTCATCTTCGCAAATAGAGTTACCTATTTTACCGCCGTTAGCTTTAACAAATGTATAAGCCATACCTCCGCCGATAATCATATTATCAACTTTATCCAATAGATTTTCTAAAACTCCGATTTTAGATGAAACTTTAGCACCGCCTACAACAGCCGTAAACGGTCTTGTCGGATTATCAAGAGCTTGTGATAAACATCTGATTTCTTTTTCCATTAATAAGCCTGATACTGCAGGTTTTAAAACTTTAGCAAGTTTAGCCGTTGAAGTATGGTTTCTGTGAGCTGCACCAAATGCGTCATTTACATAAAAATCACCAAGTTTTGCCAGCTTGTTTGCAAAAGTCATATCATCGTCTTTTGCTTCTTCTTCTTTATAGTATCTGATATTTTCCAATAGTGCTATTTGACCGTCTTTTAAGTTTTTAAGCATTTCTTCAGCCATATCAACATCAGGAATAAACATTACTTCTTCACCCAAAAGTTTTGACATATATTTTGCAACGGGTGCAAGTGTAAATTCAGGGTTTTTTTCACCTTTTGGTCTGCCTAAATGTGCCATTAAAACAATTTTAGCACCCTTTTCTTTTAAGAAATTCAAAGTAGGTAAAATTGCCTGAATTCTTGTATCATCGGTTACGTTTTTGTTTTCATCCAAAGGAACATTTATATCAACTCTTACAAGAGCTTTTTTTCCTTTAATGTCGCCTAAATCTTTTATGGATTTTTTCATTTTATCTCTCCTTTATACAACTATACTGCCTTCATTTTCAATATTTAAAGTTCTTATATCTATATTTACATTTAAATCATCAAAAACTTGATTTACTTCATTTTCAATTTTTTCAAATCCGTTATTTTGAGAAATAATTAATATTGTAGGCCCCGAACCTGAAATAACACAACCCAAAATATCTTCTTTATTTTCAGTTAATTGAGTTAATTCTTTAAATCCTTTAATAAGTTCTTCTCTGTAAGGTTGATGAAGTTTATCTTTTAAGCATTTTTTCATCAGCTCACTGTCGCGTCTATAGACAGCATCAATAAGCATAGAGCATTTTCTTACATTATATGCCGCATCAGCTAAAGGAATATTCTCAGGTAAAACTGATCTTGCAATACTTGTATCCAGTTCATAGTCAGGAATTAAAACAGTTAATTTCCAATCATCCGGCCAATATATTTTAGAATAAGAAACACTT
>CANQJQ010000041.1 GCA_947624265.1 Candidatus Gastranaerophilales bacterium
CTTGTTCCATGCATATTTATATAATCAACATCTTTAGGCTGTTTGTTTGCTTCTTTTAAGCAGTTGCGAATTGCAAGTTCCGCACCTCTGCCCTCGGGGTCGGGGGCTACCATATCATAAGCGTCCGAACTTTGTCCGTAACCTGTTAATTCCGCATAAATTCTTGCTCCGCGCGCAAGTGCGTGTTCTCTTTCTTCCAGTATTAATACAGCTCCGCCTTCTGATAGTACAAATCCGTCGCGGTCTTTATCATAAGGTCTTGATACTTCTTTTGGAGGTCTTGTACTTTTAGAAAGAGTTCTTGCACTTGTAAATGCACCTATCCCAAAATCACAAACGCTTGATTCCGCTCCGCCTGCAAACATGATATCGGCGTCGCCGTATTGTATTGTACGGCAGCAGTCCCCAATAGAATGCGCACCTGTTGCGCACGCCGATAATACCGCTTTACTCGGGCCTCTTAAGCCGAATTTTATTGAAACTTTTCCCGACGCCATATTTGCTATCATCATAGGAACGGTAAAAGGAGAGCATTTATGAAACCCTCTTTTCATCATATCTTCATAACCGGTTGTAACAACTACAAGTCCGCCTGCTGCCGTTGATACTATTGTTCCTATTCTTGTTAAATCTTCTTTTGTTAAGTCCAGTTTTGAATCTTTGTATGCTTCTTCTGCCGCAATAAGAGCATAAATTATACTTTTATCAAGTCTTTTAGCTTCTTTAGAGTCAATATATGCTTCAACATTGATGTCATCGGGTACTTGTCCCGCTACTTTTACAAGATGTTTTTCTTTATCAAGTTTATGTTCTTTTATTCCGCTAATTCCGTTTATAAGGTTTGTCCATAACTTATCTACACCTATGCCGTAAGGTGTTACACATCCCATACCTGTAACTACTACGCGTCTTTTTGACATCTTTTTTCCTCCGCGGGCAGAACTTTCCCTAACTATCCTAATTATTCCATTAAAATATTATACTGAAAAAAAGATTTAATCAACCGAAAATTTGTATTAAAAGGCAGTATCGGACAAGCTTGTATTTAAAGTTAAACAGCACTTATAAAATGTATCCGCAAGCGCATACATATCCTTGGGAGATTTTGTAAAGGCAATAGCAAATTCTGCTTTATTCATACCTAAACATTGCATTTCGGGAGTCTCCAAGGGCGGGCCTGCAGGAGTCCCGCGAGTCGGATTGTGCGGATTTGATATTACTCCAATTGAGCGTAAAAGGGTTAAATTAACACTGTTTTTTATTATCTCGTACTCTGTTAAACCTTTTGTTATAATACCAAAACCTTGCGTCATCATAAACCTCTGCATCACAGAAGTGTTTGGTTTTATTTCCCTGCCGCGCGGTGCGGGCAGATATTTATTTATGTCAAAATCTGGATTAAAATGGCGTTCAACGGTTGAAAACAAATCTTCATTTACCGTTGAATATATCTTTTCTTTTAAATTAAATCCGAGTTTTAAAATATGGTCTTTGCTCTTATTTTCCCAAATTGCTTTAAATTCAATATGTTTTGCCTGATTATAAAGTGTTGTTTCAAGATTTATTTTATGCTTGTATGTTTTTTTGCTTCTACCTTTTGATGTGGATTTTTGCGGAATATCGATTTCATATACAAGTTTCATTAAAGCAAAAACGGAATTTTGCGTCTTTAATTTTGCTGATTTTAATTTTGCTTTAACGGGTTTATCACCCTTTAAAGCTCCAAAATTGTAGCTGTCGCCGATATCAGCTAAATCCGTTATTGTAATAAAGTCGTTATATGTTTTATTTGTTTGTTTATCCGTAACCGTAATTTTTCCCTGTTTAACTTCAAACTTAATATTTTTATTTTCGATAAAATTTTTGCCTGTTTTAAGGTGCTTTTCAGTGCAGATATTTTGTTTATTAATATGTGTTAAAGACATAGGGGGAAGGTTTTTAACATCTATTAAATATTCATTCAGGGTTGTATAGTCTTCTGTTATTGGAATTTGGTTTATATCATAAAGTTTTTCATCGGTAAAACCTTTATGCCTTGTGATTTTTAAGTAATTAAGTTTTTTATCGGTTATAACTTTTACTGCACCCGAGTAGGGATATTTAGACAAATTTATTATGGCTAAAGGCGCGTTATTGTCGGATAAATCCCTTATTATTCTTTTAATAATTCCGTTTGCCGTGGTATCAACTTTTCTGTATCTCTCCGTTACTTCAGCGCAGACACTATCCAAACTGCAGCCGTATATGCTGTCGTGAGCTTGATTTTGTATAAGAAGTTTGTATGCGTAATTTATTTCTGCACTTCGGTCTTTAACTTTAAAATATTTTCGTGCAATTTGCTCCAAGGGCTCGGTTATATCAGAGAGAATATGCTGAGAATAAGAATTTGCCTGCTTTATATATAGCCTTGTTGAATAAACCCCGGGAAGTATAAAATTGAGAGAATTTTCTAAAAACTCGCCTTCTGCCTTTTGCCGTTTTTTTATTTTTTTAAAGTATTCAAAAGGCTCAGATATTTTAATTTCATAGTCCTTATAGATTTTATTTAATGCTTTTATTTGTTCTTTTATATTTTTAGCGGCTGCAAGGTGGTCGCCGCCAATCGGAAGTAAAACATTCTCACCGCTTTTTAATGCAATTTTATCAAGGTATTTTTTTAACAGTTGTGATTTTTCTTCAACTGGTTTATCAAGGTTTAAAAAGTCTTGAAAATAGCCTTGAATTAAATTTGTAACTTGTATCCCGTCCCAATTAAGGTCGGCATCCAAATCTCCCAACCCGCGCCAAAGCATAGCTTTATCAATCCCGAAATGTTTAAAGAGTATCGGAATATCTTTACTGTGCCCGAAGCTGTCTGCAATATAACCTATAAAATCCGTTTCTCCAAGCTTTTTTGCATAGTTAATACCAAATTCAAGATTTTTTATTAAACATTTGCCCGAAACCAAAAAACTGTCGGAAGAACAATAAAAAGGACCTATTCTCAGTTTCTTTTCTTTTATTAATTTTTTAATCAACGGCAGTTTCTCGCTTCTTATTTCAAGATAATCTTCTAATGCGGCAGTCTGACCGTCAAAGTAAAAACAAGGTAAATCACCTTTTTCAAGCATTTCAATAACATTATCAAAAACTTCAAGTAATCTTAATCTGAATTCATCAAATTCTCTGTACCACTCTCTGTCCCAATGGGTATGAACGTATGCCGTAACTTTTTTCATAAACTGATTTTAATATTTTTTTTGAAATATTTCAAATAAATCTTTAAGTTCTTTATAATATCCTTTTTCAAGAAGATGTAAAAATTGACGTGTAGTTACTGGCGCTACGGTTTCTATAGTTTCAGGAGTCATAAAATATCCTGAAACATATCTTGCAAACAGTTCTGTAGGTTTTTCATAATATTTGGTTAATTTACTTATTCTTCTTGTAAGTTTTGATTGCTTTCTTTTAAGCGAACATAGCCTTATATATATTTGAAATGCCTTTGGCATATCTGGAAAATCTTGTGTAAGATTTTTTACGCTTAACACCCGTTCTTTTTTTATAAAGAAACCTTTCTTTAATCTTATAGCATCATACTTTACAAGATATCTGGCATCCGAGTTCTTAATATATCGCTCAAATTCAGGAAATTTTTTCGACCTTAAAAAATTCGGAAATTCACGTTTTATTGCACTTTGCATATCCTTTATGGTTTTTGATGTTTCTTCTTTTGCGTCCGTAAATACCGTTAATCTTGAACTTTTATCGGTAAGACGGGTTACTTGAACCAGTTCGGATTTTATTTCATTTATATTTTCCGTATCAAATAATTTTTCAAGCGAACCGCCGTTTTTAATAAAATCTCTATCAATTTTATTGTGAATATAATGCGCAAATTCATGTACAAGTACGGAAATTGCCTTATCCTCTTTTAGGTTACGAGAGATATCTATTCTGTTCTTTTGGTATAACCCCTGATTTCCGCGAGCTTTGGTATTTGTTTTAACTTCAATTCCGCAATCACGCATAAATTCTATGATATTGCGTTTGGTAAGCGGTTTTGATTTATCATAGTTCATTTTAATTGTATATTGGGGTTCTTTTTCTTTTTGTAGAAATCTAAAAATAATTTTTACCTTTTTTGCTTATTATATATTATTTTGTACATAAAAAATAGTATCCCAAACAGGAATACTATTTTTGTTTATAATAGATTTTTATTTTAATTTTCCGTAAGTTGTTTTAAAACTTCAAATCCTTTTACTGATTTTTCTGTATCAAGAGGGATATTTCTTTTTAATATATTGGATGCTGTAGTTACATAAGGACTGCCTGTATGGTCAATAGCTATTACTTCTCCAGTGCCAACAGTTCTAACTCCTTCAAGTGTTTGTACTTTAGTGCTTTCAGGTACTATCTTAAAAGCTCCCGGGGCTTGTTTCGTAACATTAACAACTTTACCGTACTCTAAATTTGCCGGATTTTGATAATTTAATTCGCCTGTAGCTTTAAATGCCGCAGTATCAACGTACGAACCATTAAATACTCCTCCGTCGCATACTGCCATATCGCTTGTTCCGTCGTACATCATAATCATTTGTTCTTTTGATGTATCTATTATATAAGGTTCCTCAGGATTCCATTTATTAGGTATGCAATAATGACCGTTTGCATCTTTAAATACACCGGGATTATTTGCCAATATTTCTTCTTCCGTTCCGTTAGGATTAAATCTATATGCTTGAGCTTCATTAGCTTTGCTCATATATCCAACCTGCCCTTTTCTTAGTGCATTTGAATTTGCATGTATTGTTCCTGTTGCAGCAGTTAAAAAATTACCTTTTATGTTTTTAGCACTTTGTGTTATTGCGTTAGGTACAGTTTTAAAACAATTAACGGTTGATTGAATTATATTTGCATCTTTTGCTGTATTTGCGGATGATACTCCTGCTTTAGATGCAGCATTTAAAGCTCCTTTAGCTGACAGTGCCGAAGCCGTAACGGCGAATGTACCGTTTCCGATTGTTTCAAATGCTTGTTTTGCTTCTCCGTCTGTTTTTGCAGTAGCGGCTTTATATATTCCGTAACCTATTTGACCTGTACCTATAGTAACACCTGCCGCAACTAATACGGGAAGTGCAGCTCCGCCCGTTGCTACCGTTAATGCGGCTCCTGCGGCTACTGCCAGACCTGTTTTTATCGGGTGTTTTATTACGGATTTTACAACTCCTAAAAGACCCTTCCCGAAAGAAGAAGCCGCTTCTTTAAATGATAACTTGCCATCATCTGCGTTATCCGTACAAACTTTATCTTTATTATCTAACCAATCAGAAAACCATGAACTGTTTTCTTGTGTTTTATTATTATTTTCAGTATTTACATTTTTTTGTTGAGAATTATAAATATTATAATTACTGCTTACAGATAAAACCATCCTAATCCCCCGTTTAAATATATATTTATATAAAAAAATTTTGGAGGCTAAAGTTTACAAAATTGAAAAATCATGTTAAAAATTGTGAATTGAATTATGTTTGTTCTTCTATCCAATTTAGATATTCTTTGCTTCCTGCATTTATAGGAATACTAATTATTTCAGGTACTTCATACGAGTGAAGCTCTTTAATTTCTTTTTCTATTTGAGAATAGAGTTCGGTTTTTGATTTCATTATCATTAAAGACTCATTTTCTTCGCAAAGTGAATTTTGCCAAGTGTATATGGAATAAACTTTAGGTATTATTGAACAGCATGCAATAAGTTTTTTTTCGACCAAAGCTTTTGCTATTTTTTTTGCTTCTTCTTCATTTGATGCAGTAGTTTGAATTATGCAGTATGTCATTAATCCTCCGAAAAAATTTTATTGGGGTTTAATATATTTTTAGGGTCAAACAGTTTTTTTATTTGTTTCATGAGTTTAAGCGTATCAGGTTCCACAGCTTTACTTATAAATTCCGATTTTTCACAACCAATCCCGTGTTCACCCGATAGAGTACCTTTTAAACTTATTGCCAGTTCAAAAAGTTCAGCCTTAGCTTTTAAGAAATTTTCTTTTTCAATTTTGTTTCTTAAATCGAGTGCAATATTAGGATGAATATTTCCATCACCTATATGCCCCATAATGCACGTTTTAAGTTTATATTTATCACAAATTTGTCTGATACCTTTTACCAATTTTACTATATTTTCTCTGGGTACAACCACATCTTCGGTTACCACATTCGGCGCAAGTTTAGCTGTTGCACCGAAAGATGAGCGTCTTGATATCCAGATTTTTTCTTCTTCCTCTTTTGTTTGTGCCGTTTGGATATATGCCGAATTATTATTTTTACATATTTCAATTACTTTTTGATATTGCTCATCCAAATTGGACATAAATCCGTCTATTTCAATTAATAAAGCAGCCTCTTTATCCGTTAATAAACCTGAAGGATAAAAGCTTTCTATTGTTTGAATAGTATTTTTATCAATTAAATCAATAACAGAAGGAGTTATTAAATTGGAAATTATATCATTAACTGTTTTAGAAGTATCCTCTAAAGTGTCAAAATAAGCAAGCATAACTTTTTTTGCTTCGGGTTTCGGGATAAGTCTGATTACGGCTTGCGTAATAAGCCCAAGAGTTCCTTCAGAGCCTATAAAAAGCTGAGTAAGATTATAGCCTGTTACATTTTTAGAACATTCACAACCTGTATGAATAATAGTCCCGTCTGATAAAACCACCTCTAAATCAATTATAAAATCTTTTGTAGAACCGTATTTAAAGGTATGAGGCCCGCCCGAGGATAAACCGATACTTCCGCCAATCATTGAAACCTTTAAATTTGAAGGATCGGGAGGGTAAAATAAATCATATTTTTCTACTGCTTTTTGTAAGTCCTCTACTATAACTCCGGGTTCAACTTTACACAATAAATTATCTTTATTAATTTCTATAATTCTGTTCATTTTGGAAAAATCAAGAATAATACCGCCTTTTTTCGGCAAACATGCTCCGCAAACACTTGTACCCGCACTCCTTGGAATAACCGATATATTTTTTTTATAAGCATATTTCATAATTTCGCTTACTTGTTGTGTCGAAATCGGAAAAACTACAGCTTGAGCTTGTTCTTCAGCATCTATAATATTGGTAGAATCTGTTGAATAAACATAAAGTGCTTCACGCGAACTTAATACATTTTCTTCTCCGGCTACTTTTTCCAAAGTTTTTATCAGATTACTTTTAAATATTGTTTTTAGCATATTCCCTCTATTTAAATTATAAAATAAAACATTTGGTTATAACAATATTTTATACTTAATTTGAAGTTATAATAACGGCTTTAATTGTCAAAATTACACACTTTATTACTAATGCGGATAATTAAAAAAACGGGTTAAATATCTTATGTAAGGGAGATATAAGGTTAGTATGTCGAAACATTTAAAATTTTTATCCGTTATTTTGATATTAGCGGTTTCTTTTATCAGCGGTATCTTAATAAATAATGCGGTATATTCAAAAGATAACGATTATAAAGGTGAAGAATTCATTAACGTCACAGTTTACGAGAAAATAAACCCGGCTATAGTATTGGTTGAAGCACAAATGAAAGACGGACTGTCAAGCGGTACTGGGTGCATTATCAATAAGAGCGGAATAATTTTAACAAGCTCGCATGTTGTAGATGATTCTTCTTACATTGAAGTAACAACATCAAATGGCGAAACATATAAAGCAGAACGTATACCGTCAGATTATAAAAACGGAGACTTGGCACTTTTAAGGATAAAACCTTTAAATCCTTTACCAACAATAAGGCTCGGGGATTCTTCTTTGGTAAAAGTCGGGCAGAAAGTTCTTGCCATAGGCAATCCCTTTGGTTTTAACGGAACTTTAACCACAGGAATTGTTTCAAGAATTGATTATGAAAAAAATAAAATTCAAACTGATGCCGCGATAAACCCCGGGTCATCAGGAGGCCCCATTTTGAATGCAAACGGCGAAGTAATCGGCATCAGCCAATCAATTTTTAACCCTGATAATAATAAATCTAATATCGGTATAGGATTTGCCGTTCCCGCTAATGAAGTCAAAAAGCTTGTTAATGCTTATATGTAATGTATTATTCATACCTTAAAGCATCAATAGGATTAAGAAGTGAAGCTTTATATGCGGGATAATATCCGAAGGCTATTCCGACCAAACCCGAAAATCCGAGTGATAAAAATATTGAAAATAAGGAAATGGAAACACTCATTCCGTCCGAAAAGAATTCAACGGATTTTGCACCTAAAATACCTGTTATAACTCCTATAAGTCCGCCTATCATAGAGAGCATAAAGGATTCAATTAAAAATTGCTGCCTGATATCCGATGCTCTTGCCCCTATTGCCATTCTTATACCTATTTCTTTCGTTCTTTCCGTAACGGATACCAGCATTATGTTCATAATTCCTATACCGCCTACAAGTAAAGATACGGAAGCTATTGAAGCCAAAAGTATTGCAAAAGTTTTAACCGTTGATTTCATTTTTTCCTGAAATTCGGCAGAATTCCTTATTTCAAAATCGTTAACTTGGTTTTTACCTATGTTATGACGCATAGCAAGAAGCTCAGTTATATCTTTTTCAACATCATTAAGAGTGTCGCCATCCAGACCTTTTACTATAATCATTTTAACAGTTCCGGGAAAACTCACTCCGAATAATTTCTTTTGCGCGGTAGTTATGGGAATAAAAATTAAATCATCCTGATCAAAAGGACCTTGAGAACCTTTTGCTTTAAGCGTTCCTAAAACTTTAAATGGAACATTCCCCACTCTTATAACTTTATTGATGGGAGAAACATCCCCAAAAAGCTCTGTGGCGACAGTTGAACCTATGACGGCAACTTTAGCGCTGTTTTTTACATCTTCAAAAGTAAAGCCTCTGCCCGATTCTATTTCGTAGTTTTTTATATATAAATATGGCGGAGTTGTCCCATATACTGTTGTCTGCCAGTTTTGATTACCGTACATCAACTGTTTACCTTCACTTGAAGCAGGTGCAACGGCATCCACATTCGCAACATTCTTTTGAATGGCAATCGCATCTTTTAATGTCAGTGTGGGTCTTGTTCCTATTCCCATGCTTACCCCGCCCGTTCTTGCGGAACTTGAACGGATTGTAAGCATATTTGACCCCATGGATTCCATATTTTCCTGTACTTTTTTACTTGCTCCGGTACCTATTGCAAGCATTATAATAACAGCACTTACACCGATAATTATACCCAAACTCGTTAAGGCAGAACGTAGTTTATTCACTTTTAGTGAATTCATTGCCATTTTCATTGTCGATTTATAATCTATCATTATGTTTGCGCTGTCCTTGTTTTTTGCCACTCGGTTTTCGGCATATCCGATACTATTTTGCCGTCTTTAAAACGAATTACTCTTTTACAATATTCCGCAATATCAGGTTCATGTGTTACAAGTACTATTGTTTTACCTGTTTGATTATTTAAGTTAACAAAGAACTCCATAACTTCAATGCTTGTTTTGGTATCTAAGTTACCTGTAGGTTCATCAGCAAGTATCAAAGGTGCGTCGTTTACTATGGCTCTTGCGATAGCTACTCTTTGCTGCTGACCGCCCGACATCTGGTTTGGCATGTGATCTTCTCTTTTTTCCAAACCCACTATTTTTAATGCTCTTCTTGCCCTTTCATGGCGTTCTTCTTCGGAGATTCCTTTATATATCATGGGAAGTTCCACATTATCCAGTGCCGATGTCCTTGGTATTAAGTTAAACCCTTGAAAAACAAACCCGAGTTTTACGTTTCTGATATCTGACAATTCATCGGGCGATAGTGATAAAACATCCACACCGTCCAAATGATAACTGCCTGAATTGGGTTTATCCAAAGTTCCGAGCATATTCATGCAGGTTGATTTTCCGCTTCCTGATGTTCCCATTATTGCAACAAACTCACCTTCTTCGATGCTCAAAGAAACATCATCAAGCGCGTTAAAACTTTCATCACCTGTTTGATAGGTTTTTATTGCATGTTTTACTTCAATCAAGCTCATATTAAAGTCTTGGAACCCTCATTTGTTCTTTTTTTCCGTTCATTGTTTTACCGATATAAACCCTATCGCCCTCTTTTATCTCATTTGAAATAATTTCGGTATAAGAATCATTACTTACACCCGTCTCAATATTTATTCTGCAGGGTTTACCTTTTTTCTCTATCCAAATTCCTTTATGGTCATATTTTTGTTTATTATCTGCCGTTGTAAACTTTAGTGCGGTATTCGGAACGGTTAATACATTTTCTTTTTTATCCGTTATTATTGATACGTTAGCGGTCATGCCCGGCATTAATTTACCCTCGTTATTTTCAACTTCAATAATAACCGTATAAGTTACAACATTGGATTCTGTTGTGGGAGATAATCTGACTTGAATAACTTTACCGTAAAAAGTGCTATCGGGATAGCCGTCGAGCGTATATTCAACCTCTTGACCTTCTTTAACTTTACCTATATCGGCTTCCGAGACACTTGTTTCAATACGCATTTTAGTTAAGTCTTCCGCCACTTGGAACAATGTAGGTGTTTGGAAACTTGCAGCTACGGTCTGTCCGACTTCTACTTCTTTAGAAATAACTATACCCTTAACGGGCGAGATTATTTTTGTGTAGCGCATATTGGCGGATGCCGTTGCATAATTTGCCTGAGCCTGCATAATAGATGCTCTAGCCGCTGCTACTTGGGCTAAGTCTGATTTATAAGCGGATTCTGCAGAGTCCAAATCATTTTTTGAAACTAAGTTTCTGTTATAAAGATTTTTGTATCTTTTATAAGTTTTTGTATCATAGTCCAAAACCGCCTGATTTTTGGCTAAAGTCGCCTTTGCATTATTAATATTTGCCGTTGCCTGCTGAAGCTGAGCTTCAAATAAAGATGTATCTATCTGTGCCAGCAATTGACCTTTTTCAACTTCGGAATTGTAGTCAACATAAATATCGCTGATTAATCCCGATACCTGAGAACCTATATCAACTGTATTAACCGGCTCAATAGTCCCGGTTGCTTCAACTATCTGCGTTATTGTCCTTAGCTTGACAGGTGCGGTTGTATATTTTACTTTCCCGCTTTTTTTAGCCATTATAAAAGGAAGTACTATAATTAATATTATTAAAATCGGAATAAGAATTTTTTTCATTATTTTTCTCCCATAGCGGTTTGAAGATTAGTTAAAGCAACGTTATAATTATAAATATTTTGGACGTAATCTCTTTGAGCATTATTATAGTTTTCTTTTGCGTCCTGAAGCTCAATAAAGTTACCTAAACCCACTTCATATCTTGCATCAGCGAGTTCATAGTTTTCAAGGGTTTGTTTAACTTTTGTCTGCATTAATGGTATGTTTTTTTCAAGCTGAATCATATTTATATAAGCGCTTTGAACCTCAAAATATATGTTTTTCTTAACCATATCAACATTCTTCTTTGCTATATCAAGTTGAACTTTACTTTCTTTAATTTTTAATTTTGTTTCCATAAAGTTTAAATTGTTAGTTGAAATATAAGCACCTATATTAAACCCGTTTGTTGAATAAAGTGTATTATTCGCCCAGTTATAACCTACCTGCCCCGTAAGGTTAGGAAGGTATTCTCTTTTGGAGTATTTTAAAGCCTCGTTAACTGCATCTTTTGTAGCTTGCATAGATAACAAATCCGGACGGTTTTTGTAGGCTCTGTCTATTGATTCTTTAAGTGTATAGGGATATTTTGTGAATTTATAGTTTTCCAAAATATCGGTTTTTTCAACCTGCATGGTTAAAACCGCATCTTTGGGCTCAATTGTGCCGTCGTCTTTTGTTGTTGTATTTGCTATATTTACAAGATTTACTTCGGCATAATTATCTTTAAAATTAAATGTTTCGGTATTTTCAATATTATAATCAGGCGCATCCGTTATATACATAGCATTATTTAAGTTAACAATAGCATTTTGATAAATATTTTCGGCATTTACCAAGCTTATTTTTGCGTCGCTTAAATAAACCTCCTGATTAACAAGGTCAATTTTAGAAACCAAGCCTTCTTCAAAAAAGGCTTTTGACCTGTTATATTGACGCTCATTAACCAAAACATTAGCTTTTTGTATATCAACATTAGCCTTTGCCGCAAGTACACCGTAATATGCGGATTTTACCCTGTTTGATGTTGTTAAAATCGCATTTTGATAATCGTATTCGGCAGCAATTTTATAAAACTTCTGCATTTTTACCTGTGAAAACACTTTTCCGAAGCTGTATATTAATTGGCTTAAATATATTTGTGCGGAAAAATTTTTGTTGTTTGAGGTTCTGTATCGATTTTCGGAATTAGTAAAGTCATAACCCCCCGAAGCTCCGATTGAAGGGAAGTAACTTGCTTTGCTTTGTCCGACTCTTGCACTTTGCAGGTCTATATAATCTTTATAAATCTCAACTTCGGGACTGTTTTTTATTGCTATTTCTATACAATCATTTACACTTAAAGTAACACCTTTTTCTATATCTTCTACGGCATAAGAACTTAATGACATTATTAAAAATGCCGCAGTTATTAAATATATTCTTATCTTATAAGCCATTTTCATAGTATTGATGCTATTATAAACTATTTTATTTTTATATTAATCAACTAACTATATTATAATCTCTAAAACGAAAAAAAATAAAAATGGTTCAAAAATTTATAATAAACCTATCTCTTGCGCAAGGATAAAAGATTTTTCATCAATTGCAACAGGGATTTCTTTAAATCCCATATCTCTGAAAACAGCAATTCTGTGTCTGCCGTCATACACTTTAGTAACAATTTCACCATCATCCCGTTTTCTTAAATATATTTCGGGAGCTTCAATAGTTTGATTGGTTTTTAAGTAATTTATAAAGTCATGGTATCTTGCATCTATTCCGTTTTTACCATTGTGTCCCACATAAGAGCGCCGATTTTTTCTCAATTCCATATCAAGTATAGTTGTATCTGCCATTACAATTGAAAGATTTCTGCTTTGGGCATCCTTTGACAATACTGTTCTTGCAAATATATTAGCAGGTGAAAGGGCTTCTTGCTCATTAATTTTTATATAAGGAACTTTTAATTTAGATAATAATCGTTCTAATTTTTTATCTTTTGAATCAGGTGTATGAATAAATAATATATCTTGGGAATTTCTCCAATTTCCTTTGTCAAATTCCATATTATAAATGCCCTCTTTTGCACAAATTTTGTTCTTTACATCCTTGTGTAAAGTTTTATTATTTATGGAATATGTACCTTTAAAGCTTATTTTATTTATATTCATAATGTATTTATTATAAAAAAAGTAAAAATAAAATTTGCGTTATTCTTGTTTAATTAATGATTTTCTTTTTTTATACAAGATTACAAAAAACAGAATAATTATAACAGTTACGGCAATAATAACCAATTCAATATACTGTTTTATTGCTTCTCCAAAAAGCATTAAAACGATACTTACTATAAAGAATCTTAAACCTCTGCCAAAAAAACTTGCAAGCATAAATTTAAAAAAATTCATACTCAAAATTCCGCTTGCAATAGTGAATACTTTATAAGGAATAGGAGTAAATGCAGAAAAGAAAACAGCCAAAGTACCGTATTTATTATAAAGCTTTTCCACTGCTTCAAATTTTTCCTTACCCCCTTTTCTAAAAAGCCAATTAAAAGCCGGACGTCCGCCCCAATAACCTATGCCATAACCGATTACGCCGCCAAAAGCCGAAGCAATTGTACAAATTAAAGCATAAAATAAAGCCTTGGCAGGGTTTGCCAAATCCATTGCTATTAACAAAAAATCCGGCGGGGGAACAAGAAAAAAACTTTCTATAAATGAATTTAGTGCTAATCCTTCTACACCCATTGACTGGAAAAATTCGTTCATTTTTATAAATATTTCGTGCATACTATCTCCCCTATAGGGTTAATTCTATCATAAACAACTTGTAAAATCTTTTTGAGAATTATAAAATAAGATTAAGTTAGTTTTTAAGGGGCTGTATATTATGAATTACTGCGATGAACAAAATAAATCACCATTTACTACAGATGAAGGCAAAGCAATTATAAAAGAAGCTTTAAACGTATTAGGAAAGAAAAATTTAGCGTTTATAGCTCACGCTAACAGCTTTCCTGCTGAAACAGGCAAAAATACGGGGTTTGGAAGCGTAAACTCAAATTCCGCAAAAAATTTAATCGACTTTTTATCGGGAGTTTTCAATAATATCCAGTTAGGACCGGCGGGTAAAACTAAATCTATAGACGCTTCACCTTATACAGGTACTATTTTTTCAAATAACCCCTTGTTTATTGACTTGGAACAGTTAACAACCGACGAATGGCACTGTATACTTTCTAAAGAAACTTATAATAAAATTACGGAAAATAACCCGAATAAAAACACAAACAAAACAGCATACTCATACATTTTTAATGCACAGGATGAAGCACTAAAAGAAGCTTGGGAAAACTTTAAAAAATGCGATTGCCCTGAACTTAAACAAAAGTTTGAACAATATAAAGAAGCAAATAAATTTTGGCTTGAAAAAGACTCTTTATATGAAGCCTTAACCGTTGAACACAATAACGATTACTGGCCGATGTGGAACAATGAAACGGATAAAAACCTTTTAAATCCGCAAAATGAAGAACAAAAAGTTCAATATGCAAAAAGAATTGAGGAATTGAAAGAAAAATATTCGGATGTAATTGAATATTATTCCTTCTGCCAGTTTGTAATATCCCTGCAAAACGATAAATCAAGAGAATACGCTCAATCAAAAGGTATGAAAATGATTGCCGACAGGCAAGTAGCATTTTCTGACCGTGATAACTGGGCATATCAGGCATATTTCTTAAAAGGATGGTATTTGGGCTGTCCTCCTGATTATTTCTCGGAAGACGGTCAAATGTGGGGTTTCCCCGTTATGGATCCTGAAAAACTGTTCAATCCTGACGGTTCTTTGGGTGAAGGCGGGATTTTAATGAAGGAACTTTATAAAAAAATGTTTAAAGAAAACCCCGGCGGTGTCAGAATTGACCACATGGTAGGTTTAATTGACCCTTGGGTTTATGTTGCGGGCAAAAAACCAAAAATAGAAGAAGGTGCGGGAAGACTTTATTCATCT